>JBBRGZ010000272.1:0-3714 GCA_038223395.1 Chitinophagales bacterium
TATCAAACGGATATTTGATTGTAATAAAAGGATTTCAAAATTTAATTCCGCTACTGAACAAAACTCATTTCTCATTACTCATTACTGATAAAACGTTTTCATTTTGGTGACTTCGGAGAATGAATAATGAGTGATGAGAAATGAGTATATTCTGAGTAAGCATATCACTTAATTATCAAACGGATATTTGATTGTAATAAAAGGATTTCAAAATTTAATTCCGCTCCCGAACAAAACTCATTTCTCATTACTCATTACTGATAAAACGTTTTCATTTTGGTGTTCAAGAAGAATGAGAAAGGAGTAATGAACCAAACGCGGTGTGTCCCTGATGATTCGTGCGGATTGGCGAGGACTCCAACCGCGGTGTGGGTAACCCAGAACCCAGAACCCAGAACCCAGAACACATAACCCAGAACACATAACCCAGAACACATAACCCAGAATTTCGAACTTTTTTCTCCCCCCATTAGTTTATACCTTTGCAATTAAAGAAAAGATTATGAGCAATTTTATTGTAAGCATATATACAGAGGGCACTCCAAACCCCGACAGCCTTAAGTTTGTAATGAACAAAATGCTGCTTACAGGCCAAAGCGTTGATTTTGACCGTGGGGATGATGTGAGTTATGCGCCATTGGCGGAAGAATTATTCAGCACATTTGACTTTATAAAGGGTGTTTTTATCATGAATAATTTTGTTACCGTGCGCAAAGACGCTGAAACTGACTGGTTTGAAGTGAAATCAAGCATCAGCGAAAGCATTAAAAACTTTGTAAGCGAAGGAAAAACCGTAGTTGGAGAAATTCCTGAGGTTGACAATATTAGTGGCGAAATGGACGGAGACGCCATTATTACCAAAATAAAACAAATGCTCGATCAGTATGTTAAACCGGCAGTTGAAATGGATGGCGGCGCTATTCAATTCAAATCTTTCGACGATGGCGTTGTTACTTTAATGATGCAAGGTTCTTGCAGTGGTTGTCCGTCGTCTACCGTTACTTTAAAATCTGGAATTGAAGGTTTGCTTAAACGTATGGTTCCCGAAGTAAAAGAAGTAGTTGCCGAAAGTGCGGAATTAATTTAATCTTGTTTGTTATAATTTTTTGAAGGCCGTCGCGAAAGGGGATGGCCTTTTTTGGTGGAAGGTCAAAGGTCAGTGGTCAAGGGTCAAAGGTCAATGCTCAAGGGTCAGTGTTCAGTGGTCAATGGTCAAGGGTCAGTGGTCAGTGGTGAGAGTGATTTTCGAAGGGTATATAATTGTAATACTATATTTAAATTTATCAAGGGATTTTTGGGAGTATATTGTTGCATTTAATTTTTATCGGATGCAATTTAGTAGTAAGAAAACCTCAATTTTATATTCCATATTTAAATTACAAGATTGGAAATGACCTCATTGAAAATCCTTTCAAATTACCAGATTGGAAATTACCTGATTGAAAATCTCCTTAAATTACCAAATTGGAAATTACCAAATTGAAAATCCCTTCATCCCTCCTCCTCCAAAAATTCTCGTATTTCCTTTTCATTTATACTTCGGTAATTATATTGTTTTACCACCTTGCCGTGGTCGATTAAATAGATGCTCGGAACTACTGGTCCTGCAATGAAGAAAAATTGTTTGAGGGGTAAAAAAGTATATTGAAACGGTTGTGAGTTTCCTTCTTCCCAAAATGTATTTAACAAGGATTCATCGCCGGTGAAAACACAGGTTATGGAATTTTGTAATTGATATTTATCTGCAATAACAGAAATTTTATTTACTGCGTGCTTGCAATAAGGACAGTTTACACTGAAAAAGCAAAGTAGTTGTTTTTTATTTTCGAGTTGCAATGTATCCAACACGTCGTTTTCTTTAATGCGCTCCGAAATTGTTTCCATTGTTAATGCTCCGGGGTCCGACCAATCCATTAAAAAATCGGGACGTGATATCACAGCCGGCAAACAAAGTGAAAATACACCCGCAAACAAAAAAATATGCGAAGCGTATTGTATTCTAAAAGGTTTTTCTTTTCTGATAGTAAGTAATAATATTAAAAGAATACTATTTTTTATTAAAGATTCGACAGGATTTAATTTGAGTAATTCGCCGAAACACTGACAATTTTCTGATTCTCCCCGCAAGATTTGAAACACTAAAAATCCGGAAAACAACAGTAATAAACCAAAAGTAATGCGCCAAACAATTTTGTAATGTATTTGAAAAATGAGTAAAATTCCGAGCAGCATTTCTGTGCTTATCATTAATCGCGCTACTACTGCAGAAAAATTAAATGTAAACCAATGCAGACTAAAAATATATAACTCAAATGCATCTACTGCAATTAATTTTGCAATAGCCGAAAAAATAAAAACCAGTCCAATTAATGTTTTAATGCTGTGAAAGAGGATAGCTTTTAAGTTCAATTTCATGCTATAAGTAATAACTTAATAGGGTTCGCAATCAACAGTTTTTGTAATGCCGAAATCTGTAGTTTCAGAATCAAATGCATCGCAGGTAGTTTTTCCGTTTCTTCCTTCGCCGGCTAATGTAAATGTGGTATCGTATCCTCCGGTAACATGCTGCATACAATTGCAGGTGTATTCTTTATCGCAAGAAGAAATTATTGCAATGAGCGAAAAACAACATCCCAATAAAAAAAGTATATTGAATTTATTTTTCATTTTATTTTTATTATTTATTTGCAAGTTGACCACAGGCGGCATCAATATCTTTACCGCGACTTCTGCGCACAACTGCTACTACTTTATGTTGTTGTAAGTAATTAATAAATTGTTCTCTTTGTTCTTCTTTTGATTTATGAAAATCGGCTTCCTGAATACTATTATATTCAATAATATTTACTTTTGCAGGAACACGTTTGCATAAAGCAACTAAATTTCTTGCGTCTTCCATGCTTTCATTAATGCCATCAAATAAAATATATTCAAAGGTAATGGTGTTTCCTGTTTTTTGATAGAAATAATTAAGTGCTTCAACAAGATCATCTAAATTATTGGCATCGTTAACAGGCATTAATTTACTGCGTTTAATATCGTCGGCTGCGTGAAGCGAAAGTGCAAGATTAAATTTAACATCATCATCGCCCAATTTTTTAATCATTTTTGCCAAGCCGGCGGTAGAAACAGTAATGCGTTTTGCCGAAATATTTAATCCTTCTTCTGTTGTTATTTTTTGAATCGCTTCCAACACATTTTTATAATTGAGAAGCGGTTCGCCCATGCCCATAAAAACAATATTGCTTAAAGGTTGCTCGTGATTTTTTAATGCAATGGCATTTAATAAAACAACCTGATCATAAATTTCGTGAGGTTGTAAATTGCGTTTCGTTTTAATAAAACCGGTTGCACAAAAAGTACAACCCAAATTACATCCCACCTGACTCGACACGCAAGCAGTCATTCGGTGCTTGGTTGGAATGAGCACACCTTCAACAAAATGACCATCGTGTAATTTAAAACGACACTTAACCGTGCCATCGCTACTTTTTTGTTCAAAGTCGATTTGTAGGGGAAGAATTTCAAAAGTATCCCCCAATTGAGTGCGTAATTCTTTGGAAAGATTGCTCATTTCGTCAAAACTGCGCACACTTTTTTGCCAAAGCCATTCATGTATTTGTTTGGCTCTGAACTTTTTATCGCCTAAAGCAACTACTTTTTCAGTAAGTTCTTCCAAGCTGAGGTCGCGAATTGCTATTTTCTCCTTTTCGG
>JBBRGZ010000273.1:0-3684 GCA_038223395.1 Chitinophagales bacterium
AACGTAAAACAAAATAATATTCACTAAATTTATAGTGTGAAAAAAGATAATCAACAGGAGATAGGAAAGGCAATTAAAATGTTATTCAAAAGTTATCATTTGGATGAAAAAATTGCAGAAGTCCGCATTAAAGAAATATGGGAAACCATAATGGGAAAAAGTATCAAAAATTACACAACAGGCATGCGTTTGTATAAAGGTGTGCTTACAATAAATATAGAATCTGCACCGCTCAAACAAGACCTTAAATTCAGTAAAGAAAGCATCGCAACCCGAATTAATGATGAGCTTGGAGAGGTTATTGTTAAAGAGGTGATTATCAAGTAGTGTTTATTTATAAGTAGCAAGGTTATAGCCCATTGCGATATGCCTTAAATTATTAAGTTTGACTCAACTTGTTGGTATAATGTTTATACCTGCCTTTCTTGACAAAAAAATTACGCTCAACTGCATTTTTTTAAGTAAATTAGCGTTTATAAAATCATAATAGAAGCCTTTCGTATGGAAAATTTGATTGTTGAAAAATTAGAACAAGATTATAGTCAGTATACTCCCGAACATTTTAAGGTTTGGGAAATTTTATTCGACAGGCAAATGGCATTGTTAAAAGATAGAGCTGCACAGGTATTTATGGATGGCATTAATACCATTCATTTTACAGCAGATGCAATTCCGAAATTCGATGAATTTAATATCAGATTAGATACAATTACTGGTTGGAACGCAGTAGTTGTTCCGGGGTTAATTGGCAACAAAGAATTTTTCGAATTATTAAAAAACAGAAAATTTCCTGCAAGCACTTGGTTGCGCACTATGGAACAACTCGATTATTTGGAAGAGCCCGATATGTTTCACGATGTGTTTGCACACTTACCGTTGCTTACCAATAAAACCTATTGTGCTTATTTATACGGTTTAAGTAAAATTGCATTGAGTTATATCGACAACCCAATTGCAGTTGAGCTCATTTCTCGTATTTATTGGTATACCGTTGAGTTCGGTTTAATTCGCGATAATGGTTTATTGCGTATTTATGGTTCAGGAATTTTATCTTCGCAAGGCGAAAGTATTTATTGTCTCAAGTCAGGTATTCCTTCCAAAAGATTAGATTATGCACCTGAAAAAATATTAGATACACCTTATATAAAAGATAAATTTCAAATGAATTATTTTGTAATTGAATCTTGTCTCGATTTATTCGACAGTTTGCCCGACATAGAACAAGGTATTGTCAAAAGAATTGAGAATCCCGAATTGTTTATTGAATAAGGTTTAACAAATTAATTTACTTTCGTACAATAATTTTAAACGATATTTCGTATTTATAACTCATGTAAAGAAACCGTGCAGGTTTAAATGTTTATTAAACTATACATCTCACATTAATTAACGCATAAGTAATACGCTATAGTCAAACACGCTACTCTTTTTCGTCGTTTATTTGTATTTTAAATTTAGGCTATCTAAATTATTTCAATTATCTAAAAAGATACTATGGTATTATCATTCATTCTGCAAATACAGGAAACAGCAGTTTCTACACTAGGAACAACACCTGAAGTAACTCACGAGCGTTTGCGTTGGTTCGATTTACTTGCTAAGGGCGGACCTGTTATGGTGCCAATTGCAATTTTACTTGTAATTACAATTTATGTTTGGGTATATAAATTTATTACAATAAATGGTCAATCTAAAATTGATGATAGACTTATTCCTCAAGTAAAGGATCAGTTGGTTTTAGGTAATTTAAAATCGGCTAAAAGTTATGTTTCAAATGTAAATACTTCAATTGCAAGAGTCGTTGACACAGGTTTAGATATGGTAGGTAGTCCGATGAATGAAGTGGAATCCGGTTTAGAAACTGCATCCAATATCGAAATCATGGAAATGGAAAAACACATGGGTGTTTTGCGCATTGTTGCAGGTATTGCACCCATGCTCGGATTTATTGGAACAATTGGTGGTGTTATTAAAATATTTTATGATATTTCAACAACAAACGATATTAGTATAAGCGTAATTTCTGCAGGTTTATATCAGAAAATGATTACCTCAGGATTCGGGTTGTTAACTGGTATTATTGCTTATGGTGCATTTAATATTTTAACAATGAAGGTCGAACGTTTTGCACTCAAATTACAACGCGCTGCATTTGATTTTATTCGTATAATTAATACTAAGGAATAATGAAAATAGGAAGGAAAAAACATTACGAGTTGGAAGTATTTTCAGCAACGATGAACGACATCATGTTTTTCCTGATGTTATTCTTTCTCATTATTTCTACGCTCGCAAATCCAAATGTAATTAAAGTATTACTGCCTAAAAGCGGCACTACAGATACTTATAGTAAACAAGATATTACACTCACCGTAAATGCCAATAAACAATATTTTATTGGAGATAATGAAGTACCCTTCGCATTATTAGAACAAGAACTCAATTTAGCCACTGCAAGCTCGGAAGATAAGGTTGTTGTTTTACGCGCCGATGCCACACTTACCATTCAAGATTTAGTGGATGTTTTGCAAATAGGCGCAAAAAATCATGTACGAATCGTTATGGCAACTGATAAGAGTAATTTTTAATTCTTACAAAAAATAGTAAGGGGATATTTAATTTCCATCTTTAATTCTAATGCGCTTTTCTGCTGCGCTGATAACATTTTCTGCTAATTTTACAGCATGTTATTTGATGCCATTCCACTTGCTGAAAGACTGCGCCCAAAAAACCTCGACCAATTTGTTGGTCAGCAACATTTAGTTGGCGAAGGGCAAGTTCTGCGCAAAATGATTAGCAGTGGTAAACTCGTTTCCATGATTTTTTGGGGGCCTCCCGGCGTGGGAAAAACAACTCTCGCAAATATTATTGCAAAGTCTGCTAACCTTCCGTTTTTTTCATTAAGTGCTGTATCATCTGGCGTAAAAGATGTGCGCGAAGTAATAGATAAAGCAGAACGCACAGGAAAAATAGTCTTATTTATTGATGAAATACATCGCTTTAATAAAGCACAACAAGATTCGCTTTTAGGTGCAGTGGAAAAAGGTAGCATTTTATTAATAGGAGCAACAACAGAAAACCCTTCTTTTGAGGTCATTTCTGCCTTGTTATCCAGAAGTCAAGTGTATGTTTTACAAGAATTTTCTAAAGCAGATTTACAGCAGCTAATTCAGCGTGCAATTACGCAAGATGAAATATTATCTAAAAGAAAAATTGTAATAGAAGAAGACGAAGCACTATTGCGTTTAAGTGGGGGTGATGCACGCAAATTATTAAACCTGCTCGAATTAATTGAAGAGTCAACAATAGATGAACCACTCGTAATAAATGATGCATTGGTTAAAAATCTCGCCCAAAAAAAAGTTGTTTCTTACGATAAAAACGGCGAGCTACATTATGATATTATTTCTGCATTTATAAAAAGTATGCGTGGTAGCGACCCGAATGCTGCAATATATTATTTGGTGCGTATGATAGAAGGCGGTGAAGACCCAAAATTTATTGCGCGTAGAATGCTCATTTTAGCAAGTGAGGATATTGGTAATGCAAATCCTAATGCACTTTTATTAGCAACCAATTGTTTCCAAGCAGTAACTATGTTAGGTTATCCCGAATGTAGATTAACACTCGCGCAAACGGTTATTTATTTAGCAACATCTCCAAAAAGTAATGCCTCTTATGTAG
>JBBRGZ010000274.1:0-3651 GCA_038223395.1 Chitinophagales bacterium
CATCTTTACTGCTGAAATCAACGGAGAAGGATTCCGCATTACAACTTTTGAGGGCAATTTTGGATACAAAAGATACGCCTTTTAACAGGGTGGTAGGTGAAAATGTGTATTTAGAGACAGGCGTAATAAATAATTCTCAAATTGATAATATTATCCTTAAAATGCAGGAAAATCAGGTGGATACAAGAATTTTAGGTGTCTATCCGCCGGGTGTAAAAGTGATGGGATAATGTAAGTTTAATAAAAATGATGTTACTTTGTCAACACGCTATCAACATATAATATAATTAACAATAAATAGTATGAGTAAGGATTTGATTATCACCCCAGTATCAGAATGGGGATACAACTTTGGGTCTCCCTTTATAATGGCGGGGCCATGTAGTGTAGAAACGGAGGAGCAGGTTAAAGAAACTGCCCGATTATTGAGTAAATATCCCTTTGATATTTTGCGTGGAGGTATTTGGAAACCTCGCACTCGACCAAATTCTTTTGAAGGAATTGGCAGTGTAGGGCTCAAGTGGCTGAAAGAAGCCGGCAACGAAATAGGAAAGCCTGTGGCTACCGAAGTTGCCAATGTAAAACATGTATATGAAGCGTTGCGCATGGGAATCGATATTTTATGGATTGGTGCCCGCACAACTGTAAACCCTTTCGCCGTGCAAGAGATTTGTGACGCTCTGCAAGGTGTAGATATTCCGGTTTTGGTTAAAAATCCCATCAACCCTGATCTAGAACTATGGATTGGAGCTTTCGAGCGTTTAAATCGTTCGGGTATCACCAAATTAGCTGCTATTCACCGTGGATTTTCAACACACGAAAAATCAAAATACCGGAATATACCACGCTGGAACATACCAATTGAACTCAAGCGCCGCTTTCCTGAACTTCCTATTATCTGCGACCCTAGCCACATTTGTGGCAATCGTGAGTTACTAAGGGAGGTGGCGCAAACAGCGTTGGACATTGGATTTGAAGGTATTCATCTAGAATCGCATATCAATCCCGACAAAGCATTGAGCGATGCAAAACAACAAATAACTCCAGAAGCTTTTGGTGAAATGATTTCCATTTTACATACAAGAGAATCGCTTGAACAAAATCCATTTGCAGAAAATCAATTGGAAATATTAAGGGGTAAAATTGATAGTCTCGATAATTACCTACTCGAATTATTAAGCGAACGCATGGATGTTGTGCGCGAAATTGCCGATTATAAAAGAGAAAACAATCTCGCAATTGTTCAACCAAGTCGCTGGACAGAAATTTTGGAAAGTAGATTGGAAACAGGTGAAAGAAAACATCTAACACAAAAATTTATTAAAGAATTGTTTCATGCAGTTCACAAAGAATCTATTCATCATCAAACTGAAGTGATGTTAATAGAATCGAAAAATGAAAAAGAAACAGAAGATAATTCTAAATAAATTTAGAAGATATTATTCTGTATTGTAATAAATTACAAAAAGAGGTAAACAGGAAAAATTCCGATTTACCTCTTTTTTTTATAATTGTTTTTTTAACTCCGAAATGCACTTAAGTAGCAGCAGCGTCCTTCAGGTTTAATTGATTTTATTTGAAGAAGAGACACTGCTGCGGCGTTTCCCTTTGTTTACCATAACGCATCAATGCCTCTCACGTCCCCACTGTCCCCTACTAATATACAAAACTTCTAAAGCTATTTATTAAATTTCGAATCTCGAAAATTAACTTCTTGTTTTTACAAACCAATTTGCCTTCAAATTGGTAATTAATTCTTATTAATATAAGACCCCAACATGCCAACAGAACGCTGAAACCATTCGTCTTCTAAAATAAAGTCGAACATAATTGTCGAAAAACATGTAACAGCAGTAGTTCCTTTATCAATTTCTTCAATTGTAATTCTATACTTTCCTGCCGGTAATTTTAATTCGTATACATTTAAAATAGTAAGGTCAATAATGGAACTTCTATATAGCGATTTTTTTGCGCCATTCGGATTAATTGTATTGCCATCCATATTTTCGATAACAATAATATCTGCTTTTGAAGAAGCATCAAACACGCCTCTACTGATTTGATTTCCATTATAAATTTTAATTGATCGTGCAGGTTGCTTTAATTCAAACTCAATGTATTCATTAACGCCTGCTCCTGGTACACCTTCGCACCAACATGTTTGGCGACCTAAATTTTCAACATCTAAATAAGTAGAATCATCAAAAAAATAATCTGCAATATCAAAAGCAAATGCGGGATTACCGGATTCTTTAAAAACTACTGAAGGCTGATTGTTTTTGCATTCATTTTTAACGAGGTCGTTCAAATTTCCGTTGTTATATTTTACATCTTTAATACCTTTTGTAAATACATCAAAACCTGTTGGGTTACCTGTTTGGTATTCGGCAATTGAATCAGAAAATGCAACTAAAGAAGTAGATGCATAAAACCTTTTGGGCATTTCTAATTCTGTTTTAACCCAACTCGAAGCATTAATATTTGTTACTGCAGATGGTATTAATAATTGCTCAGTAAATAATTTATTATTGTTACATTGATTTGTTCCTCTAATATCGAAAAAAGCAATTCTGTCTTTCGTAGTATAAGTCATATCTTTAAATACTAATACCTCACTCCTGTCGCCACTTGTTTGCACATCGTAATTAATAAAACGAGAAGGTAAAATTGGCGTTACATTAAATAAGTCGTGCTCTAAATACAATGCATCAACTTTACCCGCCCAATTTTTTTCGTAACCTAATTGGTAGGGAGAATATGTTTCTTCTCTTTCGATTCCTGCTTGCATTGCCGGCAAAGTAATAAATGCCATAATTGTAGTTTGTTCATCAGGTGTAAAATTCATGTCCATCATAAATTTTATTTCCAATTTTAAAACTTCTGTATTTTTTGGAGCGTACAAAGGTGTTTCGTCAACAAACCTAATTTCGCATAGTATTTTTTTAATATTAATACGCACGTTATTTCTAAATAAATCCAATTGAATGCCCATTGCTTTCAAATTGTCTATACTAATATATTTGCGTACAAACAACCGTTTTTGAAAGTTCTCGCGAATTTGTTCGCGCATATCTAATCCTCTGTCTTGCACAGTAAATAAATCGGCAAAGGTTGGAATAGTTGCCATTCTGTCGAGTAATTCAGCTCTTTTACCATATTCAAATTCGTTGAAATAAATATTGAGCGGCATTACTGTATTTACAGTGCAAAAAGAAGCTGAAGTATTTTTTAATTCGTAAAGAATATCATACTTTACAAGTGTGTCAAATTCTCTTACTTGAATAAGTTGTTTTTGCAATGCTACACCAAAATTTGGCCCGTCGGGATGTATATTTCCTGTAGAAATTGATAAGCCATTGTAATTAGATGCATTTTGAGCAAAAACAGAAAGTGATAAAATACTCAGGATAAATAATAAACTCTTTTTTCGCATATGGTTGATTAATTTTTAAATAGACTATAAATTTTAATTGGTGTAAAAATCTTCACATCGGTGAAACAATGGAATAAAATCCAGAATCTCTCCTAAGTCGCTTACTTTTACTTTTCCGAATAAAACTGCTGTTTGAGCGTTTGTTCGTCCCCATTCCATGTCTTCATAAGTGGAATCTTTGGTTTTGACTACGCATTTTGCTGTGTCGTGCAATCCTT
>JBBRGZ010000275.1:0-3611 GCA_038223395.1 Chitinophagales bacterium
ATACTATTTATAAAATTTTCTATGTCGGGAAAAGAAAAACTGCTTCCTTTAGTTGATTTTAATAATGTAAAAAGTTGCTGTGATTTTTTGCCGAAATCGACTATTGGAACTGTTAATAAAACTTTAGTTGTGTTTGCATCAATTATTTTAATATTTCCATTTGATACTAATTTATTGACTATTGGAAGATCAGCCGCAGCCCAGTCTAATTTTGGTAAATCCATTTTGTCTAACCACTTAAAGTCAATATGTTCAGTTAATGTTAAGGTAGTATCTTTACAAGTACATAAAAAACTATACATCGTTAAATGAAAATCAGGATATTGATGTTTAACGGTTAAAAATTCTCTTTCAATAAATATTTCCATTTTCAACTCCTCTTTAATTTCTCTTTTTATCGCGGCTTCCTTTAATTCACCTAGTTCAATTTTTCCGCCAGGAAACTCATATTTCTTCGAAATGTAAGGTAGTTTATTTTCATTCCGCTGCATACACAATATTTTGTTATTGCCAATTATAACTGCTGCTACCACCTCAATATGCTTCATGAAATTAATTAGTATTTTAATTAAACTTTTTTGTTTCTACTTTACTACTCCTAAAAAATTATAGAGCATTATGCTAATTTATTTTGCAAAACTTTGCTTTTCTGAATTTCCATTCCCTCAAAATAAATTAAATCTAACCAACCATTTGCAGATTCAATACCAAGAACAAAAGCATCAAGCTCCCTTTTAGTTGCAAATGAATATGTCTTTGTGTATTGATTTATTTCATCTTCGTCAAATATTTCATTATTATGAAATTTTCTGACTTGGTCTGAACCAAATAAAACTGTTATAATATAGTCTGTTTTCATTTTTTAAAAATATTATTATGATGATAATTTAAAAAATCTCTTGAAGGAGCAAACCTGTCCGGTAAAATTATTGGTTGATTGTCATACTTTAAAAATAAATCTTTAACAGAATCTTCTTTATGAAATGCCTTAAAAAATTTAGAAACTTTTATTTTATAGTCTGAGGTTACAGTGATATACCCTTTATCGAAAGCTTTGTCGTGAATAGAATTTAGGCATATACCATTATGGGGATTTAATCTATTTGTAACATCTTTGGACCATGGAATAATATGACTTGCGACTAAAAAATCTGGCACTGATAAACCAGTTATGCAGCACCTTACATTATATGACGACAGAATAGTTGAACGGAAAAATGCTTGATTAACTCTTTCCCGACTTGTACCAATTAGTGCGGTGAGGTTAATTTTTTCAATAAATCCATTACATGGTTGTTTTTTACAGCCCTTATTTTAAATTCTTTTCCAGTTATATCGTTAAGCATTCTCGCATCTGTTACCTTTTTACACTCTGTTAAAAATCTCTTGATCGAGGATTGGGTTTTCAGTTCGATGTGTTTAGATACAGCTAATGCCATAAAGCAAATGAGCATGTGCAGTTTGATTGGATCCTCTTTAAAATGGAAAATGGGTCTTGTCTGCAAATCACTTTTAGATATTCTAAATGCTTGTTCTATTTTGTAGAGTTCGTGATATCGTCCAATGATGAGTTCATTACTAGCAATGGTTTCATCTACATCCGTATAATATCCTTTAATGCCAAGTAGTTTGGTGGTTTTCTCAATCAACGACTGGTTTAAAGTTATTTTTTCATTTTCTGTTTGTGTAAATTTTACTTTTCTGTTTTTTGAGGGTTGGGTAATAATCTGATTGGCCTTTTCAATTTGTTTTTCCATCTCATATTTATCCTTTCTGTATCTGATTGCAGAATAACTGCAAATAAGGCTGCCATTCATCGTTTTTATACGAATATTATTGCCATCTTCTTTAAACATTGCCTTATCAATTTTGTCAATTGTTTCAGCCGATAAATTGCCTAACCTTGCACCTACTATGTAATGAATTTTATGTTCAATTAAGGCCGCCACATTTGCTGTACTAATCATAGCAGCATCTGCTACGACAGTCAAATGTTTTATGTTGTGATTAGCTACAAATTTATTAATAACAGGAATAATTGTATGACCTTCAAACGTATTACCAGCAAAAATTTCATATCCGATAGGAAATCCTTCTTTTGTAACCAACAAGGCTACTAAAATTTGAGTTTGCTGAGATTTACTATCTTTTGAAAAACCCTTTTTGCGAAGCTGGTCATCATCAAAACTTTCAAAATATAAGGTAGTAACATCGTAAAATAAAAGTTCGCAGTTAAAACCATATTGTTGCGTTGCAAAATCAAACACTTTTGCTTCTACTGATGACTTTAATGAGAGCCAATAAGGTGCTAATTTGTAATAATTTTTACGTTGGTGTTTAATGCCAAAATAAGTGTCTAATAATTCAATGGAACGTAGTTTTGAGGCAGGTTCCACTATTCTAATAATCGTTAAATCTATCAGCAAATTTTGGTCTAATTGATCAAATCCAATTTGATGTTGAATGTCTGCTAAAATTTCATATAATAAAGTATAATAAACCCCTAAAAATGAGCAATGATTAATATGTAGCAATGGACTAGAATTATCATCATTAAAAAGAGATAATTGATCACTGTGATCGCTTATCCATGCATTTGCAATACTGGTTAGTTCAGTAAGCTCATCTTCTGTTTTGCATGAGCCAAAGTGCTTTATAACCTTACGCTTGTTGTTATAATAACTTACCACCTGCAAGGCTTTGGATTTTGAGCCTGTTGTTACTACACGTATTTTGAACATTTTATACCCCTTAGTGCGGTAAAAATGAAAAAAATATCGCTGAAACCATTGATTTTAAAGGAATTTATTTTTTAAATTTAAAAGTGGGTACAAGTCGGGACTCTTTGTTTTACTATTGCTTCCCTATCTTTACCCAATGGGATATTAAAATCTTCTAAATTAATTTGTGTTGTTTCTTCGATTGATTTATTTGAATATTTTGCAATTAATAATTCGCTTTCATAAGCCAATCTTTCCCAATTTCCATTAAATTCATTCCAAATAACTTCTTCAAGTTTACTTCCGTTTACTAAACCAACAATTCCTTGTTTTTTTAATTCTGGATCTAATCTCCCGAAATTCCCAACTTTCATATTTAATGCGGATGGTGAGCGTCCAATAATATTTGCATATTTTATGATGGTTGGATTAGTTTTGCTACTATTTTTAAATGGCACTTTGCAATAGACATTAAAGGCTACGATTGTTTCTTCTCTTGTCCAATTATTACTTTTCGCCATTTACATTTTAATGATTTCGAGCCATCTTATTAAAAATTAAGTTGGAATTGAAAATATTTTTCAAACTAACCCCCCTGTCCCATGTCCCACGTCCCTCCCCCCCTACCTCAACAAAGTAACAGTCCCCTTCAGCGCATAAACCTTCCCAGGTTCGTTATATTTTTCGTAAGTCACTAACCAAACATACATGCCAATTTCTTGGTCAATGGCTTGGTAGGTGCCGTCCCAACCGGTGAGAATGTCTTCGGTTTCGAAAACTTTTTGGCCCCAACGATTGTAAATGTCGAAGGAAAAAATGGGATAAAAAATGGGATTTAAAATATGAAAATTATCGTTTACGCCGTCTTCATTTGGCGTAAATGCATTGGGA
>JBBRGZ010000276.1:0-3518 GCA_038223395.1 Chitinophagales bacterium
TTTTCAGGCGATTTTTTAAGCTCATTTGAAAGGTTGGCGATTTGAGGCGTAAGTTTTTGCATCATTTCTAAGGTATCTGTTTCTGGCTCCTTATTGTGAGAAAAATTGAATACGCGATTATTGGTTGTCAATAAAATGACCACAGCAAGCAGTATAACTGCAATTCCACCAATTATCCATTTAGTTGAAAACATGTTGCAAAGTTACGTTTTTATAAAGATTAAACGGTTCTTCACTCTTTAAAATGATGCGTTGTGCTTACTTTTGTGGCAGAAATTAAAAAAAATATGAAGTATTATTTTTATCCTACAATTGTAGCCTGTTTAATTATGACCTTTCACTCCGGCTGCAAACAAAGTGGAAATAAAGAAAAAACCGGAATAGAAACGGAAACTTCGGCTTTTGCTGATACCTTGGAATATCCTCAAGAAAAACACTTAACAAATATGCACCAGCTGACTTATGGAGGAGATAATGCAGAGGCGTATTTTAGTTTTGATAATAACATGATCGTGTTTCAACGCAGAAATGCAAACGAAAATATTCCATGCGATCAGATTTATTATGGAAAAATTCCTACCGATAATTCGCGATTTGAATATAGCATGTTGAGCACAGGAGCAGGAAGAACTACTTGCAGTTATTTTTTACCGGGAAATGACAAAGTAATTTTTGCTTCAACACATGCAAAAGTAGATAGTTGTATTCCAGATCCCGACAGAAGCAAAGGCTATTTGTGGGGAGTACATTCGAGTTACGAAATTTATGTTGCCGATTTAAAAGGCAATATATTAAAGCAGTTAACCGATAATGATTTTTATGATGCGGAAGCTGTAGTTTCGCCTAAAGGAGATAAAATTTTATTTACAAGTAATAGAAGTGGCGACCTTGAGTTATGGACTATGGATTTAGATGGCACAAATCTTAAACAATTAACAAATACTTTGGGTTACGATGGCGGTGCATTTTTTTCGCCTGATGCAAGTAAAATCATTTTTCGCGCAAGCAGACCAAAAACACCGGAAGCACAAAAAGAATACAAGGATTTGTTGAAACAAGGTTTTGTTAAACCTATTGCAATGGAGTTATTTATTTGTAATGCAGATGGCAGCGATTTAAAACAAATTACAGACCTTGGTGGAGCTAATTGGGCGCCATTTTTTCATCCTTCAGGAAAAAAAATTATATTTTCGAGTAATCATGTTACCAAACGTGTTCCGTTTAATTTATATATGATTAATTTAGATGGAACAGGGTTAGAACAAATTACTTATGATACCATATTTGATGCATTTCCAATGTTTAGTTACGATGGCAAAAAATTGATATTCGCAAGTAATAGAAATTCAGGAGAAACAAGAGATACGAATTTATTTATTTCTGATTGGGTAGAATAATACAATAACATTATGAAGACCATTATTAAAAATGCGCAACTTGTAAACGAAGGAAAAATATTTTCTGCTGATGTATTAATTAATAATGAGAGGATAGAAAAAATTGGAAATTCACTCCAAATTAATGGTGCAGTTAATGAAATTAATGCGGAGGGTTTGTACTTATTACCCGGATTAATTGATGATCAAGTGCATTTTCGCGAGCCGGGACTTACACATAAAGCAGAAATATTTACAGAAAGCAGAGCTGCTATTGCCGGCGGTGTTACTTCATTTATGGATATGCCGAATGTAAATCCCCCTTCGCTTACGCAGCAATTATTGGAACAACGTTATGTTTTAGCTGCACAAAAGTCTATTGCCAATTACTCTTTTTATATGGGCGTGAGTAATGATAATACAGAGGAAGTGTTAAAAACGAATGCAAAAAATGTTTGCGGTATAAAAATATTTATGGGTTCATCTACAGGCAATATGCTTGTAGATGATGAAACCACGCTTGAAACAATTTTTAAAAATGCACCAACATTAATTGCAACACACTGCGAAGACGAAGCAACCATTTTGCACAATCTTGAATTAGCAGAAGAACAGTTTGGTGAAGGGATTCCACAATCTTATCACCCCATAATTCGCAATGAAGAGGCTTGTTATATTTCTTCATCGTCTGCAGCGGCGCTTGCAAAAAAATGGAATACGCGTTTACACATTTTACATATTAGTAGTTCGGAAGAAATCGGTTTATTTGATAACACCATCCCATTAAAAGATAAACTATTAACTGCAGAAATTTGTGTGCATCATTTATTTTTTAATGCCGATGATTATGCAACACTTGGAAGTAAAATCAGATGGAATCCTGCGGTAAAAGATAAACGTCATCAACCGTTATTATTTGAAGCTTTGCTTGATAATCATTTCGATGTAATAGCAACAGATCATGCGCCGCATACTTTGGAAGAAAAAATGCAATCGTATAAAAAAAGTCCGGGTGGTGGACCCTTAATTCAACACAGTTTATTGATGATGCTCGATTTTTATTTTAAAGGGAAAATATCTCTCGAAAAAATAGTTGAAAAAATGAGTCATAATGTTGCTACTTGTTTTAAGATTGAGAATAGAGGATTTATTCGCGAAGGATATTTTGCCGATTTGGTATTACTTGATTTGAATAAAGAATATACAGTTAGAAAGGATAACTTGCTCTATAAATGTGGATGGAGTCCGCTGGAAGGCAAAACATTTCAGGGTGCAATTGATTCCACTTTTGTGAATGGCAATTTAGTATATCACCAAGGAAAAATTATTGAATCCGGAATGGGTTCAAGATTATTATTTAGTCGTTAATTTCCTCATCTTCTTCCCAATCTTGTTCGGAATGATTTTTTGAAAACCAAGATTTGATATTTGATAGATGTTCTCCAAAATCTTTTTCGGAAATAAATTTTCCGGCTTGATCTATGCCGTATGCAAAAAGGGTTTGCATTAAACTTCTTTTACGATTTTTTAAGACCATTCCTCCGGCAAATGTTGCCATAACGAATTTAAGGATGTTGCCGAAGTTTCCATTTTTTTCATCGGCATTTTCATCTCTTTTCAATAAACCCATCAGTTTATTGTTGGCAAGAAATCCTGTCATATTTAAAATAGGTTGAAACTTTTGTTTCATAGAACTATAATGCGATTTTAAGATGAGCTCTTGCGCATCAATTTCGCCACGCAATTTCATTTTTTCTCTACGCAGTTCTTCTAGGTTATTAATTTTTGGTTTATTTTCCATCGCTATCGTCTGTAAATTCTCTAATGAAAAAATTAATCATTTTATTGCGGAGTGCATATTTTCCTAGTCCGAAAATGCAAAGAGCTACTAATAAATAAAATCCTGCCATTACTCCAAAACCACCTGCAGTGCTGTCGAGTGCGTTGCCAATCAAATAAGAAAGTGCAAAGGAGCCAAAAATAAAAAATAAGACAAGAAAAATAACGGTTGCGCCTCCGGAAATTAAATTTGCAAGTGCAATAGAAATTTTTTCGGTAATGTTTAATTGGATTAATTGCATACGCATGTTTACGTATTCCTTCACATCATCCATCATCTCGTTTAAATTATCGTCGGCGTGT
>JBBRGZ010000277.1:0-3513 GCA_038223395.1 Chitinophagales bacterium
AATCTATATACTTTTGATGGGAAAGCAGGCTACTCTTTAGGCCAAGGACAATAATACCTTAAAATATCAACATACTAAACAATAATGATGGGAAGCAACCAACAGCAAAAATTATTGTAAGCTTACTATCTGAAGGTGCAACTTACGTTGCCACGTTTTCTATTTTGCCATAAGGTATTCCCTGTGTTTATATACCCAATGAAATCGCTGTTTTTAAGCATAATGCAATTGACTTGTCATAATTTTCCTATGAATATTATAACCGCTTGTTATTATTTCTTAGTTTTGACATAGCTTCAATAAAGAACCTATGGCCGGTGGCTCTGCCGTTATCAAAAATACTTAATTAACACAGCAAAAAATTATCTATCAAAACTTATTTTATTTTAGACAATATTTCAAATAAAACGGGGCCGCTGAAAACCGGGTAGAGTAAGCAGAAAAATTAAATAAGAAACCAAATGAAAAGGCTTCATCTTATTTGCATTTTAGCATATCTGTTCATCGGCACAGCTTCTTTCGGGCAATTTACAACACTCTTAAATTTTGATGGCGACATACATGGAAGAAATCCTTCAGGTTCTCTTATTTCTGACGGCACCTTTCTGTATGGAATGACTGTTTATGGCGGCGTAAATAATTTAGGAACCGTTTTTAAAATAATGCCCGATGGAACAGGCTATGCAAAATTATTAGACTTTGCAGGCACCACAAACGGAAGTAATGCTTTTGGTTCATTAATATCTGACGGCACCTTTCTGTATGGAATGACTTATCAAGGTGGCACATATAATTATGGAACTATTTTTAAAATAAAACTTGATGGAACAGGCTATGTTAAACTGATGGACTTTGATGGCTCCACAAACGGAAGCTATCCAACTAGCTCACTATTTTATGACGGCACCTTTCTGTATGGAATGACTCCACAAGGCGGCGCTGTTGGCGTAGGAACTATTTTTAAAATAAAGCCGGATGGAACAGCGTACGCTAAACTTTCTGACTTAATAGGTCCAACCGAAGGAAAGGTGCCTTCCGGCTCCCTTATTTCTGATGGCACATTTCTATATGGAATGACAACTTATGGTGGCATAAATAATTTAGGTGCTATTTTTAAAATAATGCCCGATGGAACAGCCTATACCAACATCCTGGACTTTGAAGGCATTGCAAATGGAAGACAACCTCATTACGGCAATCTACTTTTCGACGGCACCTTTCTGTATGGAATGACTGAGGCGGGCGGAGCAAGTGATTATGGAACTATTTTTAAAATAATGCCCGATGGAACCGACTATTTTAAATTATTGGACTTTGAAGTCAACACAAACGGACGTATTCCTTGGGGCTCTCTAATTTCTGATGGCACTTTTCTGTATGGAATGACCACTGCTGGTGGCATAAATGGCAATGGAACAATTTTTCAAATAAAGAAAGACGGAGACAGCTACGCAAAAATATTAGACTTTGAAGAAGCAACAAGTGGAGATGATCCTGAAGGCGACCTTATATCTGACGGCACATATCTATACGGAATGACTCGACTTGGCGGAACAAATTCTTTAGGAGTTATATTTAAATATGCTTTGACTGTAGGTGTTAACGAATTATCAATGAACGATAATGTGCTTTTTATTTATCCCAATCCTGCGTATGAAAATTTCACAATCAGCATAAATGAAGAGATAAAAAATGCACAGATAGAAATATATAATGTGTTTGGCGAGAAAGTTTTTAGCGCAGTATTTCAAAACAAACAAGAAACGATAAACGCTCAACAATTTTCTTCGGGAATTTATTTCGTTAAAGTAACAGACGGTGAAAAATCATTCCTGAAAAAATTAATAGTTGAATAAAATTATACAACTGGGCTGCACCCAAGAAAACGATTAGGGATAAATATTAATTGACGAAGCTACAATTAAGATTAATTTGATAATACAGAATTTTCAACTCTATATCTGTAATAATCAATTCTACCTAATCCTGAAATTATTAATATAAACCTTGTAAATAATTGGTGCACTAATTAAAACCATAAAACCATATTTGGTCCAAAATGAAATATGCATATCTTTAAAATAGGATGCAATCGGAAAAGCGAACCACATTATGAGAAAAACAATCGCCAGAACTTTCATTGGCCACCTCCCATAAATACTCACATGCTTAATTTTTTCTTCCAAATTCAACCCTTGGTTAAAATTTTCTATAGCACTATTTAATTGGTTTTTAAATATCATATACAATTCATCGTCGGCCTTTGCCATCAAGTGAAATTTTGATTCTGTTAGGCTTTTAGTCGAAAAATATAGAAGATTGTATCCCTTATCATAATCTTCTGTCGTGTTTACAATTTCAGAGATTGAAAGAATAAAGTCATGTCGATGAAAAATATTTTTTTTAGGGAATGAAAATCTGATTACATCTTTCTCTATAATAATGTCAACCTTTACTCGAATTGCCTTCACCCATTTTAAGGTTCCTAAAATTGTTGTAATAAGATAAAATGATACTGAAAGTAAAAGAAGCAAATCAGATTCATGCGTGTATTTCTCTGATAATTGAATTAATATAATAAGCGGAATAATTCCTACTATTCCGGGCAAAATCAAAGCCCATACCAATTGGTAATTGCGTCCAAAAATAAAGCTGTATTTCAAAAGTTATTATTTTTGTCTAAAGTAATGATTTTATATTTATACATGCATTTAGCAATCCTTTTTCATAGAAACTTTACTGATCAATTGAATGAATTTAAACACTAACAAAGTAATCCAAGTCTTATTCTTATATTTGAAAATGAAATTATGCAATCGAAGAACATCCATTCTCATTTTAATATAAAATTCATTTGTATTCTAGATCAAAAAAAGCAACCCTTTTATTACCAATTTTAAAATCAGTTTTTATTAATGATTATTGTAAACAAATTAAATCTTAGCGACAATATTAAACCAGGACATGGAATTGGACAAGTGCGCCTCTTGGAAAATGCATTTTCTTTGCGATCGCTTATATTAGAAAATACTTGTTCCGGACAAAAAATTGATTGGACTTTTACAACTAACAAACAGTTTCCCGACTTTCTTACACTAAATTATAAAAATATTTTTCTAGTAGGTGTAAATATTTATACTGGGAAAATTATATCAATTACAGTTAGAAGTGGTTTTACAGGTAAAATTTATGAACAAATTAGTATTGGCAGTTTAGTTAAGGACCTTTTTAAACTTGATAAAGAATTTTATTACGACGAATTTGATGAATTTATTTTACACAAAACAAATTTTGACATCAGATTCGATATAGATTTACAGGATCGTATTAACTCTACAGACAGTGAAATAGAAAATTCGAAGATTATAGAAATTACAATATTAAATCACGAGAATGCATCTGCAACAGTGAATGCAACAGAATTCCCCAAACAATGGAAATAATGGTATCACCAAAGCAAATAATGCCCTGTGTAATGTAATAAAATGCAATATTTATAATTTTTGACCTTAC
>JBBRGZ010000278.1:0-3470 GCA_038223395.1 Chitinophagales bacterium
GCCAATAAAGGTGGAACAACATCTATCTATCATTATCTCAAACAACATCCTGAGGTGTATTTATCACCAGTTAAAGAACCACATTTTTTTTCGAAGGATATTGATGTCAATTTATTTAAACGAGAATTTGCACACAATAAATTGCAAGATATTGATAAATATTTAAGTGGTGATATGAAGGAAGAATATCACGCAGCTTTTATTAGAGATTTTGAACAGTATAAAAAATTATTTTCCCGGGTTAATAATCAAAAAGCAATTGGCGAATTAAGCACATCCTACCTATTTTCAAAAGTTGCAGCGCAAGAAATTAAAAATGTAATTCCCGATTGTAAAATCATTATTTGCTTACGCAATCCAATCGAGCGCGCATATTCACACTATCGTATGAACTTGTGGACCGGTAATAGTAATGAATTTGATTTCTATCAAGCATTGGTTGATGATTATAACCACGACCCAAAAGTGTGGGGTAATGCCCATTTATATACCGAAATCGGATTGTATTGTGAACAAGTAAAACGTTACCTCGACTTGTTCGGCGCTCAAAATGTAAAGATTATTTTTACCGAAGACATGAAAAAAAATGCGCAGCAAGTTGTGCATGAACTTTACGAATTTATTGGCGTTCATCCCCAATTTGTGCCAGATACTTCAACGCGCTATAATGAAGTATATACGCCTAAATATAAAAATATTACTTGGTTTTTAAATAAGTCCGGAATTCGGCCTTTAATGAAAAAATTATCACCGCAATTTGTAAAAAATATTTTGGTAAAAGCATTGTATAAAAACAAAGGTCAAAAAGGGGTGATTCCAGCAAATGCAAAGCAATTTTTGCAAGAAAAATTTGCCGGCGATATTAATCAGTTATCTATTTTATTAAATAAAGACCTTTCAAATTGGATAAAATGACGCCTGCCACGAATCCAAAAGTCTGTATTGTTCTTGTTAATTATAAAACCTGGCAAGACACGATAGAATGTATGGAAAGCATTCTAAAAAGTGACTATAGAAATTATCAGATTGTTGTTGTTGAAAATGGCAGTGAAGATGAAAGTTGGGAAAAATTTTTAAAATGGACTCGAGGAGAAGTTGGAACGAATTTAAGCGCAGATAATAAATTATTGCATTTGGTGAGTCCTCCTTGCCCTAAACCCATTTTATATTTTAGAGCCGATGTTGGCGAATCGGATACTATTCGACTTGGACCTTTAGATGGCATTATGCCCGTTTTATTTATTAAAAGTAAAATAAATCTTGGATTTGCAGGTGGCAATAATGTTGGTATTCGTTATGCGTTAAACAGCAATTTTGATTACGTATGGTTATTAAATAATGATACCGTCATTGAAAATAATGCCATTACTGCATTAGTAAAATATGCTGAAAAGCAAAATATTGAAAATAAAAAAGTTGGCATCATTGGAAGTAAATTGATGTTGTATCACATGCCGGATACTTTTCAAGGTGTTGGCGCTGTGTTTAATAAATATTCAGGAAAATCGCATATTATTGGAGCACAACAACAAGATAAAGGGCAGTTTGATGAAAAGGAAATTGAATGCAATTATGTTATCGGCGCTTCTATGTTTGTAAGCTCTAAATATTTATTGGATGTAGGTTTGATGAGTGAAGAATACTTTCTATACAATGAAGAAAATGACTGGAGCGCAAGAGGAAAAATAAAGGGCTGGAAGGTTGGGGTCGCAACACATAGTAAGGTTTATCATAAGCAAGGTGCTTCAACAGGAAACAGTCCGAAAAAAAGTAAGTGGCAGCTTACAGCACTCAATTATAAATATCGTGGGAAAATAAAATTATACAAAAAATATTATCATAACCAATTACCATTTTTATATTTTCATTTAATTACAAGAAGTATAAAATATGTGAGCAAAGGCAATATGGCCGAAGCAAAAGTAATTTATAAAGCCATTTTTAATAAAAAATTTGAGTCATGATTATAAGTCATAAAAATAAATACATCTTTGTTGAACTTCCGCAAACTGCAAGTAGTGCAATTGCTAAAGAGCTAAAAGCAAATTATGACGGACATGAAATATTATTTAAACATGCCCTCTATAGTACTGACTTCTTAAAAAAAGCTACTGCCGAGGAAAAAACATATAAGGTAATAAGTGGATTGCGTAATCCAATGGATATTTGTGTAAGCAATTATTTTAAATTTAAAACAGACCACGAAAATAGATACTCTCAACCGCGTTTGTTAAAACATGGTTTTTTGAGAAAATATTTTATGCGCTGGTGGAATGTGAGGCAATATAAATCTATAACGGAAAAAGGCGAAAATTTTGAAGACTTTTTTATGCGGGCTTACAGTGTGCCTTATGCAAGTTGGAGTATAATTGAACACAAAAGAATGGACTTTATTATTCGATTCGAAAACCTCAATAGTGATTTTGCTAAAGCATTAGAAATAATTGGAATAGATAAAATAAGAGATATTCCAGTCGCAAATAAAACTGCAGATAAAACAAAAACATTTTGGGATTATTACGAAAGTGATAAAGCAAAGCGCCGCGCAAAATATATTTTTGGCCCATACTTAAAACGCTGGGATTACGATTTTCCTGAAAGTTGGGATTATATTAAAGTGCCTTGGAACGCTTTCTTGATGTATAAAGTAATAAATGTTTTTAGAATATGCTTTTGGAAATTTCTTCGTTAAGCATGTAGCAATTTTAGTTATTTTTACAATTCAAAATTTAATTCTTGCAACAACTTCCAACATTTTTAATAGTAGGAGCAGTAAAGGCAGGCACAACTTCTTTACATGAATATCTTCAAGCACATGCTGAGGTATTTATGTCGCCAATTAAAGAAACAAATTATTTTAGCGATGCAGATATGTTGTTCGACCACTTTAATGTGGACTACAAACAAGATGTTTCTATTCAGGTAGATAAATATCTGGATGGGCCTATGGATAAAAAAGTACACATCGCACATGTGCGCACAGCAGAACAATATCAGAAATTATTTAGAGATGTTCAGGATGAAAAAGCGATAGGAGAGGTAAGCAATTCGTATTTGTATTTACCATCAACACCAAATGCAATTAAAAACATGTTGCCCAATGCAAAAATTGTTATGATATTGCGCAATCCCGTAGAAAGATTATACTCTCAGTTTTTAATGAATTTAAAATTAGGAAAAATTGTCGAAAAAGATTTATTAAAAGAGATTGCAGCAGATCAAAATAAAAAAATAAAAGGTTGGGGTGTAAGTCACTTATATCTTGAAGTGGGAAATTATTTCGAACAAGTAAAACGCTATTACGATACCTTTCCAAAAGAAAATATTAAGGTTATTTTGTTCGACGATTTTAAAAAAGATGCGCACAAAGAAATGCGTGATTTATTTTCATTTATTGGCGTTGACCCTGAGTTTCCTATCGATATGAGTCAGCGTTATAATGAGGCAGGCATGCCGCGTTTTGGAAAATT
>JBBRGZ010000279.1:0-3460 GCA_038223395.1 Chitinophagales bacterium
CAAATAATGCAGGGAACAAACAAAATAATAGCATTTTTAAAATATTCCAAAAAATACTTTATTGCTTTTGGGGCTGTACTTGTGTTGATTAGTATCATCAAATTATTTTCTTATTCTATTACTGATAATTTATCAGACGCAGCCTATGAAGACTATTTTAATGCCAGTTACAAAACTTTCAGTATTCGCATTCCAAAAAATTTAAATTTTGCTGGAGAAAAAACACCCATCACCGATTTTAGTGTGAGAGAATCTATCGAACGGGAACTTATTGTAAATACATATTGGCAATCACAATCATTGTTACTTCACAAACGAGCAAACCGATGGTTTCCAATCATAGAGCCTATTCTCAAAAAAAATGATGTCCCTGATGACTTCAAATACATAGCACTAATTGAAAGTCAGCTTACTAATGTTGTTTCTCCTCAAGGAGCCACTGGGTTTTGGCAAATTATCGAATCTACTGGTTCTGGTTATGGTTTAGAAATCACGAATGATGTAGATGAACGTTACAATGTTTCAAATCTACAGAAGCAGCTTGTAAATATTTTAAGGAAGCGTATAAAATATTTAACAATTGGACATTGGTTGCTGCTTCATACAACTTAGGAATGGGAGGAGTTCAAGGACAGTTGGACAAGCAAAAAATGAGTACTTATTATGACTTGGCTTTAACAGAAGAAACCGCTAGATATGTATACAGAATATTGGCAATAAAAGAAATTATATCCCGACCAAAAGTATATGGTTACATGTTGCGTAAAAAAGATTTATATCCACCATTGTATACAAAAAAAATAAGTATTGATAGCACCATTAATAATATAGCAACCTTTGCAATTCAGCAAGGTGTTAATTACAAAATATTAAAACTATTCAACCCATGGCTTCGCACCAATACATTGCACAATGAATCGAAGAAAAAATACATAATAGAAATCCCGAAAGGAACAATGAATATTTATGATATGGATGGGAATTATCCAGGAAGTAATAAGTTAACATTCAGCGATTCCATAAATTTAATTACTACTACTCCACTTTTAAACGATTCCATCAAAAAAGAGGAAAAGCCTAACGAATAATACAATGGCTTCTAAAATTGTTCTTATCTGCTTATTTTTTCAAATTACTACTTCAAAAACTTCTTTTTTTATTCCTATTCAAACAGTTGACAGAAAAGATGTTTCACAAATTCAATTGACTACAATCGGAAAGTTTGGTTTGATTCGAAAAGAAAGAAAAACAGTGGCATCACACCTGCACACAGGCATTGATATTAAGCGGCCAAACAACAATTATATTAATGAACCCATTTTTGTGATCGCTACTGGCAAAGTAATAAGTAAACGAACCGATGGCCCATATGCACAATTAATTATTGAGCATCAAATATCAGGGAATACCTTTTGGACAGTTTACGAACACATCGCAGGAATAACTGTTCAACTGCACGAAACAGTGAATCCAGACAAACCCATTGCGCGTTATATGAGCAAAACTGAATTAAACAAATATGGTTGGCAATTTGATCATTTTCACCTTGAGATTTTAAAGCTCAAACCGTTGCCAATAAAAGCCGATAAATCGAACTTAGAAAGGCTTTACAATTCATATACATTGGTTTGTTACAAAACAAGCGATCTTGAAAAATACTATTATAATCCCATTAACTTTTTAGCAAAAAACCTCCATTAAAAGTGTAATCACACCTTGTTCCTATTTGATTGTTCCTTACCTTTGCAAAAATGGAATAATCGCCATTTAAAAGTAATTACATTATAATTAAACAGGAAAATGCCGAGTGAAGTTGTAAGTGAAATTGATTATTTAGAAGTTGTTGGTGCACGAGCACACAATCTCAAAAATATTGATGTTACTATTCCAAGAAACAAATTAGTTGTTATTACTGGATTAAGCGGAAGTGGAAAATCTTCTTTAGCTTTTGACACCATCTATGCTGAAGGACAAAGACGTTATATTGAAAGTTTTTCTGCCTATGCTCGCCAGTTTTTGGGCAATATGGAACGCCCTGATGTAGACAAAATAACTGGATTAAGTCCTGTTATTTCTATCGAACAAAAAACAGTAAATAAAAACCCTCGTTCCACTGTTGGTACGATTACTGAAATTTATGATTTCCTGCGTTTATTATATGCACGTGCTTCTGACGCCTACTCTTATGTTACAGGAGAAAAAATGGTTCGTTATTCTGACGACCAGATTATTCAATTAATTCTAGAAAAATTTCAAGATAAAAAAATATTAATTTTAGCCCCAGTTGTAAAAGGTAGAAAAGGACATTATCGTGAACTATTCGAACAAATAAAAAAATGGGGCTATTTACGCGTAAGAATTGATGGGGAAGTTGTTGAATTAACAAAACGTATTCAACTCGATCGTTATAAAGTACACGATATTGAAATTGTAATTGATAGATTAGAAGTAAATGCAGATGCTCGTCCTCGCATTTCCGAATCCATGCAACTTGCAATGAAACAAGGAAAAGGTATTCTAATGGTTCAGCCATTTAAAATGGGTAAACTAGAAGAAGAATACGGAAAGGTTGAGTTTTTTAGCCGTCATTTAATGTGTCCAACATCAGGAATTTCTTACGATGAGCCACAACCCAATTTATTTTCATTTAATTCACCTTATGGCGCCTGTTCTAAATGTAACGGACTTGGGCAAATTTCAGAAGTGGACATTAACAAAATTATCCCTAACAATAAATTATCCATCCGCAAAGGAGCTATTGCTCCTATTGGTTCTCACAAAGGAACATGGATATTCAAGCAATTAGAAGCTATTGGCGATAAATACGGATTTAATTTAGATACACCAGTAGAAGATATTTCAGAAGAGGCCATCAACACTATTTTGTTTGGTTCGGATGAGGTATTTAAAATAAAACAATATACCGACAGCTCCGCAACAAGCTATAGTATAGCATTTGAAGGAATTGCAAACTTCATCATAAAACAAAATGATGAACAAAGTTCTCCAACCATTGAAAAGTGGATACAAGGATTTATGAATAAAATCCCTTGCAACAAATGCGAAGGCACCAAATTGAAAAAAGAATCACTTCATTTTAAAATCGACAAAAAAAACATTGCTGAATTATCAGAAATGGGAATTAGTGAATTAAATGTGTGGTTTAAAAATATTGAATCGCGGTTAAGCACCAAACAAAATACGATTGCAAAAGAAGTTTTGAAAGAAATAAGAACACGAATTTCTTTTTTATTAGATGTTGGTTTGGATTATTTGTCGTTAAACAGAAGTTCTAGAACATTATCTGGTGGTGAAGCACAACGTATTCGATTAGCAACACAAATTGGTTCACAATTAGTTGGAGTCCTTTATATTTTAGATGAACCAAGTATTGGATTGCATCAACGCGATAATGTGCGTTTGATTAACGCTTTGAAAAATTTACGCGACATTGGAAATT
>JBBRGZ010000280.1:0-3452 GCA_038223395.1 Chitinophagales bacterium
TATTACTAAAATGAGTTATGCCATGGTTACTATTTATGGTATGAACGAAGTAATTGGAAACATTTCGTTTAACGACCAGAGTCAGGATTACCGTTTTGCAAAACCTTATTCTGAACAAACTGCAACGGTTATTGATAATGAAGTGCGTAAATTAATTGGCGCTGCTTATGTGCGCACAAAAGATTTACTTAGCTCGAAAAAAGCAGAACTTGAAATTATTGCAAAGGAGCTTTTGGATAAGGAAATTATTTTCAAAGCAGATATGGACAGACTTATCGGTCAGCGCCCATTTGATGAAAAACATCATGAAGCAATTGAAATTAAGGAAGCAATAAATGAGGTTATACCTGAAGGCGGTGGAGACACGAATATTCCTCCGATTGATATTTTGAATCCGAATAAGGATGAGGTAAAACATTAATTTTACCTGATTTTATTATTTCATTTTTACTAATATCTCATTTTCTTATGCGATATTATTTTGTGAAATATTCAAAATATAAACACCTACTGGCAAATCTGAAATATCAACCGATGTTTAACAGAATCCGGTAATTAATTTTGGGAAAGTGTTTTCGAAACGATTATAATGTCCTGCACTACATGCAAATCATAAATTGCATTATCGAGCATATATTCCAGTACTGCCACCACATCAGAAGCCGATTGACTTAATATATCTGCGCAATAAATAATATCTACAGTATGTCCTTCATTTTCGTCTTCAATTTTTTTTACTAAACGAATAAAATCGTTAATGTACAATTCATCCATTTGATATGTATCCAAACCGCTAGGGTCGTAATTAATCTGATCATGCCAAAGGCGGTATTTGTCTTCAAAATCTGGGATTAAGTCTGCATCAATCCAATTAGCACAATCATCACAATCTAAATCAATATCAAAATAAACATCTGCTTCGATTGCGGCCAATAAGGCTTTTATGTCAGGAATAAAGATGTTGTAGGCATTTATTTCACCATCACTCATATCATAATATCCTATCATACTTTCAATATCATATCCGTAACCCCCGTTCATGTTTCCGTAATTGGCATTGAGTGGGTCGCTAGTGTATTCTGAACCGAGCGGTTGCATGAAGGTTGCTGATTGGCCCGCAGGAAAACGCAAAACATTGGGTCTTAAATCACTCAAAAAATCGTAGGGGGTTCGCTCGGTTCCGTATGCTAAGGCAAACTCTGCTTCGTTGGCATGGCCCGGTAAAAACAGGTTTCCTATGTTAAACCCGAATAATCCCTGTTGAATAGGAGCAGCATTATCGGAAAGTTCTATCAAAATATGAGGTTGATTATCAGTAAAATCCCACAAAAACATTTCCAGGCTGTCTTGGGTGGCAGAGGTATCTTCATAAAGAATATAAACTGTACTTTCTCCATCTTCATAGGTTTCTAAAGTGTCTCCTTCAACAAAAAGAGGTATAGTGTCGGGAGAAAACCATTTTGCTTCAAAGTAAGATGCATTACCGGTAACATCATGCGCCCATGCTTTAGTGCAAACCAAAAATAAAAACACCATAACAACATATTTTACCTGTTGATATTTTATGGCAATTGGCAATCGAAAATTTACTGCGTTTTTCATCGTGTAGAATTTATGTGTGAAAAAAAGGATTGAAATGCATTTTATTTGAGATTAGCAACGGGATTATATGTTTAATTCGCAACTGCAGATTTAAGTATTTATTTTTACAAATGCAAAAAAAAGACTACTTTTATTAAAAAGCATCCATGGGTACTATCTTGAAAAATCTGTTTTTATTAATTCCGGTGTCGTTATTTGAAATGGTCTGCGGTTTTAGTCAAGCGCCGGATATTATATGGCAAAAGTGTTTTGGTGGTGATTTTGGTGAAGGCGCTTATAAAATTGAACAAACGTATGACAAGGGTTTTATTTTATTTGCAGGCTCGTCCGGAATAGGTGGTGATGTAACAGAAAATAACGGGTTTTCAGACTATTGGATAGTAAAAATTGATTCAAATCTCAATATCGATTGGCAAAGGTCCGTGGGAGGTTCTTCTTTTGAATTTCCTGCTTCAGGTGTTGTAGCTCTCGATAGCAGTTATTTAATTTTAGGGAAGGCATTGTCTGCAGATGGAGATATATCCGGACCATTAGGCGGAAATGATTTTTGGTTGCTCAAATTTTCAAAGGAGGGTGCATTGATATGGGACCGCTCCTATGGTGGAAGTGGAGATGATTCAGGCGAATGCATTATCAATACTTCAGATGGAGGATATATGATGGCTGGAGGTACAGCGTACTCTTTTGACCATGATGTAACCGGTAATCATGGAAGTGAAGATTTTTGGGTTGTAAAACTTGATGCAGCTGCAAATTTAGAATGGCAAAAATGTTATGGTGGAACAGATTATGATTATGCTAATGCTATTGCTCAAACGGTAGATGGAGGTTATATTATTGCCGGTAAAACAGAATCCTCTGACGGTGATGTATCTGAAAACAATGGCAACGCAGATTTTTGGGTAGTAAAAATAGATTCAGTAGGAACACTGGAATGGGAAAATACCTATGGGGGAACAGGGTATGACATTGCATATTCCGTTAAATCAACTTTAGATGGGGGTTATATTGTAGCGGGAGAAACAGATTCTAACAATGGAGATGTGTCAGGCTTTCATGGCGGGGCCTCAGACTGGTGGGCATTAAAATTAGATAGTCTTGGCAATATTGATTGGCAGTTACCTTTAGGCGGAAGTAATGGGGAGGAAGCGAATTTAGTGCTAACAGTTGTTGATATGGGATATCTTGTTGCGGGATTTTCTATTTCAGAAAATATGGATGTTACAGCAAATAATGGAGAAAGTGATTTTTGGATAGTTAAACTTAATTTATCCGGAAATATTGAATGGCAGAAATCGATCGGGAGTTCACAAGGTGAGCATGCATTTGATTTAATTACAATTTCAGATGGTAACATCGTGGTTGCCGGATACACTACAGGAAACGATTTTGACGTAAGTGGTCATCATGGAGCTGATGGAAGCGGTGATATTTGGCTAGTAAAACTCGGCTTTTGCAATTCTGTTTTTTATGCCGACATGGATGGTGATGGTTTTGGAGATATTTCTATGGATTCTGTGGCTTGTAATTTACCCATAGGTTTTGTAGTCGACAGCACCGATTGTAATGATGCCAATATGTTGATTTATCCCGGAGTCACAGAAATTTGCAATGCAATTGACGATAATTGTAATACGGATATTGACGAAGGTTTAATTTATTATACCCTGTTTTTAGATAATGATTCAGATGGTTACGGAGATGCGGATATCTTTTCTATTTCTTGTCTGGAAACAATAGCCGGTTATGTTTCCGATTCTACTGATTGCAACGATACAGATAATACAATTTATCCCGGAGCGGAAGAGTTGTGCAATTATTTGGATGATGATTGCGACGGCATTGCAGAT
>JBBRGZ010000281.1:0-3402 GCA_038223395.1 Chitinophagales bacterium
GAATAACTTGACATAATGTTACCTTGTGCGTCACGAATATACCATTTTTTGGTGACATCTCCTGGTTCGTGATAGACAATTTTTCCTACTCGATTTCCAAAAGGATCATACAAAAATCAGCGTAAACCCATCAAATTTTACCCCCACTCACCTCATCCATTAAACCCCAACCTACTTTTTAATTCAGAACTCAGTTCAGGTAATTTGTTGCGCTCCATTAAAAAGCTGGAGAGAATTGCAAAATCTTTAAAAATATAGTGTTTATTTAAAGCCCCTTGCAAATATTCTTTTCCGGAACTTCCTCCGGTTCCAACACGCGAACCTATCATACGGTGTACCATATTAATATGTCGGAAACGCCACGTTGCAAGTTGTTCGTCAATATCTAATAAATTTTGCATCAGTTGAAAAGGCATTTGTAAGATGGGATATCCTCTGTATAATGAAATAAATAATGCATTGCGCATTGCTTCAGAACTTAAAGCTGTGTGTTCGCTTTTGGTTTCGCTTAAAAAAATGTCTTCAAATATTTTTACGTTTTGTTTTTCACCTTCTACTAACGAATTTTCATATAGGTGTAAATAATCGTTCCAAAAACTGTGGTAACCGGAATCATTTTTAGATATGGTATTATAATTATTCCAAATACCGGCATCACCAAAAAACGGCATACGCTTTAACCAAATATCAATTAATTCGAGCAAGGTTTTTTGCGATTCTACTTGTTTTACTAATTCTACATATTCGGGTTTTAACATGGAAGTATAGTATTCTTTTCCATGACGATGATCGAATTTTAATCCCAATTTTGCTTCTAAAATTTTAAACTGCCAACTTTGAAATCCGGAGGCAGGGCGCAAAAAATCGCGGAATTCATAAAAATCTAAGGGTGTCATTGTTTCCAGAATATCTATCTGGTGCACCAATACTTTTAATATAGTAACAATGCGCGATGTTCTATGCACAATGGTTTGTAATTCGGGTGAATTATCGTTAACAATATCCTTATTTAAAATAGTCAAAGCACTATCTACTTCAAAATGAATTTGTTTAAACCACAACTCGTAGGCTTGGTGAATAATGATAAACAACATTTCGTCGTGGGCGTGTGCATTTTCTTTATCGCTTTCTAATGCTTGTGCATTTAATATTTTCGACAACTGTAAATATTCTGTGTATTCAACCGGCTCTCTGCTCATAGTACTTTTTTTCAAAAATAAGGCTTCATTTTCATTTTATGGTTAGAAAGCGCATTGTATTCAGCTTTCTAGGATATTTCTTTCAATTTTTCGAAAAATTACTATTCTAGCACAAGCAGAGACGATTGCGCTAGAATAGTAATTGATTTTTAATTGAAGGAGAGACTGCTGCGTTAAATGAAGTTGTGTTTGTAATTGTATATAAATGATGAATTGGTGAGTGGTATGAGTGAGTGGTGAGTTTGGCTCCGATTTTAGTGAGGCTCCCACTTTTTCAGTGGGGGTCTCACGTGGGTAGAGGTGAGAGGCTAGTGGTGAGTGGCGAGGTGAGTGGTGAGTGGTGAGTGGTGAGTGGTGAGTGGTGAGTGGTGAGTTTTGATTTTCGAGGAGGGCATATTTTGACGCATAATTTTTAATACAGAACCCAGAACGCAGAACCCAGAACCTGCCTGACGCTGACGCAGTCGGCAGGCAGGCTCAGAACGCAAAACTCAGAAACTATTTTTCGAAATTTATATGCCAAAATTCTTATCTAAAAGCCCTTTATTTGCTCCAAGTATCTATAATGTTAGACAAACAAATATAGTTGTGGGATAAAATTGCGTTCAATACGCCGGGCTATTCCCTACCTTTACCTTGACTAGGTCTATATACTAATTTACGCATGGCAGAAGCAAAGAAAAACTCAAAAAAATCGAAAAAAGGCAAATTGTCATTTCTTAAGGATGAACGCTTTAAAAAAATAACAGGCGTATTACTGGTGCTTATCAGTTTTTTTCTGCTTATTTCTTTTGCCAGTTATTTAATTACTTGGAAACAAGATCAAAGTTTGATTATTGATCATCCGTGGAAACAAGTTTTTAATACCAATCTCGATATTAAAAATCACCTTGGCAATTTAGGTGCAGTGGTGAGTCACCAATTTATTTATTATTGGTATGGCATTTCGAGTTTTGCTTTTGTTATTTGGTTTTTTACGCTTGGCATAAATGTATTTTTTAGTAAACGTGTTTTTAATAATGCAGTTATAATTGGTGAAGGTGCTGTAATTATGATTTGGATGAGTATTATGCTCGGATTTGTTTTTAATAATGCTGCCTTTGCCTACGGTGGTGCTTTTGGTGTTGGCACAGCCGATTATCTTGAAGAAGTATTTGGAAAAATAGGTGCCATCTTATTGCTTACAAGTACTTTAGTAATTTATCTGATTGTATTTACGCGATTCAAATTCGGATTTTTATTAAATGTATTTAAATCAAAAGCCAAAGATTTGAATGCAGACCCATTAACAGAAGACGACGTGCTAGTATCAGAACCCGTGGCAGTTGCAGCAAAAGAAAATGTATTTGTTCCACCTGTTTATACATCAGGCAACGATGTTGAAAATCCGGTGCAAATGGAATTAAAAAAAGTAGAGCCTATTAAAGAAATTGTAAAGCCAATTGCATTGGAATTAGAGCAACCCGAACAAATACTTGAAGACGAAATTGATGAAGAAGAGGAATTGCCATTAGACATTGCAGAAACGCATGAAGAAACAATTGCTCTGGAAAATATTCATTATAATTTTGACCCAATTTTAGATTTACCACATTATAAATATCCCGGAGTAGAATTATTAGAAGAATATGGCAGCGAAACAGTATCAATTAATACAGAAGAATTAGAGCGCAATAAAGACCAAATTATTGGCACGCTTAATAATTATAATATACAGATTTCAAAAATTAAAGCTACCATTGGGCCAACTGTTACTTTGTATGAAATTATTCCTGCAGCAGGTGTGCGTATTTCTAAAATTAAAAATTTAGAAGATGATATTGCCTTGAGCCTTGCAGCATTGGGTATTCGAATTATTGCACCAATTCCGGGAAAAGGAACCATTGGTATTGAAGTGCCAAACGTAAATAAAGAAACTGTTTCGATGCGCAGTCAAATTGCATCCGAAAAATTTCAGAGTGCTAAAATGGATTTACCTGTTTGTTTGGGTAAAACAATTTCGAGCGAAAATTATATTGCAGATTTGACTAGAATGCCACACTTATTAATGGCAGGCGCAACGGGTCAGGGTAAATCGGTGGGTATTAATGCCATTTTGATTTCACTTTTATATAAAAAGCATCCATCGCAACTTAAATTTGTAATGGTTGACCCAAAAAAGGTAGAGCTTAGTTTATTTTCTACTATTGAAAAACATTTTCTT
>JBBRGZ010000282.1:0-3388 GCA_038223395.1 Chitinophagales bacterium
GAGTTCCATGGTTACTTCTTCGTTGTCCATTGCGTTGAGCATTTCTAACAAAAATTTTGCATTGAAACCAATTTCCATATTATCGCCTTCGTAAGTGCAATCTAATCTTTCGTTTGCTTCGTTAGAAAAATCTAAATCTTGTGCATTTACCATTAATTCGTTGCCCTTAATTTTTAATATTACTTGGTGTGTAGTTTTATTTGAAAATATAATTACACGACGCAAAGTATTTAAAAAATCGGCGCGGTTTATTGTTAAACGATTTGGATTTTCTGTTGGAATTACTGCGTTGTAATCAGGATATCTGCCTTCAATTAAACGACAAATTAATTTCACATTATTATATGAAAAAAATGCAAACGAACTGTTGTAAGAAATGGTAACTTGTGTTTGTTCGCCGGGTAAATTTGCCTTTAATAAATTTAATGCTTTTTTGGGCATAATTAAAGATGCAGGATTATCTGTTTTTGCATCAGAGCGACTATAACGCACTAATTTATGGGCATCGGTAGCAACAAAGTTAATTCCGTCTTTATTTAATTGAAACAACACACCCGTCATTGGCGGACGCAACTCGTCGTTGCCTGTTGCAAAAACAGTTTTATTAATTACCTTTTGCAAAACACCGGAAGGCAAATTAATATCCGATAATTTATCTTCGCTTGAAACGCGTGGAAAATCATCGCCATTTTCACCATTTAATTTATACTTACCGCGATCGGTTGTAATTTCTACCTGACAACTTTCTTCGTCAATTGAAAACGTAAGTGGTTGTTCGGGAAGTGTTTTTAAATATTCTACAAGAATTTTTGCGGGAATGGCAACTTTTCCTTCCGACTTCGATTCAATTTCCATCCATGTAGTAATGGAAGTTTCTAAATCGGTTCCTGATATAGTGAGTTTGTTTTTCTCTACTACAAATAAAAAGTCTTCCAAAATCGGTAACACTGTATTCGGGCTCACAACGCCATTTACCGTTTGAAGATTGCGTAATAACGCAGTTGTACTTACTATAAACTTCATGTGCAATTATTTTCGATTACAGCAAAGGTAAACATTCAAAGTAAAACTGTTTTCAACATTTGGTGGATTTCATTTTATATTTGGTACATGGTTCGTTTTAGGGTATTTTTTATGACTGGAATAACGTGTGTATTGGTTTTTTTGGCTTTGAACAGTCAGGCTCAAACAACACCATATACAATCACTTTAGAAGAGGTAACCTACTCCGATTGGCCGGGTGCACATTCTTTTGCATTTGGCGAGTGGGAGGGCAATTGGTTGCTATTAGCGGGTCGCACGGGTGGATTGCATGGGTTTTTGCCGCCAAACCCTTTTACGGTGCTCGAAGCCAACAATAAAGTACTCATGCTCAATCCCGAAACCGGCGAGCAATGGTCGGCGCCAATTAATACCTTGCCGGATGCTTTATCGGATCAATTGAGAGCAACAAATCCTGAATTTTTTCAGCGTGGAAAATATTTATACATCGTGGGTGGATATGGAAAAGATTCTTTGGGCAATGCTTTTGTAACCTTTCCTTCGTTAATTGCGGTTGACCTCGAATTACTTTCGGATGCGCTGATTAATAACACAGAAATTGTCGGCGCATTCCGACAATTTGAAGATACCTTATTTTGTGTTACTGGTGCCGAAATTCAAGTTTTGCCCGATGATGAAACCGTTTATATTTTTGGGGGACATGTTTTTTCAGGTGAATATACAAAGCCGGCTTCCGATGCTTTTATTCAAACGTATACCGACGAGTTGCGCAAATTTGTTTTGCAAGATGATGGTATTAATATTTCTATTTCTGATGTTGAACACATTCAAGATACAGCAGTTTTTCATAGAAGGGATTTAAATTTTAAACCGATAGTTAATCCCGACGAAAGTTTTGGAATGGTAGCTTTTGCTGGTGTGTTTCAATACGAAGCGGATTGGGCATGGTTTAATCCAGTGTATGTAAGTTCTTCGGGTTATACTATGGACATAGATTTTATTCAAAAATTAAATGCATATACCTGTCCTGTGATGCCCGTTTTTGATTCTGTTAGTCAGAATTATTTTGCAACTTTTTTTGGCGGCATAAGTCAGTTTTATCACAACGAAATAAGCGATACAATTAAAGAAGATTTGAACGTACCGTTTATCAATGATATTTCTACCGTTATTAAATACGCTGATGGCACTACGGAACAAATTTTGGAACCAATTAAATTTGATGCCTTGTTGGGTTCAAATGCCATTTTTATTTTAAATGAGGATTTGCCGCATTATGCAAATCAGGTTATTCAATTGCACAAAATTAATGGAACTGTTTTAGGAGGATATATTTATGGTGGAATAGATGCTTTAGTTCCAAATTTTACTCCGAGTTCGGCGAGTAATAGATTATTTAAAGTATGGATTAACTATGAAAATCCATTGGACATTGCTGAATCTAATGGAAGTGAAATTCAAATTTTTCCTAATCCGGCAGATGGAAATATTACCATACGAAATACCATGTTGCACATTTTCCAATATCAAATTTTAAATAGTTTGGGGGAAGTTGTTTTAGTAAAAACGATAAATCTTGAACCGCATGCAAACGCCATAATTGCAACAGAAAATTTACACACAGGGATGTATTTTTTAAGGTTGTTTGGTGATGAAAAAGTGGAAATGCTGCAGTTTGTGAAAAAATAAAAATTTCCTTATTTTTTTAAAACATCAGTTAATGTATTGGCATTAGTTGGCCGTTGGCGATAAAAATAATCAGGCCCAATTAAAAGTTTTCCGAAAACGAAATTCTGAATAATTCCCAAATCATTATCGTCATTAAAAACACCATAGAATTTATCTAAATCAAATTCAAGAGGTTTGTCGTTGCTGGTATATTGTGTTTTGGAGCGATACGTAATGGGGCGATAATAAATTTTTAATGCTGTTGTCTTCTTATTTTTATCCGTAACCATTATTTCGCAAGCGGCTAATGTGTTCAACAACGAATCTTTTTTATCCGGTTCGTTGATATAATATTCTGCATTTAATCTTTTGAATTGTTTGAGGTAATAGGATATGATTTCCGGATTAGCGTTTTCTGTATGACTATTTGTTGAGGCAACGGTATAACTATCATCGGCAGTTTTAATAATTGAAAATGACGAATCTTTTAAGTTAGGATAATTAATGTCAATCTGAATAATATCGTCCGGCTGATAGGCAAATATTCTTTCACTTCGCCAGTCCGTAAAATCAGTAAAAAACACAGTAGAAACCGAGCCGGAAAATCCCGGAATATTAACAACAAAAGTATGGTCGGAGCCTTCCATGAGCATAAAATTGCCATTGAGTGCCTCGGTGTATTCGCCAATATAAAAACCCTTTGTTTTTTCGCCGGCAG
>JBBRGZ010000283.1:0-3361 GCA_038223395.1 Chitinophagales bacterium
AATGAACCAGTACGAAACAGTCATCATTTTCACTCCTGTCCTCTCAGATGACGACGTGAAGAGGACCGAGGAAGCCTATAAGGATTTCCTTCGTTCTAACGGCGGTGAAATAGTTGCCGAAGAGCACTGGGGCCTTAAGCAGTTAGCTTACAACATTAAGAAAAAGAGCACCGGTATTTACTATGTGCTTGAACACAAAGGCCCAAGTGACATCAATGGAAAATTGGATATCCAATTTAACCGTGATGAGAATGTGTTGCGCTTTGCAACAATTCGCCTCGATAAATATTCCATCGACTACAACGAACGCAAACGTCGCGGCGAAATTGGCAGAAATGCTAAAACAGGCGCACATGCAGAAAGTAAGTTAACCAAAGAAAAAGCGGGAGCGTAACCATGGCAGCAGGAAAAAACATTAGATATCTCGCAGCACCCAAATTAGGGACGATGCGCAAAAAATACTGCCGTTTTAAGAAAAGCGGAATCAAGTATATTGACTACAAAAACCCTGAATTTTTATTGAAATTTGTAAATGAGCAAGGTAAAATCTTACCGCGTCGTTTGTCAGGTAACAGTTTAAAATTTCAGCGCAAAGTGGCTCAGGCTGTTAAACGTAGCCGTCAATTGGCGTTATTGCCGTATGTAACCGATCTTTTAAAATAACGAACCATGGAAGTAATCTTAATAAAAGACGTAGATAATCTCGGCGATTCCAATACACTTGTAAAGGTGCGTGACGGTTATGGTCGTAATTACTTAATCCCTAGGGGATTTGCAGTAATTGCAAGCGATGGCAATCGTAAAATTATGTCAGAACGCGTGAAAGCATCTGACAAACGCGAGAAATTATTACTTGATAAAATTCAGGAAGTAATCGCGAAATTGCAGGAAACTACTATTAAAGTTGCAGCGAAAGTTGGACAAAACGATAAAATCTTTGGGTCTATCACAAACGTACAATTAGCTGAAGGTATTAAAAAGCAACTGGGTTTAGTTATCGACAGAAAGAAAATTGTTCTTCCTGAAGAGGTTAAAACTTTGGGCACTTATGCCGCAACTATTTCATTGGATAAGGACCATAATATTCCTGTAAACTTTGAAGTAATAGAAGGTTAATCCAACTTAAACAATACACATTTATAAATCAATAAATTATTGTTTTAGTTGGTTTTACCCTGAATAGCAAACGATTGAAATTGTAGATTTTTGGATGATAACATCTGATTTATTATAAACTATAATTTATTACTATGATTGCTTATTCTGAGTTAAATTGCATCAACTTGAATTAATAGGTTGGAGAATATAAATTAAACCTCAGGGCGAAAGTTCTGAGGTTTTTTTGTGCCCTTTTTATTTGTATATAAATCTCCTTGTTATGGGGAAAATGTGGTACAAATTAGCATTGGGAAGTTCTTATTTTATTTCTCCGATTTGGTTGCAAAAGTTTAAGATTGCCTATATAGCCATTGATTATGAACACATTATCAGAATAGTGGAATAGAAATTGCCTTATTATTAGAAACTCAATATATGATTTACGCAAGTATTATTCTCTTTTGTATAGCAGCAATATTAGGCACATCGTTAATTTATAATGTTGTTGCAGACAAACATCTTCCAAAGGCACTTAAAACTATACATTCAATTATTGCATCAGCGGGTTTTATACTTTTAGTTATATATGCAATTCAAGAACACTTTAATTCTTATTACCTGCTATTTAGCGTAGGATGTTTTGTGATTGCAGCAATATTAGGTGTTGTTGTTTTAAGAAAGTACACACCAGAGCGACCAAATGTTAAGCCCTTAGCATTATTATATGCACTTATGGCAGTTGGTGGTTTGTCGATGCTGTTTGTTTATTACAGTTTGTATTTAGTATAAAAATGATATACTAATACTTAGCGTAATCGGTCAACAACAACAATTTTATTGTCATTTAAAAACCAACGGTCGTTAACAAAATCATAAGAAAAATGGATACTAATTTTTCCGGCAGTCATGTTTTTTGATTTTGAAATCGTTGGATTTGAACCATCAGTAATTTCATCATCTGAAGTTTGAGCGGAAAAAACATACTCCGTATTTTTATTATTTTCTTGTAAGGTTGGAAGTTTTTCTATTATGTTGAGCATTTGCTCGTTTGAAATAGAATACGTTTTTTTGGGTGCGGTTTTGCTTTCTGTATACGACATTCTCAAATATACCTAAATTAATTGAAACTTTCATATTATTCATAACGCAACGCTTGAATTGGGTCCATCATGGAAGCGCGACGCGCAGGAATATATCCCGCCGCAATACCTGTTATAACACAAACTACTAGTCCGATAAATACCCAAAGCCAGGGCAAAATGAAGCTTGCATTGAGTGCAAGAGCAACTAAATTGCCAATAAAAATACCCAAAATAATTCCGCAAATACCACCAATAATACAGATTACAATACTTTCGATTAGAAATTGCATGCGAATCGTTTTTCTGTTAGCGCCCATTGCCATGCTTACACCAATTTCGCGTGTGCGTTCGTTTACTTGCACCAACATAATATTCATTAATCCAATTGCTGCGCCGATAAGGGTTATAAATCCAATAAACATAGCGCCAATTGCAACATAAGAAAGACTGTCTAACATTACATTTACAACACTGTCGCTTTTAGCAATAATAAAATCATCGTCCTCTCCTATTGTAAGTTTTCTTACTTGTCGCAACAAGCCGGTTGCATCGCCTATTGCTGGTTCCATATCTTGCGCATTTGAAACACCGATGGTAATTACATAATTATCAGCTCCCGGTTTTGGGAAAACACTGCGGGCTGTTGTAAGTGGAATTAAAACGCGTGTATCCGATTGCATAAAACTGCTACCTTTGGGTTCTAACACTCCAATTACTCTGAAATATTGATTATTGATAGAAATTGCCTTGTCTATTGGATTGTCTTTACTACTAAAAATCTTTTCTGCAACGTCGCTTCCAAGCACAACAATGCGCGACGAACTTTCTAATTCCTGCACCGAAAATCCTCTGCCTTTTTCAATTTTATATCCCACAACAGAAATAAAATTTTCATCAACACCATATACATCTACGTTGGGATTTGTTTTTTTGTCTGCCTGTTTTACAGTGCCGGCGCCCTGAATAAATAAACTTGAAATGGAAACATAAGAACCCGGAAAAGTGAATTTACTTTTAAAATTATCTGCTTCTTTATAACTGAAAGGCGGTTTTGGCTTTTCATCGCCCTCCGACATTTCATTAAAATTTCTTACGGAAAATGAATTGGCACCGAGGGTTGTAAAATTTGAATTAATGGAGCTTTCGAGAGCGTCAATAGCTGTCAAAATACCAATAAGCGC
>JBBRGZ010000284.1:0-3329 GCA_038223395.1 Chitinophagales bacterium
AAGTATGGCCACATCAGAGTGCAAGGTGTAACTATATTCAATTAATATTTTATTGGGTTCTAATTCGGTAGTTTTCCATTCGCCAATAAATTTTGAAAATCCCAACATCCAAGATTGGAATTCGTAAACTTGAATTTTCCAGTATTGATTTTCTACACGTTCTAACACTTTATCCGAAGAACCCCAACCACCTTTTTGAGTTGCGGACTTTGCAATAAACACTTTTTTACTAAAGCCCGGTTTGCCCCAATTTTCATCTTCAGTACTATGCGTCACCTTTGGCATAACGCCATAACCTGTGTGCACTTTTGCTACATCGCATAACATGGGGGTTTTAAATGCGCGTTCTAAGGAGCAATTATAGATGGTTTCTACTTTTACATGAGATTTCATTGGAGAAAAATGTTTTTTTGATTACCAATTATTGTGTAAAATTAAACAAACAACTTCGGTTATTATTTTTGTTTTCCCTTCGGCTGTCCCTTTGCGGCTTTGCGCCTTCGCGTGAAATTTTTTTTATCACGCAAAGCCGCAAAGGCCGCAAAGATGTGGTATGTGGTTTTTTTTATTTTCGAGTTTCAATAATAAAGTGTTGTATTTAATTTATTAATTGATTCGCAATTTGGCTGTCCCTTTGCGGCTTTGCGCCTTTGCGTGAAATTTTTTTTATCACGCAAAGGCCGCAAAGATGTTGTATGTGAGAGAAAATGAATTTGGTAAAAAAATTAATTTGTATTTAATCTTTTTCTTTTTACTACTTTCAAAATTTTAACCCAAAGCCATTTAAAAATAAAGTACTGTATTATTAAATTAACAATAAACCCAAAGTATAATAATATTTTTCCAAATATAGATGTTGGATAATGCATATCCGTTCCTGCTAGTTTGATAATATATTCAATCACACTCCAAGGGAAAAGGAAAATAAAATAGAAAACATTAATTATTTTTTCAAGGAAAAGAGGAATTGCATTTAATCCTCCTTCATCATTAAATGTATATTCAACAATTCCATATAATAATGCAATGGATAAAGTACCCACTACGAGCATATAAATTAATAGATTTCTGATGGTTTTCATGTGTGGAATTTTAAATTAAAATTTCAATCACTTGCTGTTCCGCCAGGTGTTTTTTGAAATAAAAAGCTTTCGTAAATAACATCCATTATTTTATTGCGAATGCCTTCTGAGCTCAGTTTATTTGGATCGGCGCTGGGTTGCACTCGATTAGAAAGAAAAATGTATAATAAATCATATTTGGGGTCCACCCAAACACAAATACCGGTAAATCCCTGGTGACCAAATGTTTCAGCTGATGCATAAGAACAACAAGGAGAAGTGTTTACCATATCGGGCTTATCAAAACCCATTCCCCTACGCGAAATTGACGATTGTTTTTTAGTCCACGAATTAATAACCTGCTCAGGCAAATATCTTTCTCCTCCATAAGTGCCTCCATTTAATAACATCTGATACAAAATGGCCAAATCTTCTGCATTAGAAAATAATCCTGCGTGTCCTTCTACTCCACCCATCATTGCAGCACCCATGTCGTGCACATATCCCTGCACGGTTTGATAACGAAAATAATTATCATTTTCAGTCGGGACAATACGGTTAATATCAAATTGCTCCAATGGATTAAAACAGGTTGTTTCCATTCCAAGCGGTGCATAAAACATTGAATTAACAAATTTATCTAAAGGCACTCCGGCAATTTTTTCTGCAACTCTGCGCGAGATATATAATCCTAAATCGCTATACACATATTTATTTTTTTCTTTGAGTGGCTTCTCTTCAATTAATTTCCAAACGGTATCTCTATAATCGTCGCGCATAAACAAACCGTCCGCCACTTTTGTAGTATATCCTTTTATGGATGATTGATTATAGTACAATGGATTAATTGTGCCATCGGCATTTAAAGTATTTTTATAAAATGGAATCCACGCAACTAAACCGGCTTGATGCGTGAGGATATCGCTCATTTTTAAATTTGCAATTTCAGTGCCTTTCGTTTCGGGTAAATAATCTAAAACCGATTTTTTTAAATCAAATAAACTGTCGCTATATAATTTCATTAGCATTTGAACAGTTGCTGATGTTTTTGTAACAGATGCTAAATCATAAATACTATTTAAATCAACAGGTGTTTTTTTATCGTATTTATAATATCCATATGCTTTATCCCAAACTACTTTTCCATTTTTTGCAACTAATACCTGACAACCCGGAGCGCATTGTGTTTTAATGCATGCATTAGCTATAGAATCTATTTTTGCGAGGTATTTTATGTCCATTCCAACTTCTTCGGGAATGGTATATTTAAGTCTGTTTAATGCACCGGTTTGAGTACCTTCGTTTACTCTAAATTTGCCTGAACCCACAGGCAATTTCCCCGAAAAAGGAATAGCACCAAACATAGCCATTGCAGTCGCTTGTTGCGTATATGTATCTTCATCATAAGCAACAATTTGATATTGTGTATTTTCTAAATTTTCTAGCGCATAGGGTGAGCCGAAAATAACGGCAGCAGTTTGAGTAACTGCAGAAAGTTTATTAATTAAATTCTCACTGTTTGATGTAATGCCGTAATTACTTGTGCGGGCACGTTTCATATCGTGTAATCCTACAATAACTACTTTATATCCTTTCAGTTTGTCGAACATTTGATTAAAAGTTGCTGCGTCAGCATCTTTATTTATTTGAAAGGATGCCACCTTCGCATATTTACCAAGATATTCCTGAAATGTAGATTTTGTTCCGTTGCCAATACTTAAAGAGGCAATAGTTAAAGTATCTAATTTTTTAAATGGAATTAAAGTATCATCTCCACTAATAAGTGTTAAACTTCTTTCAGTAATTTTTCTTTTTAATAAGGTTGCTTTATCACTATTTAAATCAAAGGTTACATTTTGCAACTTAACAGGTTTATAATTATTTAATCCTACAAAGGCTTTTGCTTTTAGAATTCTTCTTACACTTTCATCCAATCTTTCTTCGGTAATTACGCCCATTTCGTATGCTTTTTTCATTGCTTCAAAAGCGATAGGAATATTTTCGCTGAACAATAAAAAATCGTTGCCTGCTAAAAATGCTTTTACTTCTAATTCCCCTGTTTCGTAGTATGCACTTACGCCTTTCATATTTAATGCATCGCTAAAAACTAAACCTCTAAATCCGAGTGTATCGCGCAATAAATCGCGACCCACTTTTGGCGAAAGAGATGTTGCATGATTATTTACACTATCCAAAGCCGGCACAAATAAATGTGCAAGCATTACCGAACCCAAACCTTCGTTCATTAAAATTTTAAAGGGATAAAAT
>JBBRGZ010000285.1:0-3240 GCA_038223395.1 Chitinophagales bacterium
CAAAAAGTGGGTATTTTTTAGCTTGAGCAAAACTTCCGGTGGAAATTAAAATCAATGCCATGAGGGTTGAGGTGTAAAGTATTTTTTTCATCAAATAATAAATTTTGGTTATAAAGGTATAAAATTAAGCCCTAAAAAGCAATGATAAAATTGTCTAAAACATTGAAATGTCATATTTGAGCATAATTAGGAAGAATTTTTTGTGAAAAGGTGAATTATTTTAGTATCTATAATTTAAATCTTTGATATAGCTGCTTATAAAGATTTTACCTTTGTAAGATGTATCAAAAAATTACACAGGAACTCATATCACAATTGCAAAGCATTGCAGGAGAAAAATACGTGCATTTCGATAAAGAAAAACTTGAGATATATGCTTCAGATGAAACCGAGGATTTGCAGTTTTTTCCAGAAGTGGTTGTAACACCTCGCACACCTGAAGAAATTTCAGAAATTTTAAAAATTGCAAATGCTAATCATATTCCGGTAACTCCACAAGGAGCTCGCACTGGTTTAAGTGGAGGTGCATTGCCCATTTTTGGAGGAATTGCCCTTAGCATGGAAAGATTTAATCAAATACTAAAAATTGACGAACGCAATTTGCAAGTGATTACAGAGCCGGGAGTAATAACTGAAGTTTTGCAAAATACTGTAATTGAAAAAGGATTGTTTTACCCACCCGATCCCGCAAGTAAAGGAAGTTGTTTTATTGGTGGCAATGTTGCAGAAAATTCGGGTGGACCAAAGGCAGTTAAATATGGTGTTGTAAAGGATTATGTTTTGAATTTGGAAGTGGTTTTACCTACCGGTGAAATTATCTGGACTGGTGCAAATGTTTTAAAGAATGCAACAGGATATAATTTAACACAACTTTTAGTAGGCAGTGAAGGCACGTTGGGGATTATTACAAAAATCGTATTAAAACTTATTCCATATCCCAAACATAATTTACTCATGTTGGTGCCATTTTATTCAGCAACAAAAGCGTGCGAAGCGGTTGCAGAAATATTTAAAGCAGGAATTATTCCAAGTGCAATGGAATTTATGGAGCGCGATGCAATTGATATTGTAATGCAATTTAATTCTGATATTAATATTGAAATAAAAGAAAATATTCAAGCACATTTATTAATTGAAGTAGATGGAAATAATACAGATACTTTAATGCAGGATTGTGAGATAATTGCATCACTCCTCGAAAATATGGAATGTGATGAAATATTATTTGCGGAAACTGAACGCGAAAAAAGTGATCTCTGGAAGATGCGGAAAAAAGTGGGTGAGGCTGTAAAACAAAATTCAATTTACAAAGAAGAAGATACGGTTGTGCCGAGGGCTGAATTACCAATTCTACTTGCGGGTGTTAAGGAAATTGGCAAAAACTATGGTTTTAAATCTGTTTGCTACGGACATGCCGGCGATGGCAATTTACACGTAAACATTTTAAAGGGTAATTTATCTGATTCTGATTGGGAAATAAAGTTGCCTGAGGCAATAAGTGAGATATTTAAACTCGTTATTGCACTAGGAGGCACATTGAGTGGAGAACATGGCATCGGATTGGTGCAAAAAAGATATATGCCTTTAGCATTCAGCGAAATACATTTAGATATATTCAGACAATTAAGAAGATTATTTGACCCCAATAACATACTAAATCCTGGGAAAGTTGTTGATTGACAGCTATGGTGGTAAATTAACTCGGTTTTTTCTTGGATAATTTAAAAATTTGGTCTACTTTTTCACCCACTAAGAAAATTTTTGTTTTAATTAGCAATTTTATCCATCTTTTTGGATCACACACTACACAGTTTTTATAGAGATCACACACCACTTTTATGCTATTAACTAGTTTTTGCGTATGCGTAAACATGGAGTACAGTTTGTCTTTTTGTTCCTGTTTGGATTAAGTGCACTCGGTTGCATGGCGCAAGAATTTGATGGCCTGCGCACTGGAAATTATTCGGGTTCAAATGGTATGTTGTTAAATCCCGCCATGCCAATTACGGGTAAATTACCATGGGACGTAAATGTTTTGTCGCTTGGCGTTTATGAGGACAATAATTATATTTCTATTCCTGAAAATATGATTAAATATGTTACTGCTGCAGATAGTATTATTGATATTAATTATTTTCATCCGAAACGTATTTATGGACATGGGTCTGTTGCACTGCAATTACCTTCTGCTTTTTTAAAATTCGATGATTATGCTTTTGGGTTATTTTTTACTGCACGCTCTGCAGGATATTTTTTAAGTGAAAAAGAATTGGGAGGCATTACGGGTTTAAAAGATATTCCATTAAATACGCCAATAAATATGCCTGCATTTAATGCGGGGGTTTTGGTTTGGGGAGAAGCCGGAATAAACGGAGAAATTACGCTTGAGAGAAATTCAGTTTACAGTTTGCATCTAGGAGCAAATCTGAAATATCTAAGTGGTTTAGAAGCCTTGAGTTTTGAAAATAATTCTACATTTGTATTTACAAGAGATACCGTAAATACAACCGTTTCTTATTTTGATACTAATTACGATTATACAAAAAATTTGGGCTCTAATTTATTATATGATAAAAACAATTTTGCATTAAATGGAGCTGGAGTTGGCATTGATGTTGGATTGGTTTTTGAATTGAATAAACGTTCAAAATTTAAGTTCTCAAAAAATCAAGATTATGTATGGAAATTCGGAGCCTCCTTACTCGATTTTGGGGTAATAAAATATAAAACAAATTCAGGCACTTATCACCTAGTGAATGAGGATGCATTTTTTGTTGAAAATATTGTTTTGGATTCTATTGACGATATTGATGAATTTAATAGAACAGGTTCACGCATTATTTATGATCTGAGTTCTGCTTCCCAGGATGGAAATAAATTTACGATGTATTTACCCGCTGCTTTTGTGTTAAGTGCAGAGCGCAATATTTACAAAAACTATTATGCCTCGGCAATTATTGTACGCAGAATTCCACGCTTTGGCACTAACCTGATTGCACGATCCAATGTTTTTGGATTAACACCGCGATACGAAAATCGTATTTTAGGCATTTCAATACCTTTACAATTATATGAAGATAAAGAATTTAGGTTTGGTTTGGCTGCGCGATTTATGTTTTTTACAGTAGGTTCGGATAATCTCTTGACTTTTTTAAAACAGTCGGAATATTCTGCGGTTAATTTGTACTTTGGAATAAAATTAAATCCCTATTGGTTAGTGCCTGAAAACAAAAAGCGGTT
>JBBRGZ010000286.1:0-3181 GCA_038223395.1 Chitinophagales bacterium
CATTCCCCCAAGGGCATTCATACCCTTCAATTTTTTGTTGAAAATCTATTCCTATAAAATTATTTTCAAAATTGATGTATTGTGCATTCGGAAGTAAATTTGTAAAAGGCCCGTAAAGTCCTTCAACTTCACGTAACTGAAAAAATGTCTCTCCATTTATCCATGCTAAATCGAAAGTGCCGTTTTTAATTCCGGTTTCTTTCTGATTCATAATCACTTTCACAACTTCATTGCCTTGTCCCGCCGATACTTTTAAATCAATATTGTACTTCGCTTTTACTTCCGGAATAACATACGACGACAGATATTTATTGATAAAAGGGTCGCCTTGCCACATTACAAGATTTACTTTTGTTCCATTTGCGGCAGCCAATATACTATCCCAGGGTTGCGACTTCCAATCGGTATCGCCCGAAACCGAGGTTTCGTTTTTGCATGAATATACAAGAAAACAAATGCAGACAATTAAATAGAATTTCTTCATCCCAAAAATTAAAAAAACCAATAGCACCCGAAAGTGCTATTGGCAATGAAATTAAAAGTTATATAATAAACTAAATTGGAACTGACGTGGAGCTCCTGCATTTTTAATTTGATAATTACCTGAACTCGCAGGTCCAACTTGAATTTGATTACTTTGAGTTGCGTTATTGCTGTAACCACTCAAATTTTGTGCGTTTAAAATATTAAATACATCTGCACGCAAAACTAATCCACCGCCCACAGGGAAATCGTATTGCGCTCCCATGTCAAACAATGTATTCCAAGGTAAACGGTCGCTGTTGCGTTCTTCACCCGGTGAGCGGTCGCTATTACCAACATACGCTGCACCAAATGAACGGCCATCACCATTCAAATCTGTTGTTCCATAAATAGAAGCATCAGGAATTCTGTTAATGGGTTGTCCACTTTGTAATAAAGATGCAATTGTAACGGTAAATTTATCACATGGGTAATAACTAAAAATTGTGTTTATTACATGTGTGCGGTCATTAATTGATGGACCCCATTCGTTGTCAAAATTATTAGCATCCATCGCTTTAAAGTTGATGTCTTCAGTATTGTTTTTTAATAAGGATAAGGTATAAATAAAACGCAATGCATATTTATCATCACCCTTATCTTTTTGGAAATTAAATGTTGCACCATAATATTTTGCCTCACCCGCAGTTTCTGTCATAACAATGTTTTTTGAACCCGCAGTTATAGTATCTCCATTAATTATGGAGTAGTTTCCATATACCGGAATAGGTCTTGTTAAATCTGCAACGTCAGAAGGACGCACATCATCTGCTGTAAAGTCTTCACCAATTGCATATGCTTCAGGTGCATTTAAGTCAACTAATCTAAACAAATTAAATGAACGATTATAAACTAAATCAACATAAAATAATTTATCGTTGTCAATTTGTTTTTGATAACCAATCATAATTTGATGTGCAAATGGATTTTGATATCCGCTTGGATTTAATATGCGACGCTCATATTGAAATAAATCATCGCGCTGCGATTGTAAATCATCTGCTGTTGGCCCTTGTAAATAATCAGCCGCCGGAAAAGAAGCTGAAAGATTACCATCAAAAGTAATTTGATCCAAATCTGTATTTGCAGGTAAAATTCCTTGGTTAATTAATTCTTGTAATTGCGCTCTAAAATCAGAATTAGTTGAATTTTGTTGTAACGCATCGCTGTATAACGCGTAATTTATTTTATCATAAAAAATACCATACCCAAATCTGATGCTATTTTTATTGTTGATTTTATAATTTGCTGATAAACGTGGACCAATATTATTCAAATCCAATTTATCGCCACCACCTTTACTTAAATTGTCAATATCGTAACGCAAACCTGCAACGATATTTAATTTCGAGTTTACTTGAATTTCATCCTCAGCATATAAACTTAAAATGTTTTGAGTTGTACCAAATGCCTTTGGCATTAATTCAACACTGTAAGCTAACACTTCAACATCAGCGGGAATGTCATTAACATTCAAATCAGCACCAACACCACTTGCAACAAGTGCATCCAATTGGGCGCCTGTGAGTTTTACTGTGTAGTAACCTGCAGGAGTTCCGCCGCCATATAAATCGTGGTGCGTGCTTAAAATTTCTGCACCGGTTTTTATTGTATGTTTATTCAAATAAAAGTTAAGTTTCTCTTGTAATTGATGTGTATTGGCAACATCATTAAATATATATCCCGGATGTCCAATCTGCGCAACAAAATTATCAAATTCATCCAACACAGAAACGCCTGGATTGTCTGGAAAATTAGCCTGCGAATAATCCCAATTAAATCTGCCATATTGATAATTAGTTTCCATGGTAAAATGATTGCCAACATAACTATTTTTTAAAGCTATATTAGTGGAGTTGCGGTCTTGTTGGTCGCCAGCAGAGGGAAATAAAGTACCACCCGTTAATCCGCCACCCTGACGATCAATATTTACAATACCATTATTTATACGTAAAGAAGAATGAAATTTATTTGTCCAATAGTGATCTAATTTGCCTGATAAATAGGTAAAATTATTTTCGCCACGCACTGTTTCATTAACATTTAATTGTGGTACTAATAATAAATTGTCTTTTATGTCTTTGGTATATTCTATATCGACAAAATAAAATGTCTTATCATTTTTAATTGCACCACCAAAATCAAATCCTGCTTCATAACGCTGAAAACCATCCAACACTTGATTACCACTTAAATCGCGCTGTGCAAACTGACTTTCTGCATCAATAACAGCGCCCGGACGAGTAACAACATACGCTTCTCCGCCAAATTCATTACTTCCGCTTCTACTTGTAATATTTACAATGCCATTTGCGGTTAATCCATATTCTGCCGAAAAATTATTCGTTAATACAGTTACGTTTTTTGTAAAACCTATTGGGATTGCAAATCTTTCACCACCTAAAAATTGTTCGTTGTTATCCATACCGTCAATTAAATAATTCGTAAATAATCCATTGGAACTATTAATTGAAACATTCGGTGCTTCGGCATAAAAACCTGTTGCCTGACTAATATTTGGCAAACGATATAAAACGCGTGTAATATCTCTTCCTTCAACCGGAAGTTGTTTTATTTCCGCTAATTTAAGCTCACCCGAAACTTCTGCATTTACAGTATTTATTTGCGTACTGCGATTTGCGGAAATTTGAACTTCCTT
>JBBRGZ010000287.1:0-3114 GCA_038223395.1 Chitinophagales bacterium
CTCTGCGCGAAATATTTCTCTTCACGCATACTCACCCATCCATAATTTTAAACAATACATTTCAGAAACAATTAAAGTAAACGCATTAAAACTTTCTTGCACACGACCGCGGAGGAGGTAACAATTTTTTCCTTTAAAACGATATTGTTTTGCCGACGCAGGAAAATGTGCCGTATCAAGCCAGTTGCCTTCCGCATCAATAAAAGTTCCTAAATACATCGGCTCCCCGCTTTTTGTGCTCGTTGATTTTGTGGTAATGAGATAACCGGTTATTTCTACCGTTTTACCAACCAATTTCGGAAAATCTTTTACCAAAACCTGTCTATTTAATTTGTGCAAATTATCGTCAATCATCAAAAAAGGACTACACAACGGAAATCCCATTAATTTAATTTCATCCCAAGCATCCTCGCGTTTTTCTAAATGCAATTCCGGAAATTGATAAGGAACAGGTTTTTCACTTTCAAATAATTCTTTTATCGGATTTGTTTTTTTTGTTTTATTTAAACGACAATATGCCTCAATTAATAATTCGCGTTTCGAAATTCCTGTAAATCGCAAAGCATTTATTGTAATTAAAATTTCTAATTGTTCCAGATTAATAGTGATGCGTTTTAATACATCATCCATGTCGGTATAGTCGCCATATTTTTCGCGCTCAGATATCATATTTTGTATTACTGCCGACTCTACCCCTTTAACATGAATAAATCCCAGATAAATAGTTGTGTTATAAAGTACAGTATGCATGCTGCTTTTATTTACACAAGGCCCTTCAATAGTTGCTCCCGATCTACGCGCTTCATGAACATATAAATCTGTGCTGTAATATCCCCCAAAATTATTGATTACCGCAACCATAAATTCGATGGGATAATAGGTTTTCAAAAATAAACTCTGATAACTCTCCACAGCATACGAAGCTGAATGTCCTTTTGCAAAAGAATATCCCGCAAAACTTTCAATTTGATGCCATACATCCTGCGCTAATTTTTCTTCGTAGCCCAGTGCTATACAATTAGAAAAATATTTATCTTTAATAAGCTGAAATTCATTTTTGCTGCGCGATTTTCCACTCATTCCGCGACGTAACACATCTGCCTCCGCCAAAGTGAGTTTTGCAAAATAATGGGCCACCTTAATCACATCTTCCTGATACACCATAACACCATAAGTATCCGGCATAATTTCACCCATAACAGGATGAATGTCTTTTCTTTTTTCCGGAAATCTGTGTCGCATAATATATGCATCCATCATTCCCGATTGTGCAACACCAGGACGAATAATTGAACTCGCCGCAACTAAAGTTAAATAATTATCGCAAACTAATTTATTAAGCAAACTGCGCATTGCCGGCGATTCGATATAAAAACAACCAATTGTATTTCCCGATTTAAGTTGGTGATTGAGGTTTGCATCTTCTTTAAATTTCTTTACTTGATGAATGTCAATATCAATGCCTCTGTTGGATTTAATAATTTCCACAGCTTCTTTTATATGCCCTAACCCGCGCTGACTTAAAATATCGAATTTATATAATCCAATATCTTCCGCTACATGCATATCGAATTGTGTTGTTGCAAATCCTTTTGGGGGAAGATGTGTTGCGGTATAATAATAAATCGGTTTATCAGAAATTAAAATACCACCTGCATGTATGCTTAAATGGTTGGGATGCCCGTGCAGATATCCGCCAAAAGAATAAATGCTGCGCGCAATTTTATCGGGAATACGAATGTCGTCGCCAAACTTTTTTTCGCCATAATTTTTTACCATAGCAGAAATTTCATGGTCGGGGAGGCCGAAGGTTTTTGCAACTTCGCGAATAAATGAACGGTCTTTAAATGTGGTGTATGTTGCCAGCAAAGTGGTGTGCTCTTCACCATATTTATTGAAAATATATTGTGTTACATCGTCGCGGTCTTTCCAAGAAAAATCGAGATCGAAGTCGGGTGGTGTTTCGCGAAATAAATTCATGAAACGCTCAAAATATAAATCCAACTCCAACGGATCTACATCTGTTATGCGCAAACAATATGCTATTAAACTGTTTGCTCCGCTTCCGCGACCGATAGTATAGAATCCCTGACTGCGCGCGTATTGCACAATATCGCGATTGATTAAAAAGTAAGAAACAAATCCTTTTTGAATTACTAAATCTAATTCCTTATTAATTCTGTCCTGAATTTCTTTTGTTATTTTTCCGTAGCGATAGGTAACCCCTTCGTAGGTGAGTTGCAGAATTAAATTTACGTCTTCTTTTGTGCTTGATGTAAAGAGTTGAATATTTTTATTGCTGTGATAAACAAACTCAAAACTACAGAGGTCGAGTAATTTTTGTGCATTGTGGAGCAGGTAACTATGGTCGTTAAATGCGTTTAAAAGTGTATCGTAAGTTTCAAATTGTTCGTCTTGTTTTGCAAGGTCTTCTTCTTGCAATTTAGTGATGATGCTCAGCTTATCCATGGCGCGCAGAATGCGATGTGCGTTGTAATCTTTTTTGCACGCAAAATTTACAGTATTAAGCGCCACCAATTTATTTTTATCTAAATGCCGTTTCAGAAATCGCAGTTTGGTGAGGTCTTTTTTTGTGATTCCTAAAAATTCATTTTCTCTGAGAATAAGATTTTCTGCACTCGCGTAAGGATAAATAATATAGACATGCTCAAAAACCGGTGCTTGTTCGGGAAGTGGAATTTTATTTTTTAAATAATAAGATAAATAGCGATTTAACTCCGCAAAACCATCGGCATTTTTTGCCAATGCGACAAATAATGTGGTATTGCCATTTTTAAATTCAATGCCCACTTTTACATCTACGTTTATTTTGCGTGCTTCCTGCAATAATTCGAACCAGCCGGAGGTGTTATTAATGTCAGTTAATGCAAAGGAGTGGATATTATTTTTTTGTGCTTCTTCCAATAACCTTTCAATGGAAAGAATTCCATAACGCAAACTATAATAACTGTGCACATTCAGATACATGGGATTTTTTTTTCACGCAAAGTCGCAAAGGTGGGATGGGTTAAAAAATAAATTATAGTTTGTGGCTGTTTCTTGGCGACTTTGCCCCTTTGCGTGAAATATTTTCATTTGTTGCTAATTCTTTTT
>JBBRGZ010000288.1:0-3112 GCA_038223395.1 Chitinophagales bacterium
GTTACACCTGTTCTCAATATAGCAAGCCAGAGACCATAATCCTGTCTTTTTCTGATGTTGGGCATGAACAATTTGCCAATTTTTTCTGCATTGTACATTGCTGTTAAACAACCTATTGTATTATTTTTTAATAATTGTTTATAGTTTATTTTATCAGGCGCTTTAATGATATTATTTAAGGTTTTTCCGTTTGCATCCATAGTTTCGTACCAACTATGGGTAAAAACAAAATTATTTTCCTCCATAAATTTAACCTGAACAGAAAGTTTTTCTTTGAGCCAAACATCATCCGCATCTAAAAATGCAATATATCTTCCTTGAGCAAGTGTAATGGCAGCATTTCTAGCCGCTGCGGTGCCTTGGTTTTCTATTAATAATATTTTATTAATTCTATTATCTTTTTCAGAAAATTGGGAAATTAATGCTTTCGAATTATCACTGCTTCCATCATCTATAAGCCAAAGTTCCCAGTTTGTATAGGTTTGTTCTAAAACAGAATTAACAGCAGTTTCCAGATATTTTTCTGAATTATAAACAGGCATTATTATGGAAACCAAAGCCTCATTCATGCGATAAAAAATTAAAACTGCCTTTATAGATATTGATAAGAAAGGAAAATAAAGATATAGAACTTTTATACTCCTGATATTTTCTCAATGCAAATGCACCATCAACTATAATAAATTTCCAACCATATACCTTAGCAATCATTGCACCTTTGTCAAAAGCCACTTCTTTATTAAATATTTTTCCGGAGCTTATTGGAGGATGTTGCACAAGGATTTGAGGTATATAAACAACTTGAAGTCCCTTTTTTAATCCATCGCTCAACATTACAAATTCTTCGCCGGTATTATATCTTGTGCCGAGGCCAAATCGCTCGTCAAACTTTACTTTCCCTTGTTGATATGCGGTTTTTCTAATTACCATTTCTACAATTGAAACGGTTGCCATTGTTCTTATAGTGTGTGAGTAAGAATTTTGAGGGTATTTCTTAAACAGTTTATTTTCTGTAGTTTCTATTTGAAAAGTAAAAACATCTGCGTTTGGAAATTGTTGGTTTGAATGCATAATACGAGAGAAAAAGTCAGGCTTAAAAATCAAATCATCATCACACAAATAAAATAATTCTCCGGAGGCATTTTGCATAGCACAATTCCTACTGCGACCTGTTCCTTTTTCAAATCTAGTAATAAAATGAATATTATCTGCTTTAAACTTCGAATAAAAATCCTGATAATCGACCTCTGTATTTGAGTTTGTTATTTGATGTACAACAATAAACTCCGTATCCTCAAATTGTTGAAGCAGAATGGATTCGGTTGCATAAATTCTGTCATTTATTGTCGACAGCAGTATGCTCAGTTTTATCATTATTTTTTTTCTTGAAAAAGATATTGCCAATGGTAGGCGTTGACAAAAGTATAAAAATTAATATTAATGGCATGCGATGACGAACGGCTCCTGTTAAATGATATTCATATCCCCCTAAAAGAATGATATAAAAAAGTGCGAGCAATAATACCGAAAGATGTGTTTTGATGTGATAACGCAATTTTGAAAATATAAATAAGAGTAAAACTATCATAAACAACACATCCAAAAAGGGTATAAAAGTATCAGTCGGATTGTTTTTTACAAATATGGGTAGGGGAGAGAATAGAAATTGTGCAATGATAAATGGATAATCCCTTGCCATGTCCAAATAAGAATGCCATTCCACATTTCCATAGGCTAATTCGCCGGTGCGACTGATGTTTACATTTCTTAATTCAGCCATTGTTTCGGGTGACAATGGTTTTTCAACAAGAACATAGCGTACTGCTAAAATTGCGATGAGAAAAGTAACAGCAAGGATTCCGATTTTATATAAATTATTAATTCGCAATTTATAGACCAACAAAATACCAATAACAGGAAATACGAACACAATTAATTGCAACCGAATTGCACAAATCAGTATGCTACCAATTAATAATGCCTTCCATTTTTGATGATAAATAAATTGAAGAAAACCATTTAAAAATACTGCAAAACCAAAAATAACAAATGCTTCTCTCAGTGGAGCCGTCATATATAAGGCAGCAGCAGGCCATATTAATGTTAAAAGTGCGAACGTAAATTCATCTTGTTGTTTGAATTGAGGATACACTTTTTTCCAGGCGTTTAAAAACACCATCAATCCAAGTATATACAGAAACACGCAAAAGAAAGTATAAATAACCGGCGAATTAAGACAAACCAATCCGATAAACAATGAAAAATAATATAATACTAAAATATTTTCAGAAGAGGTTTCAGGATATTGTCCGCTGCTAATCATATAGGAATACATTGCAGTATCCGGTAAATAGGGCAAGAAATTAAAGAGGCTATCTAGAATTATTATTATAAAATATAATTGAAAAATGAGGATAAATACGCGCATTGTTTTTTTGCTAATATTAAAAAAAACATCACCAATCCGATATAACAAATAACAAAAAATACCATTGTAAACAAAAAACAATAGGTAATCCCACCAAGCGATATCTTCAAAATATTGTTTCATTAGTTACAAAGTTTATTGGCTATTATTCCTTTTAACTTTTTTGCGTTTGCGTAAAAACCTTAAATAAATAATTTGTTTTGCCTCAGGTAAATTGCGGGTGTAATATATTTTCATAAACATTACAATTAGAAAACTAATAACGGTTGCAATTGCAGCTCCCATAATATTCATAGAAGGAATGAGAATGAAGTTTAATAAGATATTGATTACAGATGCTAAAACTGTTGCTTTAATTATGGGAAAATCGTTTTTCCTGACATACAAAATATAATGAAATATCAATGAAAAATTCAAAATGACTTTCCCTAAAACTAATACGAGAAATACATTATAATCAGCCATATACAATGGGTCATCTAAAGACTTAAACATTGGAATAATAAGAAATGCTAATGCCACTGCAATTATCAAAGTATAAATAACAACCTGCTTTGCAAATTGCCCTAGAGTTTTCCTATAATCGTAATTATTTTTATGGAAGGTTTCAATAAGTTTTGGTGAAAAGATGATGATAACGCCTGTATGCACAAAAGTTTCTACGATATTACACATATTGGCATA
>JBBRGZ010000289.1:0-3099 GCA_038223395.1 Chitinophagales bacterium
ATTATATGCAGTAAAGGTACTATTATAGGCAAAATTTACTCCCCAATCCTGAATTGTAAATCCCGCCTTAATTGCATAAGCAATATATTCTTGTTGATCTAAATACAAACTGGTATAGGCATTTGTGCAATCACAACCCTCTCCATTTTTAAGTGACCCATTTACATAAATATCAGCAGCAATATATAAATACGGAACAGGTTTATATCCCAATTCAATATTCGATAAAATTGCACTGCTATAATTATTTGTTCGAATATCACCACCCAAATAATATTGCAACCAAGCATTATTAAATGCCCAACCAACACCCGCTCCCGGTTTAATTCCGAAGCTATTAAAGCCAGTTTGCAAACCCGTAAAATAATTATAATCCATCGTATTCGACTCCACAAAAAGTGAAACAGAAACCATGGGTTTTTCAGCAATTATTTTATATAAGGCACCTACTTCTATATTCCCGAAATATTGTAAATCACCGGTCTCTAAATAATGTCCATCCATTGCATTAAAAACACCAAGGTCGCCTTCAGAAGAAAGTATTCTATAAGGCAATCGGAGTTGCAACGTTAATTTATCAGAAATACCATATTGTGCAAACACCTGAATTGTTTTATCAGAAACCTCAACAGGCAGTGAAACAACTTCCCCCGTGCTATCAAAGGCACTTTTATATTCATAACCGCTATAAGATAGGTTTATATAAAACTCATTTTTCGCCAGCGTCCACACCTGAGAAAAGGAGCTGTTGGTTAATAATATTGCTCCAATAAATACAGTTATAGCCCTTATTCGCATATTTTTGTGATTAATTAATCAAAAATACATAATTCAACTCCAAATAAAAATTTATGACAGCCACAAACTTCGACATATTAAAAGATATTTTATTCCTTTTGTTTTTCTTAATTGGAAGTTTATGGATGTGGGGTAAAATAAAATTCGGACCAAACACACAACAAAAATTTGAAACTATTTTTGCGCGCAGCAGAAAAAGATACAAATGGATGTTCCTTATCGGGTTAATATTGTTAACAGGATTATTTACTTGGCAGTATGTATTGGGGAATTAATTTACCGGTAGCTCAAAGGGTAAATCAATAGGTGTTAAATCTACCATATGGCATTTTTCGCAAAACTGAGGTGTTTTATTTTCGTACCACATTTGTCGAAATTGTCTGTATCCTTCCGAATTTAAACAAGTCAATAATCCATCATCAAAAACATGTCCAAAATTTAATTCTTTAGGAAAAGGTTTTGCACAACAAGGCGTTGCATATCCATCCCAACTAATATAAAAATGTCCCCATGGTAAGTGACATTTTTTAAATTCATTTTTTGATTTTACATCCCACAATGTAAGTTCAACATTTTTTAATTCGTCGGCCTTATCTTTTGCACGTTTTAATTCATCTTTAAATGCATTGCTGTGAAAAAAATCGTAATAACTAATATCATGAGCAGTAACCGCGGCAACATTAAAAGGGGTGATATTAATATAGTCAACGCCTAATTCACTTGCAGCTTCCACTACTTCTGCCATATTAAAATAATTTTCTTTAATGGCAACAAAATTAAACATCACATCTGCGCGCTTATCTTTACAATATTCAACAATCGCTTTTACATTATCGTAAAACAATTTGAATTCGCCACGCAACCTTACATTTTCATAGGTCTCTCCTACGCCATCCATAGAAATTTGCAAAGTATCCAAATCGTCGGCAATGGTTTTAACAATTTCAATGCTATTAGGCAAATGCGCATTAATTGAAATGGTTGTGATGATACCTTTATTTTTTGAACGAATATATCGCAGTGCTTCTGGCAATTGTTTATACATAAGTGTTTCTCCCAAACCTGTTAATCCGATAGAATCAACATAAGGATATACTTCATCAATAATTCTTTTCAACTGCTTAATATCCATAAACCCTTTATCCATATCCTCGCCATATTGATATTCGCGGGGGCAGGTGATGCATTTAAGATTACAATGATTTGTAACTTCCAACATAATAGAAGAAGGATGGGCAACTTTGGTGCTTTTTATTTGACGTAAATACCAACCGTACGCCTTATTAGAAGTATATCGAAAGAAATTAGCTCCACCCGGCAAACTTTTAAGCCTGCGCATTGCTTTTTTAATTCTTCTCCTATTTATTCCGAATGCCATTCTGATGCAAATTTACGCATTGAAAAACGATTTATTTTCCATGTGTGAAAGCAATTAAACGCCAAGAATATCCTCTTTAGTTCATTTTATCACAAACCACAGATGAGCTCTGCTATACTTAAATGAGACTTTTGAGGTGGTATTAATACTTTAGAGTAGCCACGTTCAAGCAAATAAGCTTTAGTTGATAACCCCATTGCAATAACAGTTTGCTGAGATGAAATTGTATTTTCAAGCAAGAAACCTTCTACATTTAAAGCACTCGTAAAAACTAAAACATCGGCATCAATTTTAGCTGCTGAATAGGGATGATTTTCATACGTATTCAATGTATATGTTTTACAGTATTTTGAAATTATTTCACGCAAATTTGGCTGCCTGTTGAGTGCACCAGGAAACAGGACTGAAAGTCCTTCCGCTAAGGTTAAAAAACTATCTGCAATAAATGCATTTTCACCTTCACCAATAAAATCAACTTTATATCCGTAGGCATGAATCAATTTTGCAGTTTCATTTCCTATAGCAGCAATTTTTATTCCTTCGGGTAAATGTGTAATCTGTTCAAAAAAATGCAGCACACCGTTTTTACTTGAAAAAAACAACCAATCGTAATTTAAAAATTGTATTTCTGAATCAATTTTTATTCTTTTTATATCAACAAAGGATTGTGATTGCACTTTACAACCCGCATTATTTAATACTTGAAGATAATGGTCATTTCCCAGTGGTTTAGAAGAAAAAAACACCATTTTAGTATTTTCTTTTTTTAACAAGGTGAATAAATTTTCAGCGAGTCCTTCAACATTTTCTGTTTGCTTAAACATCCGTTTTAATATGCTGCCTTTTTCATCTGCTTGTGCTATCCAAACATTAAAATTTTCGTTTCTTTCTTCACAATATACTCCAAGAGGCATGTGACATCC
>JBBRGZ010000290.1:0-3095 GCA_038223395.1 Chitinophagales bacterium
CTCCGTTTGATAATATAATAAGTGTGCCCAATGGGAAACCGAGATCAATGGCAATTTGCCCAAGCGAAATGGAGACTGTAAGCTCTTGGTCTTCCAAGGTAAGTGAATCTAATGAAACATATATTTCAACTGAGGTATCCGGAATTACGATGGCTTCCTTAGTAAGGTCGTAGTCGAGGAGTTCGCTTTTATAGACTAAAGTAACACTTTCGTCGTCCTCAATTTGCGCCAAAGTATCGGGAACAAGGTCGTAAATACTGAGTTCGCCGGTAACTATAGGCGTTAAATAGCGTGTATCCCAGCCGGTATCCAAACTTCTTCTGCAAGAGGAGATAATCAAGAATACGCTGATGAGGAGGAGAAATCCTTTATAATGTTTACTCATTATGTGGTGAAGATAAAGAATATTTTACTGCGGTTGCAAAGGAGGGGTGTTTAAAGGGGAAATCAACTTTACGAATTGCTTGCAGAATTTCAATTCTAAGCTTTTCTTAAGATAAATTTAATTAACATCATTTCTCGATAAATCCGAAGGTAGTTTAACAATGCATATTCTGTTTCAAATAATAATTATTTTATGAGTATGTAAACATGCAAGGTATTATTTTATCAAACATGTAATCGAAACATTTTATCGCTCAAATTGCCTTTTGGAATTGCTTCTATTAATTTGCGGGTATATTCTTTTTGAGGATTTTGATAGATGAGGTCAGCGGCACCCATTTCTTCAATTTTACCCTTATTCATTACTACCATCCTGTCGCTCATAAATTTTACAACAGCAAGGTCGTGCGAAATAAAAATATAGGTAAAATTAAATTCGTTGCGCAGTTGAATTAATAAATTTAATACTTGTGCTTGCACACTTACATCTAATGCAGAAACACTTTCGTCGCAAATAATAAATTGCGGATTAAGTGCAAGTGCGCGCGCAATACAAATGCGCTGCCGTTGACCACCTGAAAATTCGTGCGGATAGCGATTATAAAAATCAGCTTTTAGGCCCGTTTTTTCCATTAATTCTATCACCTTTTCTTTTCTTTCTTTATCGTGTGCATATAATTTATGTACAGTCATCGGTTCTTTAATTGCATTGCCAACTGTCATACGCGGATTTAAAGAAGTATAAGGGTCCTGAAAAATAATTTGAATGTCTTTTCTTAAAGGTTTCATTTCTTCGGGAGTGAAATTTAAAATGTTATTTCCTTTAAAAATGATATTGCCTGATATAGGATCTGTTAATCTGATAATTGTTCTTCCGAGTGTAGTTTTTCCGCAACCACTTTCGCCAACCAGGCCGAGGGTTTCGCCGGGATATACGTCAAATGAAACGTCGTCAACAGCTTTAATCCAACTCGTCACCTTTCCGAACATTGTTTTTGTTGCAGGAAACCACGTTTTTATATTTTCGATTTTTAATATGGGTTCCTGTTTTTGTAAATCAATTAAACGTTTTTCTGTTTCTTCTTTTGTTACAATATTTGATGCCAATATACCTGCAACGGTGTGTTCGGTATTGTCGTTTTCGTTTGTGCGCGCTAATAAATTCCCCTCAGCATCTTCATACATAAAATCGGAAATAACGGGTAATTTTTTTAATCGCATTTCGGGTTGTGGACGACAAGCCATTAAGCCTTTTGTATAGGGATGTTTTGGATTCTCGAAAATTTCTTGCACTGTACCTTGCTCTACAATTTTTCCTTTATACATCACCAAAACTCTGTCGGCAATTTCAGCAATTACTCCTAAATCGTGCGTGATAAAAATAATACTGCTGTTAATTGATTTTTTTAAATCAGACATTAATTCTAGAATTGTTTTTTGCACTGTTACATCAAGTGCAGTTGTCGGCTCATCGGCAATTAAAATATCGGGATTGCAACTCATTGCCATTGCAATCATAACCCGTTGTTTTTGTCCACCACTAATTGTGTGCGGATAAGAGGAATAAATTCTTTCGGGATTGGGTAATTGTACTTTTTCGAATAATTGTAATGTAAGTGCTTTCGCTTCTTTTTTAGATTTTTTTTGATGTAACATAATTGCTTCATCCACCTGCGCGCCGCAAGTAAAAACAGGGTTAAGGCTCGTCATTGGTTCCTGAAAAATCATGGATATGCGATTGCCTCTGTAGTTGCGCATGTTATCTTCAGGAACTTTTGTAAGGTCTACAATGCCGTTTTCTGTGTGGTATAATAATTCGCCGGCAACAATTTTTCCTGGTGGGTCAGGAATTAAGCGCATTAAAGAAAGAGATGTAACCGATTTCCCTGAGCCCGATTCGCCTACGATACCAACGGTTTCACCTCTGTATATCTGAAACGAAATATCGTTCACAGCTTTTACAGTTCCACTTTCTGTTGTAAAATGGGTGCTTAAATTTTTTACTTCTAGCAACAGCTCGTTTTGCATGGGGTAAAAATAGTGTTGAAAACCGAATTGCAGGGCTCAATCAACAAACATAATATTCCTCTCCTCCAAAAGCGCTAATCCTTTCAATCGCATAATAACTTGGGCAACAGCAATTACATCTTTGCTGCAATATTTGGCTATGCGATTTAAATCATTTTGTTTCCAGTAAACATCGCTCACCATACTGCCATCAATATCATCTTTGGGTGTTGGAACGCCTAAAATTGTTGCCATTAAATTGAGTGAGGTATAATTTTTATAATCACCGAATTTCCAGAGCTCTAAGGTGTCAACATGATTAACTTCCCATGGTTTTTTACCGTATATGTCTAAAATCGGTGGGAGATTTAATCTGTTAATTAAATACCTGCGACATAACCATGGCACATCAAATTCGCGAATATTATGTCCGCAAAGTTGAAAATTATTTTTAGAAACATTTAATAAGGTCTGCTTGAATTCTTCTAATAATAGCTTTTCATCATCCCCTTTAAAAGTTTTGATTTTAAGCTGATAAGAGTTTTCTGTTTTAAGAATGTATCCGCAGGAAATGCAAACAATTTTTCCAAATTCTGCAAAAATTCCTGCACGCGAAAAATAGAAATCATTTTTGTCTTCATCTTCCTTGCGCGTGCGACCTACTTTGTCGTCGAATAATTTTTGTAATTCAGGTGGGAGTTCCT
>JBBRGZ010000291.1:0-3087 GCA_038223395.1 Chitinophagales bacterium
GCCTCAATGATAGCTTCGAGGGTTGATTTTACTTTAAAATCCCAATATGGTGAATTTTTTTGGTTACGATTGCTAAATAGTAAGTGACGGTCTTGATCGTAGATATTGAAGATCAAATTTCCATCATTGGTACCGCTACAAGCCGCTAAACGGTATGTGGTTTCGCCAAAAAAGGTAGTGTGAAATTCTGCTGTCTCTTCAGAGTTTAATAATAGAGAACGGTATTGTTGACCATCAGAAATGAATGTAGAAATAATGTGTTTAGCACAAATACTAGCAATTGTATCGCACTGCGCTGTAGCTTTATTAACTGTAAAGCCTAATAAGAATGTAATGATTGCTATTGAAAATTTCTTCATGATATGACTTACGAATTACTAGAGTTAACGATTTTTGACCTGATCTCCTGAATTTTGGCTGCTATTTGCGTTATTTGCTCTTCACTTACCATTACTTCAGTTGTACTATTGATATAGGTTAATTTCTTTAATGAGTCGTGTGTTGGTTCAACAAAATTATATTTTAATTGAATGCCTTCATAAATTTTAGAAAGATCATTTAATTCGATAGCTAAAGCTTTTACTTCTTCACCTGGGTAATTAGATAATATTTTGATTAATGAACCTAAAGCTTGTTTTTGCTCAGCAATTCTCCACTTTAATTCGTTGGTTCCTTTTTGCTTATAAGCCGCTATTGAAAAATGCATACTTTCTAACCAACCACCTGCTAAAATCAAACTACTTACATCGTTACGTTGATTGTTCTTTAAAAATGCATCGCTACTGCGGTATGCAATTCCAACCAAAACCAACATACTGTCTTTATTAGTTATATTTCCTTCAATACGTTTCATTGTTCCGGCATCAAATGCAGCAGAAACACCAAGTTTATCAGCTAATTGCTTTAAAGCACCAAGGTATCCAATAGCATCTTGCGTTTGATTATAAAGAGAAACGTAACCTAAATCAGCTCCGTAAATACCCAAGTTAAGTGCACGCAAGTAATCAGTGCTGTAAGTGTTTACCTTATTACTGGTATGTAAAATTGTTTTATCGTAGGTTACTCCGCTTTTTTGAATCAATAGTGCTGTTTGTATAGGAGAAGGGACAGAGAATAGTTCTCCACCAACATTTACAACAGTTGTTTTGATTGTATCAGGAACATCAACTATGTCTTCTTTCCCATCAGCTTTGTCCTTATCACCACCACAAGCAGCAAAAAGAGCTACAACGGCAACGGCGATCAATATTTTTTTGTTTAGCATAAATTTTTTAACGTTCATCGTCTAAAAAATAAAGTTTATATCCAGAAATGTGTCGCAAGTAAATAAAAATTAATGATACTGCAAAATTAAAAGGGGTGTATTTTCATATTAACTTATTAGCGTTTTTTTAACCAAAATCAATGACAGTCATTACTTTAGAAGTAACATTGCCATTGTGGCCAAAATACTCTCGTAAAACAAGCGATATACGCTCTTTTTCAGAAGAATTGCTCAGAGCTGCTTTCCAGTGTTGTTGTAATTCATCAGCATTTGAAACACAAAATGCGGCCTGCAGGGCAACCAGGTCAACGGCTTCGTTGAATTTATGATAATTAGATCCAAAAAAAGCTACCGGAATAAAGTAAACCGCTGGCTCCAAAATATTATGAATCCCATCGTTAAACCCTCCACCAACATAAGCGGCGCTCGCATATGAATAAGAGCGAGATAGAATTCCTATAGTATTTAAAATCAATACATTACAATCTGAGTACACACCTTCTGTATAAAGACAATAGCTCAAGTTGTTTTTTTGTAGTTTTTGCTGAAGATCATCAATAGAGCTCTTTTTTATTTCATGAGGCGCCAAAACGAGCTTAATATTGGGATCGTTGAGTTTTTTAAACGCTTCTATCATCAATTCTTCATCGCCCGGCCAAGTGCTTCCTCCTAAAATGAGTTGGGAAGTGCCTTTAAATTTTTCTAGTTCGGGAATTGCAGTAAAGTTTTCTTTGATCTCTAAAACGCGATCGAAACGTGTATCTCCACATATCTCTACATTTTTGTATCCAATTTTTTGAAGTAATTCTTTAGAATGTTTTTCTTGAACGAATACTATTTTGAATGCTTCTAGTGATCGCACAAATATGTTTCCGTACCATTTAAAGAACGGATGATGATCTTTAAATACGGCAGACACCAAATAGGAAGGTGTTTTAGTAGTTTTTAAAGCATTTAAAAAATTAATCCAAAACTCGTACTTGATAAAAATGGCCATGTGTGGTTTTACAATGGTCATAAAATCGCGTGCGTTTTGTTTTGTATCTAGGGGTAAATAAGCAATAACCTCAGCGTGCGCATAATTTTTACTGGCTTCAAATCCACTTGGAGAAAAAAATGTAAGTACAATTTTATAGTGAGGATATTTCTTTCGGATGGCTTCGATTAACGGTCGACCTTGTTCAAATTCGCCAAGAGATGCGCAGTGTACCCAGATTTTTTTTTCGTTTTGAATTTTAGAAATTTTTTCTTCGAGTGTAATGCGCCAGTTCTTTCTTCCGTTTACCCACAATTTAGCTTTAGGGTTGTTTACAGCCGCTAAACGGATCACACAGCCATACAGTAAAACAACTAAATTGTAAAGAAACATAGCAGAATTAATTATAAAAATAATTTTTTGGTGTTCGGCTATATAAAGGGAGTATCCAGCCTATTCTTAAACCTAGCAAAACATCAACTCTCTTTTGTGTATCGGGCAAACCCGTATCGTAATTTAATTTTCTTACACTTTTTGTAAATCCTTCAAATGCTTCAAAACCTGTGTAAAAATTAAAAAAACGATTATCGCTCAAATACAAATAACCAACAAATTGTGATGCGCAAATTCCATTGGATAATTTATCTAAGCCGTTTCTAATATCTCCATTTAGAGCAGCTACTTGCTCATTGATATCTACAAAATGAACTTTATGTTGCATGTAACCTACGCCTGCATCAACAAATAATCCTGAATTTGGGTTTGGCGATCCAAAAGGCATTAGTTTTCCAACATGCAGCACAGCTGTGATTACGCGCTCTGAAATTCTGATATCGGCTGGGTAACC
>JBBRGZ010000292.1:0-3083 GCA_038223395.1 Chitinophagales bacterium
TATTTGATGTCATTATTTGGTTTAGCAATAGCGCCGATAATTCTTTTTCTTTAGCACAAAAAACAACGGAAGCTTTTTTTAATTCGGGTGGAAAAATGTTGATGAGTGTTTATATTTCTTCTTCGTTTGATCCACTGAGTAATTTCTTGGATTTTACACCAATAGCTTCACTTGTAAATGCGGTAGATACCACGCTGATACTGGATTTGGGCGCGCAATTAATTCCAACAGATATCAGTTATCCTGTATTGCAAGGCACAGCAATTGTAGGTATAGTAAAGCCCATCATTTTACAAATTGGAGCAACACCTTTATACAATGCGCAACTCACTGCAAAAGATAATATAACGCTGATGTTTACACCATGGACCGGCCCTTCAACAGTTATTGCAAAAAAGACAGACTTTACCGGAAACACAAATTTTGTAATCTCCACGCTCGAATTAAATAAATTGGACGGACTTTTAAATATGGATGATTTTTTTAATAAAATTTTGATAGATGAATTCGGGCTCTGAGCATAAAAAGAATGAGCTAAAACGCATCGCCATTTTTGCATCAGGCGCAGGCACAAATGCAGAAAATTGTATTCGGTATTTTAATAATTCATCGCAAATTAAAGTGCAATTAATTATTACAAATAAAAAAGAAGCAGGCGTTATTGAAGTAGCAAAAAAAAACAATATCCCCTATTATATTTATTTAAAAAGCGATTGGCAAAATGTGCAATTTATTATTAAAGAATTGCAATCACAACACATTGATTTAATTTTACTCGCCGGATATTTAGCGCTCATTCCCAATGCTTTAATTCAAGCATTTCAAGGCAAAATAATCAATATTCATCCTGCATTATTGCCTAAGTTTGGTGGCAAAGGCATGTATGGAAATCACATCCATAAACGCGTGTTAGAAGCCGGCGAAAAAGAAACCGGAATTACAATCCATGAAGTAGATGAAATTTACGATAATGGCAAAATTGTTTTTCAACAATCTGTTAATTTGGCTCCTGACGATACCATTGAAAGCATAGAACAAAAAGTACGCACTTTAGAATATTATCACCTTCCGCGTGTAGTGGAAAAATTGTTGTTAAGTAACTTATAAATAGTACAAATTTTCACTTCGCTTTTTATCGAGTCAATTTCTGCCCCTTTGAGGGTAACTTTGCAGATTCGTTTTCAAATATAAGTCCTATGCAATTTCCGGTGTCAATCAAATCTGCCTTAATTTCTGTCTATTACAAGGATAAACTTGATGCTATAGTTAAAAAACTACACCAACTTGGTGTAACCATCTATTCAACCGGAGGCACAAGGAGTTTTATTGAAGATATGGGTATTTCAGTTCAGGCAGTTGAAGAACTTACAGAATATCCAAGCATTTTGGATGGCAGGGTAAAAACATTGCATCCCAAGGTTTTTGGAGGGATACTTGCCCGTCGCGGCGATGTAAATCACACAAAACAGCTCGAACAGTATACTATTCCTACTATAGACCTTGTAATTGTAGATTTGTATCCCTTTGAAGAAACAGTTTCAAAAAGCAACGATGAAGCAGAAATAATTGAAAAAATCGACATTGGTGGAGTATCACTAATACGCGCCGCAGCTAAAAATTATCAAGATGTTCTAATAATAGCATCCAAAGAAGATTATAATTCTTGCCTAGAAATATTAAATAATCAAAACGGAACTACAGACCTTGAACAAAGAAAATCATTTGCAAAAAAAGCATTTGAAATTACATCGCATTACGATACAGCAATATCGGGTTATTTTAATAATAACGCAAATTTTGCAGTGCAATACGCCCCAAAAACTCCTATGCGTTATGGCGAAAACCCGCATCAGCAAGCAGCGTTTTATGGTTCATTAACAGCGGTATTCGATAAACTGCATGGTAAAGAAATATCTTATAATAACCTTGTCGACATAGAAAGTTGCGTGTATTTAATGGAGGAATTTGCTCAAGATAAACAAGACGGTTTGTGCACTTTTGCTATTATAAAACATACAAATGCCTGTGGTTTAGCAACTGACAAGAGCCAGGAAGCTGCTTGGGACAAAGCTTTGGCGGCAGATCCTGTTTCAGCTTTTGGAGGCGTGCTAATTTGTAATACACCAATAAACGTGAGCACTGCCAATAAAATTAACAACTTGTTTTTTGAGGTATTGATAGCTCCGGATTTTGATGCTGATGCGCTTGTAGTTTTACAAAGCAAAAAAAATAGAATCTTGTTGAAACAAAAATTATTTGAGTTTCCGGGTACTCAATATAAAAGTATGCTCAACGGAGTTTTGGTTCAGGATCGCAACATGCAAGTGAGTGAAACATTAAATCATGTTACTGAAGTTAAGCCATCAGTTGACCAAATGGCCGATTTATTATTCGCCGAAAAGGCAGTTAAACATTTAAAATCGAATGGCATTGCCTTGGTTAAAAATAAACAATTAATTGGCTGCGGAACAGGTCAAACTTCTAGGGTTGATGCACTCAATCAAGCCATAACTAAAGCCCGTGCTTTTGGCTTCGATGTAGCAGGTTCTGTAATGTCGAGTGAAGCCTTTTTTCCCTTCCCCGATTGCGTTAAAATTGCCTATGAGGCGGGCATTACAGCGGTTATTCAGCCGGGTGGAAGCATCCGCGATAAAGACTCCATTGACTACTGCAATGCCAATGGATTAGCTATGGTTTTAAATGGATTAAGGCATTTTAAACATTGAAATTTAATGCTGTAATTTTTTTTAGAATTATATGCATAAATTGATGTCAAATCCCTCTTATAAAATTGTTTTTAAATCCTTCAAATTCAATTTGCATTTTTTATAAGATATGCTGTTGAATTTGCGTTCAAGTATTAATAAAAAGTTGTAATCCTGAGTAAATACTTTTTTATTTGCTTAATTTTTTATTTTAAGAAGAGTCATAAAAATTATTTCACATTTATTTTAATAAATTGCAGTAATACTCCTCTCAAGAACATAACAAACTTTAATTTTGCATCTTTATAGTAATTTTAAGAAACGAACATGGGTATATTCAACTTTCTCACTCAAGAAATTGCAATTGATCTCGGCACT
>JBBRGZ010000293.1:0-3068 GCA_038223395.1 Chitinophagales bacterium
TATCAATTATTGTTCTTTTTATATCAACAAAGGATTGTGATTGCACTTTGCAACCTGCATTATTTAATACTTGAAGATAATGATCATTTCCCAATGGTTTAGAAGAAATAAATACCCTTTTAGTATTTTCTTTTTTTAATAACGAAAAGAGATTTTCAGCGAGTCCTTCAACACTTTCTGTATGTTTAAACATCCGTTTTAAAATACCACCTTTTTCGTCTGCCTGTGCTATCCAAACATTAAAATTTTCGTTTCTTTCTTCACAATATACTCCAAGAGGCATGTGACATCCCCCTTTAAATAATTGCATGAGTTTGCGCTCCACGCTAATCGTTTTTGCAACATCTGCATCATTAATTTTTTCTAAAATTGCACACACATTTTTATCTTCCTCTCTACATTGAAATGCTAAAACACCTTGTGCAGGTGCTGGAACAATTTTTTGTGGTTTTACTTTTACAACATGCAAATCATCAATATTTAATCGCAAACGATGCACTCCTGCAAACGCTAAAACAATGGCATCAAAATCACCTTTGCGCAATTTCTCAATGCGCGTTGGCACATTTCCTCGTATATCTTTAAATTGTAAATCAGGTCTAAAAAATTGGAGTTGCGTATTTCTACGTGCAGATGAGGTGCCTACTACTGCATTTTCTTTAATTTGCAATAATTTTAATGGATCTGCGCTCGACTTATTTATTATAATGAGTTCAGATGCATCTTCGCGATGCGATACGGCAGCTATGGTTAATCCGGGAGTAAATTCAGTAGGTAAATCTTTGTGCGAGTGAACAGCAACATCAATCGTTTTATTTAATAATGCATCTTCAATTTCTTTGGTAAAAAATCCTTTACCTTCTAACTTATCGAGACTCAGATGTTGAATTTTATCCCCTTGGGTTTTTATGATTATAATTTCGGATGCGTAGCCAATGTCTTTCAACTCTTGTTGTAAAAAGTGTGCTTGCCAAAGTGCAAGGTCACTTCCGCGCGAGCCAATAATAATCGTTTTATTCATAAATAGAATTACTTATGGTGCCGTGCTTCTTTTGAAGACGCCATAGTGAGCGCAAGATATTTCTTTTCCATGTAATCGAGCAGCTTTTCAACAACTTCTTTGCTGTTTTCGTCGAGTGTTGCCATTTCTTTTGCGTAAACTTCCTCAGTTGCTTTTTTCCTTATTTCATTTAATTTTAAAGGGATTATGCTATGTGCTTTTTCAACCATACGGTCAACATAAGCAGCTTGAAATTCCTTTACAAAAGCGTGCACTAAATGTTTTGCTTTTATTACCTCTGCCTTTCTGCTTGCAAGATTTTTTTGCGCAATAGAACGCAGGTGATCAATCTGAATATAATCAACTGCAAAATTATTAATAACTGCTTCATCAGTATCAAATGGAATGGCAAGGTCAATAATTATTTTTCTGCTCTTATCATCTCCAATTAATGATTTATATATGGATTCAGATATTTCCTGTTTTTGAGATGATGTTGAAGTGATAATAACATCAAATCCTGCAGTATAATTTTTAAGTTCAGATAATGGATATGCTTTTCCTTTAATTGACTCTGCTAATTTTTCGGCATTTATTAATGTGCGGTTAAAAACAGCAAAATTGCTAAATTCCATATCCAATAAATAATCCGACATATTGGCAATAGTATCACCCGCGCCAATTAAAATAAATTTAGCCGATTTAGGCAAATTAAACGCCTTCAATTTATGTGCTGCTAACGATACAATTGAAACCTGCTTTTCTGCAATCTTAGTTTCTGAATAGATTTTTTTTGCCGCAGGAATTAACAATTTCATTGCCAAACGAATATCATCACCTGTTAGGTGCATTTCGTTCGAATCTTCATAAGCAACACGTAACTGACGAATAATTTCTCTTTCACCAACCACCATCGAATCGAGTGAAGCACTTACCTCGCACAAATGCTCCAATGCCTGAGGCCCCTCATAAAAACTGCTGTGCATGGTATTGCACGCTTCAAATTCGGGATTTATGGTTTTGAAAAAATTAGTAGTAAAATTTGATGTTATTTGAGCCGAAGTAGTAAAAAAATAGGTAACACGATTACAAGTATTGAGATACATCAACTCATCTAGTGCCATTTCTTGCTTTAAATTTCGCAATTTAAAGGCTAATTCCTCCGATTTATCGTCCGAATTAATATTATAATTCCTTAACTGCTCAACCGGCACTTGCTTATGTGTTACTGTTAATACTTTATATTGATTCACTGTCGCTTCGAATTGATATACTCTATATACGTATAATCCGATGCAAAATTCCAAACAGGAGGTCATCAATTTGTCATAAAATTGTCATAAGCAGATTACAAAAGCATAATTTTAAGTTTAGTTATGCACTTAAAGAATGTTTAAATTTGTAGTTATCATTACCGACAGCATTATTAGCTTCTTATGCCCTTAGAAACGCTTTCTGAAAACCATCTAATTAGCAATACTGTCTTTGATGCAATCTATCCGGACGACTTGCAGCGCCTTTCTAAAGTGCATTGGACTCCAATTGAGGTTGCTTTGCAGGCTAGTAAGTGGTTGGTTGTAAAAAATGGTTGCAAAATACTAGATATAGGCTCAGGCGCAGGAAAATTTTGTTTTGTCGGCGCACTTTCTACAAAAGGTCATTTTACAGGAGTTGAAAAAACAAAACGTTTAGTAGATATTTCGCGAAAAATTCAAAAGAAATCCAATATTCCTAATTTGGAATTTATTAATGCGGATATTAAAACAATAAATTTTAGTAAATACACAGGTTTCTACTTTTATAATTCCTTTCATGAACTCATTCTCGAAACAGATACTATTGAAAATCCGGTATTAATTTATGAGCAATTGTATTACGACTACTCACTTTTTTTATTAGAGCAATTTGAAAAACTTCCTATTAATACGCAATTAGTGACGTATTACGGTCATATAAATCAGGTGCCAAATTCGTTTCGATTGTTGGATTCGGCATTTGAAAACGAACTCAAATTATGGATTAAAACAAGCTAAAATACATAAAAAATCATGGCAGAATTAATAAAAAA
>JBBRGZ010000294.1:0-3032 GCA_038223395.1 Chitinophagales bacterium
ATAAAATAAATTTATCTAAGCCAGAGGAGAAAAAGTATGTTGCTTCAAGAAATGGTAAACTATATTATACTATAGGGTGTAGTGGAGCAAAAAGAATTAAGCCAGAAAATGAGATTTGGTTTAGGACAAAAGAAGAGGCAGAAAAATCTGGATTTGTGCTATCGTCAACTTGTAAGTAAATCATATGAAATTAACATATCAGCTATTAATAATTTGTTTTGTTGTTCTCTCAATGTATTTTATAAAAGATGATTTGAGGGCAATATACAATGAATCCATTTCTTTTTTAAATAAAGATAGAACTGAAAATATAGTTGTTAGAACAATTAGTGGGGAGATTTCAAATTCATTAGAACAAGCCAGTACTAAGTTTCCTGGAGCTTTAAAGGTCACGGGTGATATTTTTACTTCTAATGCTAATACCAGTAAGACCATTTTAACAAAGATAAACATTATAAATTTGACCAATAAAGAAAGAATAGATAATGGAAACCTTACTCCATTAAAAGAAAATTCAAAACTAGATTTTTCAGCAGAAAAAAAATTACAAGACATGATAAAAAATAATTATTTTGAACATGTTTCACCAAATGGTGTAGGGATAAACGATTTAGTCTCAGATGTAGGCTACGAATATATCATCATTGGAGAAAATTTAGCACTTGGAAATTTTAATAGCGACGAATCATTAATTAAAGCATGGATGGCGAGTCCTGGTCACCGAGCAAACATTTTAAATAAAAATTATCAAGAGATAGGGGTAGCTGTTGGTAAGGGTACGTTTGATGGCAAAAATGTATGGGTTGGAGTCCAACATTTTGGATTGCCCAAAAGTGCCTGCCCATATGTAGACGGAGTTTTGAAAGGTGAAATTGAAATTAATCAAATAAAGATTAGAGATCAAGAAGAAGATCTCGCTATAAGGCAAGATAGAATTAATAAAGGCGTAATATATGAAGGCAAGACTGAATCTGAGCAGATCGTCGATTATAATTTACTAGTTACAAATTACAATAATTTTATTTTAGATTTGAAACAAAAGATTATAGAATATAATACAGAAGTAAAGAATTTTAATTCTTGCTTAAGTCAAAACACGGCTTATTAGTCATTATTGAAAGGGAATAGCACAATTTTTCATTTATCTATTGATAGAGTTAAAATATATAGTAGTGTCGCACAATATATCTTTTACGACATTAAGTTAAATAATATGGATATATAATTAATAATTTAACCCTTGATTTGATTTCTTGCTTGATTAATATATTAATAAGGATAATCACGTTTTTGTATGATGTCTATACACGATTACGGTTGATTCTCTTCTGTTTTACATCTTTAACATCTAATTTACACTCATATTTTTTCTAATATATTGCCTATCCGGAGCATGTCATTCATCTTGACATCGTTTGAAAATCGTGCTAGACTTGTGAAAACTAATCTAAAATAATTATAAAAACAAAAACACGAAAAATGGGTCATGCCCTTCTTTAATTTAACGTTTAATCTAGAAATAGAAAAACAAAAAAACAAAGGGGTTATTCCCCTATTCTCGGGTGCAAAAAATTTGCACAATTGTTAATTATTTAAACCAATTCTTTGAAAAATGAAAACAACGATTGAAACAAGGATTTTTAGGTTAATAACTATTGTGTTGTTAATAGGAATATTAGTAACATTAATATTTATACTTATTGGAGTCAATAAATCTTGTCAAAATGACAAGGATATTTTTAGCAACATTGCTAATAATATAGCTCCGAAACAAACTACTCTTGTATTATGTACTGCTCAAACATACGACAGTATAAATGATCGGTTTGGAACAATGGTTTGGATTGATACGCTTGTTGTAGGACAAAAGGGTAATACATTTACTACAATTTGGTCAAATTGCCCTAATGAATATACGAAAGTAGCAAAAAAGAAAGTGAGATTGTATTACAAAAAGGATACAAAATTGAATGAAGTAAAAATGGATACGTTTATACCGAAGAATGAAATACAAAGTGTACCGATTGCCAAAATCATTGATTCAAGCAATGAAGATGCTTTAAACAACAATGTTGTATTAAATGTACAATCGTTGCCGGTTGTTCCCAATGACACTTTAAAAATGGAATTGAGGAACAATAGCGATTTACTGTATAAAAATGTATCAGTATTACCGAATAAATTTGATGGGACAAATAAAACTGAATCAAACTTTGATTTAGTTATACCAGCGCCTGATTTACATTTAAATGACCAAGCTATTAAAAAAGCTAAAAAACATTTATGGGCAGGAACAGGGCTGGCCACAGCAAGTGCTGTCGCCTTTGCCTCTACGATGTTTGTTGATGTACCAACATTTGTTGAGTACAACAGTTTGGGTAATTTTGACCCTGCCAATAAGTATTACGATCACAATGTAAAACAACGTGATCGTCTGAACACTCTTAAATGGGTACGAGGGGTATCTATTGGTGTCGGGGTTTTAGGTGGAGCAGAAATTGTCCATGGTATTCTACTTTTGAAGAATGCCAATGCAAAAATTGACATTGCTCCTCAAAAAATAACACTCAAATATTCATTTTAATTTTAAAAAAATTAATAAATACTAAAATTCTTAAAAATCTGAAATCATGAAAAAAATAATTAATTTTTTGACATTAATGATTATCCTTTTATTCACTTCATGTGAGGGTTATCAGGATAAGTTCGTCATAGACGAACATGATGGTGTAAACGGTGTGAATGGTCTTTCAATTGTCAGTAAAGTTGATCCTGTTTATTCAACTACTGATAATAATCTTGTTGGATGGACTACTGGGTATTATTCGGATGTTGATAATAGCGGAAGCTATTCAACTGGAGATATATTCCAAAACAGCTTTACTATTTTCAACGGTAAAGATGGAACCAATGGAACGAATGGTGTCGATGGAATGACACCAAACGTAAGTTTTGCCGTCGTGGATGGTTACCTCGTAATCACTAGCACTATTAACAACAACGTTGTCAGCAGTGTTAAAGTTCCACTCCCA
>JBBRGZ010000295.1:0-3026 GCA_038223395.1 Chitinophagales bacterium
TACCTTTGAGTGATTTAATATAATTTGCTACTTCAAATATTTGTTTTGCAGTAAGAATTTCTTTCCAACTCGCCATACCTTTTGCAGGCACGCCTTCAGAAATAGTTCTGAAAATATCATTTATTTGCCCACCATGAAGCCAATAATCATCTGTAAAATTAGGTCCCACCTGCCCTTCTCCTAAATCGCCGTGACAAGTAGCACAGAATTGTGTAAATGTATTTTTTCCTCCTGCTAACACCGCAGCATCTGTAGATACTACTACCGAATTTTCATCGTAATTTGCAGAAGCATTCTCTAAATAAACAGCAAGCTCGATTTTTGCTTTTGCAACTGACCTATCATATTCTTCTTCTTGTGTTAAACCATTGCCAAAATCATATCGCCATAAATACACAATAGCAAAACAGATTGTAAAGATGAAAATGTATTTTAGCCAAGGTGGCATACCGTTGTCTAGCTCCTGTATACCATCGTAAATATGATCATTTAACAACATTTCATCCTCTCTTTCAATTGGAACCTTATAATTCAATTGTGCCCATTTACGTGCAAGCCAATTTTCATAATGTGCTTGAACTACAATTTTTTGTTTTCTTGTAAGTTGAACAAGTATTGCTGTTAAAAACACAATTACAAAAAATTCTATAGTGATTAAAATATAAAGAGGTAAATATGCACTCGACCAAATATTATTTGTATTATTTTCAACTACACCTTGCGCCGAAACATCTTGCGACAATGCCATAAATGAGATTAAACCAATAAACATTAACAATTTATTTGATTCATTTTTTTCCTCAAACTTTCTTTTACCACTCCAAATTACAACTTCTGAAAGCGCAAATATAACATAAAACAATATTGCAGCTACAACTATTAATAACCAAAATGTAACATCAGAAATAAACCAATTTTTATCGGGTGCATCCGGCGAAAGTGCCCAAAGTGGTGTAGATGACACCAGAGCAAATATTAATAAGAATATTTTATTTTTAATCGTCCTGTTTTTCATATCCAAGATTTTAAAGCGATGTTTTATCGTTATCATTTGATTCTAATGGAATATTCTTTAATTCGTCAATTTCAGCTTTATTCATACGTCTTACTCTTATAAATAAAATTATAAAAAATAAAAAAAAGATTAATAGCGAAATAATAGGGTAAATACTTACTCCCTGAATGTCAGATAAATAATGCATAAAATTCATAGCGCGTTATTTTTTGTTTTTTTGTAATGATGATTCTGTATTAATATCCCTTCCTAGTCGTTGCAGATATGCAATTAATGCAATTATTTCCATATTGCTATTTGTTTCAATTCCATCAACAAGTAAGTTTGCTTTAATACTATCTGCTTGATGCATCAGGTCCCTATTAGCAATTTTATCATAGCCATCCGGGTATGGAACTCCAAGTTTTTGCATCACTCTAATTTTAATTGCAGTAGTGGAAGTATCCAGTGCATTTTCGTGCATCCATTTATATGATGGCATAATACTTCCGGATGAAACAGAACGCGGATCTAACATGTGCACATAATGCCAGCTATCCGGTTTTTTTAAAATGCCAACACCTTCGCGTGCAAGATCGGGACCTGTGCGTTTAGAACCCCATTGGAATGGATGATCATACACAAATTCACCTGCCTTCGAATACTCTCCATAACGCACTACTTCATCGCGAAACGGACGCACCATTTGTGAGTGACATACATAACACCCTTCTCTTACATAAATATCTCGACCTTGTAATTCTAAAGGCGTATATGGATGCACACTTGCAATTGTTGGCACATTCGATTTTATTAAAAAGGTTGGCACTAATTCTATTACTCCACCAATAATTACAACTACCAATGCAAGCAACATCATTTGCACAGGTTTTCTTTCAATTGCTCTGTGCCAATATTCTCCTTTATATACTTTAATTACTTTCGGCAATTCTTGCACTTCCACTTCTTCATTATTTGAAAACGCACCTTGTTTCGCCGTTTTAATTAAATTATAAGTCATTGCAATTACGCCAATTAAATAAAAAGTACCACCTATCGAACGGAGCGCATACATGCCTTTTAATTGAACACTTGTCTCAAGAAAAGAATACGATAATTGGCCTTCAGGATTAAAATCTTTCCACATAAGTGCTTGTGTAAAACCACCCCAATACATTGGCACAGCATATAATAAAATACCAAGAGTGCCAATCCAAAAATGGAAATTTGCAAGCGACTTCGAATACAATTGTGTTTTCCACATGCGCGGAACTAACCAATATAAAATACCAAAAGTTAAAAATCCATTCCATCCCAAAGCACCAACGTGAACATGCGCTATAATCCAGTCGGTAAAATGCGCAACTGCATTTACATCTTTAAGCGATAATAATGGACCTTCCAAAGTTGCCATGCCATAACATGTTACAGCCACAACCATAAACTTTAAAACTACATCGTCACGCACTTTATCCCATGCACCTCTCAAGGTTAATAAACCATTTACCATTCCACCCCATGAAGGTGCAATTAACATTATTGAAAATGCGGTGCCTAAAGTTTGCGCCCAATGTGGCAATGCAGTATATAATAAATGGTGTGGTCCCGCCCAGATGTATAAAAATATCAATGTCCAAAAATGTACAATAGATAATTTGTAAGAATAAACAGGTCGGTTTGCTGCCTTCGGTAAAAAATAATACATCAAACCTAAATAGGGCGTTGTAAGAAAAAATGCAACCGCATTATGTCCATACCACCACTGCACTAATGCATCTTGAACACCCGCATAAATAGGATAACTTTTTGTAAGCGAAATAGGAATTTCCATTGAATTAACAATATGCAGCATCGCTACAGTAATAAATGTTGCTATATAAAACCAAATAGCAACATAAATGTGGCGTTCACGTCGTCTTATAATTGTGCCCATCATATTTATTCCGAAAGTAATCCACATTAATGCAATTAAAATATCTAAAGGCCATTCTAATTCAGCATATTCTTTTGACGTTGTAAATCCCATCGAAAG
>JBBRGZ010000296.1:0-2987 GCA_038223395.1 Chitinophagales bacterium
TCTGCAAAATCAATCAGTGTATCAACAATTGTATCTGAAACAGCGGATTTAAATTCATCCAGCCAATCATAATGGATATTCGATAAAAAGGGCCCTTTTTGTATAATTTCAATCAATAGGTTTACCATTGGTTTGGTAAGGTTATTTTTTGATGCTGTAATATTTAAAAAGTCAACATAGTCACTCCTAATCTCTGAATCTTTAAAGATAATTTTCCAATAACCAGTTTTATTAGAAAGTTCACAAATACCAATCTCCTCCATAATACTTCGTAACCTTGCAATGTTTACTGCAAGGTTGTTTCGCGAACTTTTTTCTGATTTATCGTACCATAAAACTTCCGTTATTTTGTCGGACGAAATTCCTTTATTATTTTTAAAAGTATGCAATAATATTAATAAGAAAAGCTCTTTCAATAGAGGGGAAAATTTACTGGTAATGTCTTCCAGTCTTTTATTATGCACTTGAAAGCCACCAAAAAAGATAAGTTGAGAATCAGATTCAGCATTTATACTGTCAACTTCATCATTATTAATTATATCATATTTATTTTGCCGATGAATTTTCGCTGAATCACTGGATTTTTTCTTTCTTAAAATCCATATTATCCAACCAAGCAATAACACAAATACAAACACTAGGTACCAATAATATGCAATATGTTTTTTGCTTAAAGTTATTCGCTGGTTTTTAGATTTATTTGGTGGATAACTAATTGAATAAATGGATGTATTAGTTGTTTCTGATTCATCGAAATAAGAACTAAACGCAAAGAGCTTATTAACTTGAGGCATGTAGCATAAACCAACGTACGACATTATATCCAGGAATTGAAAGGGGATTTGGGTTCCAACTAAATCAATTTCAGGCTTATTAAGGTTACCCTTTAGTAATTGTAGATGACCATCGAATCTGGTTTTTTCAAAAGCAAGCGCATAATAATCACGGGTAACACTGTCTATCCACATTGTATTGGCAATACTCATGTCTACAATAACTTGTGGAATTTCAAACTTTGTGAATAGACTACTATCCTTAATTGAATAACCAAATAAATCATAATAACTTTTCGGATTAATTCGTTGATCTCCTGTTTCACTGCCGTAGCCACCTAATATATAAATCGTATCATTTAATGCACCCAGACCTGCTAAATATCTAGGGTGAAAAATAGAATCGTCAGTAGGCAAATTGGTTATAGAATTGTCATCTAAATTAATTTTTCTGATTTCATTATTGTATTTATGAAGGCCATACCCTCCAAATAAAAGAAGGGAATTACTATTAGCAATATAATGCTGATTGTGATGTTTATATCTGGTCTGATTCTCAGAAACAGAAAGAGTTTCACTCCACTCACCCGTTGTTATGTTTAATAACCACAAAGGCTCCCCATCGACTAAATAACAATATATTTTATTTTCCCGACTATTATAAAAAGCTCTGTAACCATCATTAGAAAGTGGGGAGGGATTTTTATACTTAATTGTTTGAATTTGGTCATCAATTGCGGAAAAAATTAAAAGCTGGTCGATGCCCACAATAAATATTCTATTTTTTTCAATATCAGAAGTAAACACTACTGGACCATTTATCTTTCTTTGAAAAATTTCATTCCATGATTGGTGACTATACATTAACCAGTCGGGATTTTTTACAGTAGCCTTTTTATCCCTAATTCGGTCGGTTGCAACGGTATTTTCTATTTCATCTAATGGCCAATAATGTATTAATTTTCCCTTTTCAAATAATTTTACATCTTTAATGTACATGGCGGGGACATCAGTTGTTTTAAAGGGTATAAAATCGTTTGCCCCAAATATTATTTTAAAATCATCTTTCTTTTTAAATCCGATATTATCTTGAACATAAAAAGAATCAGGAGTATATAAAATCATCCTGTTTTCTAATAATAAAAATTTTACTCTTAGTTTAATCCAATTATTTAAAGCGTTATCAGGATATTTTACTGAGACAATTGAATTGGTTTTACCAACAACTACATTCAAATTAGGAAGTGGGGGTGGCGTACTTAACAAGTCTACATTCGTTTTCTCCTGATTAATTATTCTAAAAATATAACCAAAAAGTCCACGATTTGAATTTTTAAAGCTTGGATAAGCTTTAAAATCGAACGTAAGTTCAAATTCATCCTGTAAGTGTATAAATTGATTTGGAGTTAAATTTAACTCGGTTCTTTCATCCAATGTAACATCATGTCCCTGAAATTTTAATCCGTAAGTTTGGGCAGTAGTAATCTGCGAAAACAAAACAAACCCAAATAGAAGTATATATTGGGCTAATCGTTTATTGTATTTTGCATTTATTCTCATTCAAACTGGTTGGTATTTTAAGGAGATAAATATATACAATTGAATTGGCAATGCAATTTTACTAATAATATTTTGAAATAGCATTTTGATTCAAATATTGTTCATCCCATCAGGAAACAGGTTGTGCTATTCAAATTCTTAACATTCGTGGCATTTAAATACTGTATTTTTTCATGTACAAAAGATGGTAAGTTAGGCTGTGAATTATTTTGAAATTGCGACCTCATATTTATTGATAATCAATCAGATACAAGGAGGTGGTTTAGCTCCCGGCAAGACAACTTGAAAATGAATTACCTCCGAGCAACCCCGAGAGGTATCACAAAGGTAATGCACAAAGCTTAAGAGGAATCGATCCGAGGTTCATCCTCCAATTACCAGACCCAGAAACCTTTTAGGAGCTCTTCAGGTAGGATACGAACTTTCTATCATTGCCTTCCTGATTTTAAAAATCTTACTTTGCATAATTTGTATTTCCCTAATTGCCAATCCTATATGATAAATGCTTTTTCCATACCCTGAAGTTTTTCAGAAAGCACTTGCATATCATTGCCAATTTATTTATCAGTAATTCGGGCATAAATTTGCGTTGTTTTTATACTTGTGTGCCCAAGCATTTTGCTTACCGTTTCCATGGGCACACCTTTAGCCAAA
>JBBRGZ010000297.1:0-2956 GCA_038223395.1 Chitinophagales bacterium
GCGGATTTATGTTAATGCCATTTGGAAGTGCTTTTTCGGTAAATAATTTAAAAATTGATTTGGAACACCTTCCAATTATTTATGTAATAACAGGTTTAGTTACAATTGTTGCCGGTCCTTTTATTGGAAAGTTGAGCGATAAATCGGGTAAATTCAATATGTTTATTGTGGGCTCTATTTTATCCATTATTATGGTACTTATTTATTGCAATTTGGCAGCAACTCCTTTATGGGCAGTTATTTTAATTAATGTGATATTGTTTGTTGGTATTACCTCGCGTATTATTTCTGCCTCATCGCTTATGACTGCTATTCCGGAGCCGGCAGATAGAGGTGCATTTATGGGAATTAACTCCTCGGTTCAACAATTTTCTGGCGGAATTGCGGCATTTTTTGCAGGATTGATAGTAATTCAAGAGCCGTCAGGCAGATTAGATCATTATGATTGGTTGGGGTATGTTGTTGCTGTTGCGATGATAATTACAATCTTTATGCTTGCGCGTATTAATAAAATGATATTTAAAAAGAATGATCAAGTTGCCCAACATCCTGCTCAATAATGGGAATTGTTTACTTTTACAGTAAAAAATATATGCTTAAAAGGAGTGCCTATATGATATTGAGTTCGTGTTTAATTTTTACAGCGGTGGCTTGCACTGCGGCAAAATCGAATTCAACGGAATTAACTTATACCAGAGATATAAAACCAATAATTGATTTGCATTGCGCAAATACCTGTCACAATGCCGAAAAACCAGCAGGCAAAATTGATTTAACCACTTATGCTAATGTAAAAATGCAATGTTTAGAAGGCAAGTTATTACTCGCGATACAACAAATTGACGGAGCTAAACCCATGCCGCGCAAGGCTCCAAAGTTAGAGGATGATGCAATAAATAAAATTGTGTTATGGGCTAATTCCGGCGCAAAACAATAACCATTTTTAAATACCAATTTTTATAACTTAACGCATGTGAAAGGTTTGTGCATATCCATTTTTCTTTTTGTGAACTCCCAAACTTACTTTTGAGTTGTAGCAATTCAGCAATCATTTTATGAAGATACTTATTACCTATTTAAAGCCCTTTAAGTGGCTCGTTTTTTTTGTGTTGTTTCTGGCTGCAATAAACACAGGGTTCTCGTTAGTAGACCCCATAATTTTAGGCCATTTGGTTACTTTAGCCAATACTTATCAAACCGAAACAGAGGGTTACACGTGGCATACCTTTTTCTATAGTTTTTCGTGGCAACAACCGGGTGTTTTAATGTTATTGTTGTGTTCGGTTTCTGTTGCTATGATTAGCAGAATAGCCAAAAATTTTCAGGATTACTTTTTAAATGTGGTAACCCAAAAATTTGGAGCAAAAATATTTACCGATGGCTTGCAACACGCCATGAAATTACCCTACCAGGATTTTGAGGACCAAAGAAGCGGCGAAACACTTTCCATTCTTACAAAAGTGCGGATAGATGTTGAGCGATTTTTAAACATGTTTATTAATGTGCTTTTGGGGATTTTTGTTGGGATAGTGTTCGTGTTTGTATATGCTGCACTCTACATCCATTGGTTTATTCCGGCAGTTTATCTTGTCGGAATTGTTATGCTTACTGTTATTTCCAATTTCTTGAGTAAAAAAGTAAAGATTATCCAAAAAAACATCGTTGGAAAAACAACCGCTTTAGCAGGAGCAACAACAGAATCGCTACGGAATATTGAGCTTGTTAAAAGTTTGGGACTCACTACGCAAGAGGTTGAACGTTTAAATAAAAACACCTATAAAATTCTTGGTCTTGAACTCACCAAAGTGAAACGCATACGCAGTATCAGCTTTATTCAAGGCACATTTGTAAATACTTTGAGGCAGTTGATATTGTTTATTTTGATGTGGCTTATTTTTAGAAAGGTGATGGATGCCGGTCAGCTTGTAACGATGCAGGTGTTCTCGTTTTTTGTTTTTGGACCTTTGCAGGATATTGGAAACATCATTTTATCGTACAGAGAAGCTGAAGCGTCGCTCAATAATTTTAATGCATTAATGGTAAAAGTGCCTGAATCTCAACCGGCAAATCCGGTGCATTTGGGAACCATTGAAAGTTTAAAATTTAATAACGTGAGGTTTAGGCATAAAACTGCCCATAATGATGCAATAGCAGGAATTAGTTTTGATGTTAAGGCAGGAGAGACCATTGCCTTTGTTGGCCCATCAGGTTCCGGTAAAAGCACGTTAATGAAGTTATTAGTGGGTTTGTATAGACCCCAAGAAGGGAAGATATTATACAACGGCATTGATGAAAATTCGATAGATTATAACGACCTGCGCAATCAGATAGGATTTGTAACGCAGGATACACAATTGTTTTCAGGCACCATACGCGAAAACCTCATGTTTGTAAACCCGGAGGCTACCGAACAAGATCTTTTGGATGCCATTCATATAGCGAGTTGCGATAATCTCTTGTCGCGTGCTGAAAAAGGGATGGAGACTATGATAGGTGAAGGAGGATTAAAATTATCGGGAGGCGAAAAGCAGCGCTTAAGTATTGCAAGAGCATTGTTGCGCAAACCGCGTTTACTCATTTTTGATGAGGCTACATCGTCGCTCGATTCGCTTACGGAGGAGGAGATTTCTAATACCATTATTGATATTAGCAGGGCAAGTAATCAGATTACGATATTAATTGCACACAGGTTGAGCACCATTATGCACGCCGACAGGATTTACGTGTTAGAAAAGGGAGAAATGGAAGAAACAGGCTCGCACGAAAATTTGATAGAGGAAAAAGGCTTGTATTATGCCATGTGGAGACAGCAGGTGGGTGAACGCAAAAAATTACCACCACAACTTGTATAATATTAACGCATTTTAACTGCTAAGTATAAACTTATTTGATAAACATCTGTTTATCATGATGTGTGTTTTCATGGGGATCAGGGGTTGTTTCACGCAAGTGAGCA
>JBBRGZ010000298.1:0-2953 GCA_038223395.1 Chitinophagales bacterium
AAAGCATAGAAGCCAGGATATGCTCTAATTACTTCAAACCTGTTTCGCGCTGCAGGGTCACCTTCTAAAATTGCCTCGACATCGGTATTTAAAACCCTGTATATTTCAGGGGTGTTTTCAAAAAACTGGCTGGCGATAAGGTCATTATTGCAATCCCAGCAAGCTTTGGTTGAGTTTAAAATATTGGTAAGTTCCTTCTGAAGTTTAGTAAACTCGCTCTTAATATCATTTATTGATGTATAGGAACTGATTGATAATTCGGGGTACAGAAGGCAAATAACATTATAAGCCCATTTCGATAATATCTCGTTGTTTGGCACTTGCTCTTTAACCTGTTGCTTTGCAAATAACTGCTGATAAAAGCCCTCATTCATGTTCCATTATTTTCTTGAATAAAATCTTTAAGATCAAAATTAATACATTAGACAACCGGTTATTACCTATAAAAGGAATTTATATTTTGTAATCGTCCATTTATCAATCACGATTTTATTTATAATGCCTGGTAAATACCATAACGGATGTGAATAAAATATTTTTTTACCCGCGAAAGTAAAAAATGGATTAAGAAGCAGACCATGGAAGGGTTTAATAATATGTGTGAAAATTATTGGGATCGCACTATATACTTAATCCGGAATGTATTGCTCCTGAAAATTTGGGGAAAGTTTTCTTTCTTCAAGTTCTTTTTTGAATAGCTTTTTATTTTTTTTGTTCATTCTGGTACGAACGCTGCTTCCGATACCGTTGAAAGCTATTTTTAATAAGTAGTTAAAAAAGGACCTTTCCCGCATTCTCTCTAAAAAAATAATACCTGTTTTGTTGCTATTGTTGTTATTTATGACGAACGTATTTACAAGAAAAGTCAAAATTTTATTTTTAAAACTTGACTTATTTGGATTTCCATCGTTGATAATCTTTATGTGAAGATTTTTATAATACATTTTTATATTTCCTACGGCAAAATATTCACGGGCAACAGCTTCAAGATTAAAAGTGTCAACCGTACCCGCGGTAATCTTTACATTCGATAGCGGAACCATTATAGGGTTCAATACAGAAAGTTTGGTCGGTTCCATCTGTAATTTCAATGTAAAGCCATTGGCTGAATCTTTATATGCTTCTTTAATAATAATATGAACTGGTGCTTCATTCATTAAAAGCATATGAACATTTACGTTTAATGAATCATTAATCGCGATCCTATTATTTTTTATGGTTCCTATTGTTCCATTCATTCGCGCAAGCAGCAGGGTACCTTCCATCCGGCTCTTTTCATTTTTCTCTGTATAACTCACCTCACCATTGTCAATAATAATCTTATTTATATCAACAGGCCAGGTGATTTTTGATATGGTTGCAGTTGGCAGCGGTTTTATTGCCGCGGGAGGGGAAGGTGGCAGTTTATCGCGATATACGTATATGACCGGCCTGTTAATACTTATTGAATCGGCTATAACTGCTTTGTTTTTATTAAAAGAGTCCAAATTGAAACCCATTGCATTTACCGCACCCGTAGTTAATGTAAGGTAATCCGTTTGGTAAGGTGAGGTAGCGATTACACTATCCCTTGAAAGTATAGGATGCAGACTGAACGAATCAACATGCAATTTTTTTTTGCTGGTTATCAAAACCGGCATTGTACCATTTGTAAATATTATTGCTGTCAGCATATTGCCCGGTGGTTGAATGTATTCGCGCCCCCACATTATTTGCCAGCAATTTTGTTAGATTGTTAGTATTTGTTGAAGAAAGGAAGATGTTTTCCGCTGAAATTCGTGTAAGTTCCAGGTTGTTATTTGGCTTGCCCTCAAATAAGTTGGTTGGGTTTTCAAGATCAATATTATTAACCTGGGTTTGCCAATACATTTTTCCACTTTCTTTTTTAATTTTTATATCTGCGAGGTCTATAAGCACCTTTCCCTCTTTTGCTCCTATTGATTGTTTGCCGGCATTGGTAAAATTGGCTGTTTTTGCATTTAGTTTAAGTGTCTTAAAATGTAAGCCATCATTGTTTAAGGAAATATTGGAAGCGGTAATGGCACTGCCTTTAGTATTGGCTATTTGTAAACTGGAAACGGCGTTGCTTTTCCAACCGGTAAAATGAATTTCCGGTTCGGTTATGGTAAGCGAATCAATAGTTACCGAAATCGTTGGTTTATTAGCAGCGGTATCTTCCGGTTCCTGTTTTTTATGGTTTAAGACAATAACATCCGGAGTTTCCATTTTTACATTATATAAATGAAAATCGTTTGTGAGCAGTGAATTGATGTCGGCAGAAAACTTAATTCCGGGGCTGTATATTTTCAGTAAATCATCGCCCTTGCTTTGTTGCCATTGCATGTTGGATAAAAAAGAGGGTGAATTTTGTGCAACCTGGAAAGCTTCAACGGAGGATTGCTGGTTTATTCCTTCCATAGCCATATCATGGCCTTTTATATAGAGGTCTGCAGTTTTAAAATGTGCGTTCCCGATTTTTGAAATCGAGTTTGCTTTAATAACGTCAACTTCGGCATGTAAACTGCCCTTGTTGTTTACCATTTTAACCTTTGTCTTATTGCCTTCAATATTCTTAACTACCAGCGTTCCGGCATTGTCTAAAGCTTTTTCAGACTTTAGCAAGTCGTTAATGTTAATGTCAGCATCATTCCATCGCACTCCATCTGCCGAAATATTCCTTGCTTCATCTTTCAAAATCATGCTATCAACGTCAATATGATCAACCGAGGCTTTAATTTCTTTTTTGTCATTTTCAATTGAAAGCTTATTTCCTAAAAAATGCAGTCCTTCAGCTTTGGCTGCACCATTATTTATTTTGGTAAACGCGTTTGCCTTTAAAGTAGCAACCGAGCTGTTGATGGTGGTAATGCCATTGTTTAATATTAAGTTGGTATTGCTGCCTAAAATATTTTTTACATCAAAGCTGCCTTCCTTACTTTTTTTAGCGGTTTTA
>JBBRGZ010000299.1:0-2913 GCA_038223395.1 Chitinophagales bacterium
TATACGATACTATTCCTTCTACCCATGAAGAAAGTTTTGATACGGTGCATATTAATTTAGGAAGTTGGGATATTGAAACCTCTCAAATTTCTTTAAATAATTGTGTTTTTGGATATAAAAATAATAATTCAACAAGCACTCCGGAAGGCATGAATTTTAATGACCTTTATATTACGGATTTAAACCTTGATATTTCCGATTTAATTTATTCTGGGGATTCTATTCTTACTTCAATAAATCACATTTCGTTAAAAGATAAATCGGGATTTCAATTAGATACTCTTGCTGCAAATGTAGTTTTTTCAGCATATGAAATAACCTTATCCAATTTATTAATTGCAACACCTAATTCCTCTATAAAAGATCATTTTGCGTTTACTTTTTCTACCTTAAATGATTTTGATAGGTTTGAGTCTGATATTCGATTAAATCTAGATTTAAAGAATACAACAATTTCAAATATTGATGTTGCCTATTTTGTTCCACAAATGAAGGAGTATCCTATAGACCTTTCAATAACATCGAGAATATACGGCACGGTTAGCAATATTAAAGTGCGCGATTTAGATGCAAAAGCAAGTAATCTTGGAGGGATAAAAGGAACTTTAGACATTAAAGGTTTACCAAATTTGAACGAAACTTTTCTCGATTTGCAGCTTGAACCTGTATATGTTGATATGCCTGCATTACAAAAATTACTTGGTAGCAATACAATTCCTGAAAATTTAGTTGCACTCGGTAATGTAAATTACACTGGAAGGATTACAGGTTTCGCCTATAATTTAGTTGCCAATGGAGAACTCAATACAGACCAGGGAGGAATGACTACAGACCTGAATTATGCTTACAATCCGAAAACAAAAGCTTCATCATTTTCCGGTACAATAAATACACAGGAACTCAATGTTGGTCAGATTGCAGGTAATCCGGAAATGCTTGGAAAAGTGAGTATGAAGGCTACTATTAATGGAACTCTTACAGCAAACAACTCTGCTGAAATAGAATTAAAAGCTGAAGTAAATTCTATAGAATTTAACAAATATACCTACAGCAATATCGAAATAGATGGAGAATTAAAAAACAATTCGTTTGAAGGCAATTTTTCTGTAGACGACCCCAATATAGTAATGTCATTTAATGGTGTTGTTGATTTTTCTGATTCTCTTCCTCAATATAATTTTTACGCAGATATTAAAAGGGCTAACTTAAAACAACTTAATTTTTATGACGAACCTATCGTTTTGAGCGCTACAGCTTCAATTAATACAAATGGAAAATCAATAAATGATATGGTAGGTTCTGCAAATTTTGGCAACTTGATATTAATTCGCGAAAACAATATTTATCGTTTAGACACAATTATTATTACTTCAGATTATGCTGAAGGCAAAAAAGTAATTGACCTTAAATCCACATTAATCAACTTTACAATAAAAGGCGATTATCAACTTGCCGCCTTACCTTATGCAATAAAAAATATGGTTGACCATTATACCATAGGTAAATCTGATACTGTAATATCTAATCAAAATGCAGAATATACAATTGCTGTAAAAAATGCAGACAGATTAATGGCAATATTTTATCCAGATATTCAAATAGTGCGCAATCTTACAATTAGTGGTGACTTTAATACCGGAACCAACACATTTAATTCGCGAGTTCGTGTTGATGAATTGGAATATAAAAGCATGCACTTTGATACCTTGCTATTTGAAGCACGAACAGTAAATGATGCGCTTGGATTTTTTGTCAGACTAAATTCTACACAAATTAATTCTACTACAGAAATTCCCGTAGTGCGGGTAGAAGGCACTTTTGCGCGCCACGAATTGCAATACAATCTCAAGGTTGGAAAAGATACGGATGAGGATAGAATAAATTTAACCGGTGCAGTGCAATTTGCCGAAACAGAAATTGGATTTAATATTCTTCCCTCAGAAATATATTTCCAAAATGAGAAATGGGATATTCAGCCAAATAATTCATTAAAATATAAAGACAACACGATTATTGCCGATAATTTTGTTATTAGTAGTGGTGATAAAATGATAAGCTTAACGAGTGCAGCAGACGAAAAATTCAATTCTGTTTTAAAATTAATTGTAACTAATATTCCAATAGGAGAACTTACAGAGGCATATGTTTTACCGGGAGAAAATGTTTCTGGAAATTTGGATGCCTCATTTACAATTGGGAATATTTTTGAAAAACCAAGTTTTATTGGCGGAGCTGAAATAAAATCACTTACACTCAATGAAGTGCTGCTTGGAGATTTAAAAATTAATGCTTCATTAATACAACCAAGTTTTAAATTAAAATTTAATACCAATCTAACCGGCGAAAACGGTTTTACCACTGATGGGTATTACATTTTTGGAACCACTGATAGCATACTCGTAAAAGCAAATTTGCGCCGCACAAAATTATTAATAGTTGAACCATTTTTGCATGGTATATTATCAGAAATGGATGGTGAAATTACGGGTAATTTAAATATTAGTGGGCCTGTTTCACGTCCTGAAATGGAAGGTGAACTCAGCATTAAAAATGGAGAATCCAATATTGATTATTTAGGCGTTAATTATTATTTTCCTGATTTAAAAATTCAAATCGATAAAAATAAAATTACCATCCCAAAAGCAGCCATCCATGATAAACTCGATAACCCCGGAACATTGCAAGGTGAAATAACCTACAGCAATTTTAATAACTGGAATTTTAGAGAATTGCGTTTGCAGTCTGATGATATCATTTTAATGGAATCAACTCCAAAAGAAAATCCTGATTTTAATGGATATGTAATTGGTGAAGTGGATGCAAATATTACAGGTAAATTGGATGAATTAAATATTAGCGTTTCGGCAACACCGCATAAATCAACTGTTGTTAATTTGCCAACCTATGGTTCGG
>JBBRGZ010000300.1:0-2881 GCA_038223395.1 Chitinophagales bacterium
ACTTACGATCCTGCAAAAATAAGTTTTAGAGAGATTCTCGATTTCTTTTATAGAATTCATGATCCTTCTACAGTTGATAGACAAGGCAATGATAGAGGCTCAAGTTATCGCTCTGCAATTTTTATTCAGAATGAAGAGGAAAGAAAAGTGGCTGAAGAAGTAATTAAAATTGTGAATGATTCAGGCAAATGGCCCGGCAAAATAGTTACTACATTAGAGCCAATGACGACCTTTTGGCCGGCAGAACCTGAGCATCAAGATTATTTGCTCCGAATTCCATATGGTTATACTTGTCACTTTGAGCGTTTCGGAACATTTTTGTAATGTGAAATACGTTTAATTGAATTCTATTATTGCGGATGCATCATTCCGGAGGGTATTATTTAATTTAATAAATACTTCTGTAATTATCGGATTAATTGTTACTTCTGCAGCTATTTTTATATTCAGACCATATCTCTTAAAAAAGATGCAATCTAATTGAGGATTTTATTCATGCAATTTCTTTTGATTTCCATCTCAAAATCCCTCCAATTCGAGCTTGTTTTTTCCCATTTTTTTAGCAAGATTTGAACATAAATTTTGAACTTTCTGGAACATTATATTATTAAAGATTGTGCTAAAATGTGCATTCCATGTTTAATCTTAATTTATTCTCTAAAAAGGCACACATATAGTCCGTAATTTTGCAGCAAATTTTAAATTCTAAGCCATTGAAACTTCGAATAACAACAAACGAGAATTTTGAAAGCCGACACTTAGGTCCGCGTAATCACGATGTAGATGCCATGTTGCAAAGCATTGGTGCTGAGTCACTTGACGCATTAATAGACCAGACAATACCGGAAAATATCCGCTTAAATCGCGCTTTATCCATTGGTGAGCCGATGACTGAGCATAATTATCTCAAACATCTCAAAGCATTAGCTTCCAAAAACAAGGTGTATCGCAGCTACATTGGTATGGGTTATAATCACACGCTAATTCCTGCTGTAATCAAGCGCAATGTATTCGAAAATCCGGGTTGGTATACACAATACACCCCTTATCAGGCTGAAATTGCACAAGGTCGCCTTGAGGCATTGCTCAATTACCAAACCATGATAGCAGATCTTACGGGTTTTGAAATTGCCAACGCCAGTTTATTGGACGAAGGAACCGCTGCTGCCGAGGCAATGATTATGTTTTATCACCAAAAAAATAAGAGAGAAATTATTGCTTCTAACTTTTTTGTAAGTGAATTGTGTTTTCCGCAAACCATAGATATTTTAAAAACAAAAGCAGAGCCACTTGGTATTCAGTTAGTAATTGGAAATCACGAAACCGTAATTTTAGATTCATCTTATTTTGGTGTGTTATTGCAATATCCTGCCTCCAATGGAAAAGTTTTTGATTATATCGAATTTATTCAAACTGCAAAACATTTGCAGATTTATGTAACAATAGCTGCCGATATTTTATCGCTTGCCGTATTAAAATCACCAGGAGAATTAGGCGCTGATTGTGCAGTAGGAAATTCGCAAAGATTTGGAGTTCCAATGGGATTTGGTGGTCCGCACGCAGCATTTTTTGCTACTCGCGAAGAATTTAAACGCGACATGCCGGGCAGAATTATTGGTGTAAGTTTAGACAGAGATAATCGCCCTGCTTTGCGCATGGCTTTGCAAACACGCGAGCAACATATTCGTCGCGAAAAAGCAACTTCTAATATTTGCACGGCGCAGGCATTGCTTGCAATTATGGCGAGTATGTATGGAGTGTATCACGGACCTAAAGGCATAAAAGAAATTGCAGAAAAAGTACACGGTTTAACTTGTTTGTTAAACGATGCATTACACAAAATGGATTACGAACAATCGAACGATGCTTTTTTTGATACATTATATATTAAATGTGGTGCTTTAAGTGGATTAATTCATCAACATGCAATTGCTAAACAAATTAATTTCTTTTATCATGATAATGGTGATGTGCAAATTGCTTTGGATGAATCAACTGAATTAGAAGATATAATAGATATTGTCGCAATTTTTATGGAGGTGAAAGGATTGCACAATGGAACAAAAATTGAATTATCAAATATTGATGCAATATCATCTTCAATTCCGCAACAATTAATGCGCACAACTACATATTTAACGCATCCTGTATTTAATACCTATCATTCAGAAAGCGAAATGATGCGTTATATTAAGCGACTTGAAAATAAAGATTTATCATTAACAACATCTATGATTCCTTTAGGAAGTTGCACAATGAAATTAAATGCTGCAACAGAATTATATCCTGTTTCATGGCCTGAGTTTTCGCAAATACATCCTTTTGTGCCTGCAGAACAAGTGGCAGGATACCTTGAAATAATAAAAGAATTAGAAGCAGATTTATGCGAAATAACGCGCTTCGATGGATGTTCAGTTCAGCCAAATTCCGGTGCACAGGGCGAGTATGCGGGATTAATGGTTATTCGTGCATATCATATTCATAATAATGCTGCAAATAGAAATATTGTTTTAATTCCTGCAAGTGCACACGGAACAAATCCTGCAAGTGCAGTTATGGCAGGTATGGAAGTGGTAGTTATTAAAAGCGATGTAGAAGGTCATATTGATATTGAAGATTTAAAATTAAAAGCAGAACAACACGCAGAAAATTTATCTGCTTTAATGGTAACTTATCCTTCAACGCATGGTGTATTCGAAGAAACAATTATGTTTATTTGCGATACCATTCATCAAAATGGTGGCTTAGTTTATATGGATGGTGCAAATATGAATGCCCAAGTGGGATTAACATCACCCGCAAAAATTGGTGCAGATGTTTGCCATTTAAATTTACATAAAACATTTTCAATTCCCCATGGTGGCGGCGGCCCGGGAATGGG
>JBBRGZ010000301.1:0-2881 GCA_038223395.1 Chitinophagales bacterium
CCGAATAAAGATTGCGGCCCTGAAATTAATTGTGTTGTAAGTGGTAAACTCACATTACCTGCTTCAATACCTCTTACTATTTGATCTTCCTTGCCTTTGTATTCGAGTTTTATCTGATTTTCGAAATCGAAGGTTGCTTGGGTATTATAATTAAAGTTGAGTTTGAGGTTATTTCCGATGGAGCCAATTACGTTTGCATTGATATCCATATTAAAATCAAAACCGCCTTGTTTGCGTTGATTTTCGGTTAATATCGGATTCTGAATATTTTGAAAACTGCCACCAAAAGTAAGCTCAACATTACCTTGTGGCCTAATTTCAACATTACAACCATCAAACAAACGGCAATCGCCATCAAAAGGCGTTAACTGAATTCCTTGTCCGTCGCCACCAAGCAAATCGGATGCGCCGGAGCGTTCTTTCCAATAATCGTTTAATGCTTTATCTTCCTGCGCTTTTAGGTAATCTTCAAACGAAATATATTGCGGATCGCGGTAGTATTCTGAGCCAATTTGTTCTTGATAAATATATTGGTCAGTTTCGGGGTCGTAAATGATGGTTGGCGTAACTACACCCGAGCCTTGAGGGTCGAGGTCGAAATTATTTTCGTCGGGATTAAAATAATCACTCTCGCCGTCGTCGTTAAATGGAAATGGAAGGTCGGGAGGTGTATCTTGCGGAATAACAGGATTAATAGCATAACTTGAGTCTGATGAGCTATAATTATACATACTCGGTTTTGAAAACAGCACCGTGCTTAGCGCTGTAGCACCTATTGTAGCTCCTATTAAAATTTGGGGAATAAATTTAGATACTGCCAAAACCTCGTGTTTACAAATTCTTCAATGCTGATTTTATTAAAGTTTCTACATCGCTAACTTCAGGATTCGATTTAAATACTGCTGCAACAGCCTTTTCCCCTTGCAGTCTGTTGAATCCTAGCATCGCCAATGCACTTAACGCTTCTTCTCTTATAGTATTGTGTCCACCACTAAAAGAATTTTCTGTTGAAACTACTGTCTTTCCAATTTTATCTTTTAGGTCAATTAAGAGTCTTTTTGCCATTTTTGGCCCAACCCCTTTGATACTTTGTAACAATTTATCGTTTTCTCTCAAAATTGCATCCTCCAAATCGGCTGCAGTCATACTGCTTAAAATCATGCGTGCCGTATTTGGGCCCACGCCCTGAACGGAAAGCAAATGAATAAAAAGATTTTTTTCCTGCTCATCTGCAAAACCGTATAATATCTGTGCATCTTCACGCACGTGCAAATATGTATGTAATTTTCCTTTTGCCAAAGTTTGAACCTTAGAAAAGGTGTTCAGACTAATATTTACTTGATAGCCAACACCATTGCATTCTACAATAATATAGGCAGGATTTTTAACAGTAAATTCTCCAATCAGATATGCAATCATAAGCAATTAACCTGTTTCTCAATTTTTTTGACTCGGTTTTGGAAGTCAATTATTGTGTGTATGTTAAATTATCTATCTTTTTATGCGCAATTTGCTCCAATAAAAAAGCAAGAGTGCAATGTTATACTTTTCTTTTGGATTTTACCTGTGCATCAGTTACTGCAATTGCAACCATATTAACTATTTCGCGCACCGAACTTCCCAATTGTAAAATATGCACCGAGCGTTTCATGCCTAATAGTATAGGTCCAATTATTTCGCATTGCCCTAAGGAATGCATCAATTGATATCCAATATTTGCCGCCTGCAGATTCGGAAAAATGAGTGTATTAACAGTTTTATCAGCAACCGCACTAAAAGGGTAATTTTCTTTCATTAATTCATTGTTGAAGGCGATATTCACTTGCATTTCACCTTCCACTATCATTCCCGGAAAACGTTCTTTTAATATAATTACTGCATTGCGCACTTTTATTGTTTCTTCATTTTCAACCGAACCAAAATTTGAATAAGATAATAAGGCGATTTTAGGTTGAATATTAAATTGACGCACTGCTTTTGCTGTAAGTGCAGTTATTTCAACAAGTTCTTCTGTTGAGGGATTAAAATTTGCGGTTGTATCGGCAAAAAATATGGGCCCGTGTTTAGTAAGTACAATATGCATACCTGCAACACGGTTTGTGCCGTCTTCTCTTCCAATTATTTGTAATGCAGGTTTCATTGTTTCGGGATATTGACGCGTTAAACCTGAAATGAGTGCATCTGCCTCACCTGTTTCTACCATCATTGCCCCGTAATAAGTGCGATCGCGCATCATTTTTTTGCCTTCGTACATATTAATTCCGCGGCGCTTTCTTTTATTAAAAAACAATTCACCAAAGTGCGCACGTTTTTCGTCCTGCTCTTTAGCGCGCGTGTCAATAATGGGCACATGTTCCAAATCGAGTTGATTTTCGGCAATTATTGCCTTTATTTTATCTACAGGACCCAGTAAAATCGGTTTTGCGATGCCTTCTTCCTTTACAATTTGGGCTGCCTTTAATATTTTGAAATTATCGGCTTCGGCAAATACCACGCGTTTTGGATTTTGTTTTGCCTTGCTTGTAATTGCTTTAATTAATCTTTCCTCTAGGCCAAGGCGCAAGGCAAGCGACTGTTCATATTCTTCCCAATCTAAAATTGTTTTGCGAGCAACACCCGATTTTATTGCGGCTCTCGCAACGGCAGGAGCAACGCAGGTAATTAAACGTGGGTCAACGGGTTTTGGAATAATGTAGGTTCTTCCAAACTGAATATTTTTTTCGCTGTAAGCCATGTTCACAAATTCGGGAACGGGTTCTTTGGCAAGTGCTGCGAGGGCTCTAACGGCAGCAAGTTTCATCTCTTCATTTATTTCTGTAGCCTGCACATCCAATGCACCACGAAATATGTAGGGAAAGCCCAATACATTATTTACTTGGTT
>JBBRGZ010000302.1:0-2869 GCA_038223395.1 Chitinophagales bacterium
AGAAGCATTGCTGAGTTAAATTTGTATAAAAAACAAGATGAATACAGGAGTCAAAATATTATTAGTAGATGATGAGCCAGATATTTTAGAATTTTTGTCATACAACTTTCGAAAAAATGGTTTTGAAGTTGTTGTTGCAAATAATGGTTTGGAAGGAATAAAAATCGCAAATGCAGAATTACCAAATTTAATTATTTCAGATATTTTAATGCCAGCAATGGATGGTATTGAAATGTGTAAAGTGATTAGAAAATCGGAACAATTCTATAGAACCCCATTCATATTTCTAACCGCTGTGACAGATGACTATAAAGTAGTATATGCCATGTCTTCTGGTGCGGATCAAATTGCTTCTAAGCCCATTCGATTCGAATACCTTTTGAATATGGTAAATCAGCTGCTCGCTGACAAGGCAGCTTAATTAGGCACTTTACCATTTGATAATATTGAGGTGATGTTTTTTTTTCATTTCAAATTTATATTTGTAGGTACTAAAACAATCAAAAAGTACAGAAAATGAAAAACATGAAGAGCGTATTGTTGGTGTTTGATGACTCAAAAGAATTAGAGTTTATTGAAGCTAATTTAATTGAAAATGGCTTTGTAGTTTTTAAATCAAATAATTTAAAAGATGGTTTAATTACAGCCGAAAAATCAATTCCTAATTTAATTGTAGTAAATACATCTGATTCAGAAAATGCAATTCAGCTTTTCAGCAAACAAATAAAAACAGAGCGATTAAAAAATGTAACCTTATTGAGTTTGATTGAATTGGAAGATTATTTAAAAACTTCCTCCAAAGAACATTTTGTGATTAAGCCTGTTCGTCCAAAATTGCTTCTTAGCCTTATTCGTGGCATGATGTACCAAGAAGAAATCAATTGGTTGCCTTCTTTTCGGTAATTTTTTATCCTCTTAATTTAATTATTCCTTAATTATTCGGTAAAACCGAACTGAGTTGTATTGTCTAATTTTGTATTGTGATAAAATTGAAATTTTACGATACGTTAATTAGCAATGAATAATGAAGAAATAATAACTCATTATTCTTCTGAAGCCCTTAGCTTTATTGTCCTTCTGCCCTCTTTACTTTTCCTGACTTTAACATATAAACCTGTATAAGATGAAAACACTTTTATTTTGGTTTCACGCACTTGTCATTAGAGTCCTTATGAAACAACTTTCTGCTTTGTATTCTCCCTTCAAATCGAATCGACTAAAAGAAAAACCAGCTATCTAATTGTTTGAAAATGAGGATAAAAAAAAGAGAAGTAGAGGTTGTTGTTATTTCTGATGTTCATTTGGGAACTTATGGATGTCACGCAAAAGAGTTACTCCAATATCTTAAAAGTATTAAGCCTAAAAAAGTTATACTCAATGGGGATATTATAGATATATGGCAATTTAATAAACGTTATTGGCCAGCCAGTCATATGCAAGTTATAAAGCATTTAACTGGTTTAATTGCTAAGGATGTAAAAGTGTTTTATGTCACGGGGAATCATGATGAAATGTTAAGAAGATTTGTTGGTTTTAAAATGGGTTCTTTTAAAATTGTAAACAAACTTGTATTAAAGATAGATGGAAAAAAGTCCTGGATTTTTCATGGAGACGTTTTTGATGTTACCATGCAACATGCCAAATGGTTGGCAAAATTGGGCGCTATTGGTTATGATGCTTTGATATTAATCAATAGAGTAGTAAATTTTATTTCTCAAAAAATGGGAAAGGGAAAAATCTCTCTTTCCAAAAAAATTAAAAATAGTGTAAAGGGAGCTGTGAAATTTATAAATGCTTTTGAACAAACAGCTGCAGATATAGGGATTTCAAATGAATATGATTTTGTAATCTGTGGTCACATTCATCAACCAGAAATTAGAGAAATAAAAAATAGTGAAGGCGCTATTACTTATATGAATTCAGGTGATTGGATTGAAAACCTTACGTCCTTGGAATACAATGATGGTAAATGGAGTATCTACAGATATCAAGATGATATGGTAGCGCAATCCGTTGATCTTTCTGAGAAAAAATTTGTGTCACTTGATAATTCACAATTGTTTGAAAATTTGGTAGAAGAATTTAATTTAATGAAACGTGCTTAAAATTAATCTATATGAAAATATTATATGCCATTCAAGGAACTGGAAACGGACATTTAAGTCGCGCAAGAGATATTGTTCCAATTCTTCAGAAAAAAGGGGAAGTCGACATATTAGTGAGTGGCATTCAAGCGGATGTAAGTTTGCCTTTTCCAATTAAGTATCAATTAAAGGGTTTGAGTTTTGTTTTTGGTAAAAAAGGAGGTGTAGACATAGTTAGTACCTACCTAAAAATGGATCTTAGGGAGTTAATGAAGGATATTGAAAAAATTCCAATTGAAGAATATGATTTAATCATTAATGATTTTGAGCCTGTCACGGCTTGGGCTTGTAAACAAAAAGGATTGCAATGTATTTCTTTAAGCCACCAATGCGCTGTATTGGTGAAAAATGCCCCCAAGCCTAAAAAGAAAGATCCATTAGGTAGAACGGTCTTGAAATATTATGCACCAACAACAGCCCAATATGGTTTCCATTTTTCAAAATTTGGTAAAAATATATTTACACCAGTAATTCGTCAGGAAATTAGAGATTTAAAACCCTCTAATAATAGGCATTACACAGTTTATCTGCCAGCTTATGACGATGATCGGTTGTTGAAAAATTTGAAAAAATTTAAATCTGTTCAATGGGATGTTTTTAGCAAGCATAATAAAAAAATAATAAATGATGGAAATGTTAAAATTCAACCCATAAATAATGAGGCATTTATTAAGAGTCTTGCAACGTGTAAAGGTGTTTTGTGTGGTGCTGGTTTTGAAACACCA
>JBBRGZ010000303.1:0-2861 GCA_038223395.1 Chitinophagales bacterium
TCATTTAAAAGGGGAGGATATTGAATTAGCTTTATCGCATAGCAACGAATACGGCGAAGAATATTACAGTTTTGTAAACGGACAATACACAACACAAGGCGGAACGCACCAAGCTGCATTTAGAGAAGCAATTGTAAAAACTGTAAGAGAATTTTATAAAAAGGATTTTGATGCTGCTGATATTCGTCAAGCCATAATTGCTGCAATTGCAATTCGTGTGCAAGAACCTGTATTTGAATCGCAAACGAAAACAAAATTGGGTTCCATTAATATTGCGCCGGAAGGCATTCCGGTAAGAACATTTGTAAACGATTTCATTAAAAAATCTTTGGATGATTATCTGCATAAAAATCCACCAACTGCCGATGCATTATTAAAACGCATTTTACAAAATGAACGCGAACGCAAAGAAATTGCAGGCATAAAAAAACTTGCAAACGAACGCGCCAAAAAAGCAAATCTCCACAACAAAAAATTGCGCGATTGTCGCTTCCACTACGGAGAAGACAAAAGCGAAAAAGCAATGGAATCCACCTTGTTTATTACTGAAGGTGATAGTGCGAGCGGTTCCATTACAAAGGCGCGCAGCGTTGAAACACAGGCAGTTTTTTCGTTGAAAGGAAAACCATTAAATGCTTATGGCTTAACAAAAAAAGTGGTTTACGAAAATGAGGAATTTAATTTATTACAACACGCATTAAATATTGAAGACGGCATTGAAAATTTGCGCTACAATAAAATTGTGGTTGCAACAGATGCCGATGTGGATGGAATGCATATACGTTTGTTATTGCTTACATTTTTCTTGCAATTTTTTCCCGATTTAGTAAAAAATGGTCACGTATTTATTTTGCAAACCCCGTTATTTAGAGTTCGCAATAAAAAGGAAACGATATATTGTTATTCATCTGAAGAAAAACAAGCTGCAATGAATAAATTAGGCGGCAAACCTGAAATTACACGGTTTAAGGGTTTGGGTGAAATTAGTCCCGATGAATTTTCAGGATTTATCGGCGAACAAATTCGATTAGATCCAGTAATTATTGGAAAAGAACAATCAATTCAGAATACACTGGAATATTATATGGGAAAAAATACACCCGACAGACAGTTATTTATTATTAAAAATTTAAAAGTGGAAAAAGATATTGTATTTGCAGAAATTGAGGAAGAAGCAACTACAGAAGTGTAAAAGGAAGAGATGGCAAAGAAAAAATCAGAAGATAAAAAGCAACAAGATATTGAAGCTTCAGAAGCACGCAATTTAAGCACGGGTACTAAACACGTATCCGGTATGTTTAAGGAGTGGTTTCTGGATTATGCGAGTTATGTAATTCTAGAGCGCGCAGTTCCAGATTTGCGCGATGGCGTTAAACCTGTGCAGCGCAGAATTTTACACGCAATGAAAGAAATGGATGATGGTCGCTTTAATAAAGTGGCGAACATTATCGGTCAATCCATGCAATATCATCCACACGGTGATGCATCAATTGGAGATGCTTTGGTTAATATCGGACAGAAAGATTTGTTGATTGAAACGCAAGGAAACTGGGGCGATGTACGCACAGGAGATGATGCTGCAGCGCCACGTTATATTGAAGCGCGTTTATCGAAGTTTGCACTTGAAGTATTATTTAATAAAGATACTACCGAATGGCAATTAAGTTACGACGGTAGAAAACGCGAACCTGTTTGTTTACCGGTTAAATTTCCATTGGTATTAGCAATGGGAGTTGAAGGAATTGCTGTAGGATTATCAACCAAAATTTTACCACATAATTTTTGCGAATTAATTGAAGGCAGCATAGAAGTTTTAAAAGGAAACGAAACTACCATTTTACCCGATTTTCCCACCGGAGGATTTATTGATGTAAGTGATTATAACAGCGGTGAACGCGGAAGCAAAATTCGTGCGCGTGCTAAAATGGAAGTTGCAGATAAAAAGACAATTCTCATTAAAGAAATTGCTTTCGGAACTACAACAACATCGCTTATTGATTCCATTATTAAAGCAAATGATAAAGGAAAAATTAAAATAAAAAAGGTAACGGATAATACCGCTGCTGAAGTGGAAATTGCAATCGAATTAGCGCCCGGCACTTCTCCCGATGTGATGGTGGATGCCTTGTATGCATTTACCGATTGCGAAGTTTCTATTTCGCCTTCTACCTGTATTATTGACAACGAAAAGCCAATATTTTTTACTGTAGATGAAATATTGCGCAGGTCTACAAAAAATACCAAAGAGTTATTAAAACTTGAGCTTGAAATTAAGCTTGAAGAATTAAATGAAAAATGGCATTTCAGCTCCCTTGAAAAAATATTTATTGAAAATAGAATTTATCGCGATATTGAAGAATCTACAACTTGGGAAGCTGTAATAAAAGCTATTGACAAGGGATTAAAACCATTCACAGCAAAGTTAATGCGCGAAGTTACAGAGGATGATATTGTGAGATTAACGGAAATTAAAATCAAGCGTATTTCGAAATTTGATGCATTTAAAGCGGATACTTTTATAAAAGATTTGGAAGCAGAAATGAAGGACGTGAAACACAATTTACGGCACCTTACAGATTATGCAATTCAATATTTTGAAGACCTCCTAAAAAAATACGGTAAAGGCCGCGAACGCAAAACAGAAATAAGAAAATTCGATGTGATTGAAGCAAAATCTGTAGTTGCAAATAACGCAAAATTATACGTTAACCGTGAAGATGGATTTATCGGCCTCGGCTTAAAGAAAGATGAATTTATAAGCGATTGCTCAGATATTGATGATATTATTGCATTTACCGAAGACGGTAAAATGAAAGTTGTGCGTATTGCTGATAAAGTATTTATTGGTAAAAAAATACTGC
>JBBRGZ010000304.1:0-2849 GCA_038223395.1 Chitinophagales bacterium
CTGTAAGGTGTTGTTATAACCTCGCCTGAAATACCCAGCACCTGCAAGGCTGTTACAAGCGCAAGAGTTCCGTTTGCAAATAACGAAATATAGGGCACACCAAGAAATTCAGCCAGTTCCTTTTCCAACTGCTTGTGAAAAGGCCCGTTGTTGGTAAGAATTTTTGTTTCCCAAATTTGTTCGAGGTAAGGCAAAAAATCCTGCAAATCAGGCAACGAGGGCTTAGTAACGTAAATTGGGTTTTTCAAATTATCCATAATGTTGCTGTTTTACAATTTTTTATTCTGTTTGAAAAGAAAATTTTTCAGCTCATTTATCTCGCCGAATTTTAAAAGAGTTGATGCACCTATAAAAAAAAGAGTCCCTAATAATCCGCCAAGGCCAAGCTGAAAATAACTTTCAGTTAAAATCAATGATGGTAAATAAGCTAAAAATCCAGTTATAAATGACAGTATAATTATTGGAAAAATATCCTTTAACTGTTTGAAGAACCCTATGTTTATTAGCTTTCCGGTATAAAATGTATTAATGATTAATGCTAAAACAGAAGTAACTATTATTCCGTAACACATTATCAAAACGCCAAAAGGCGCTGTTGCAAAAAGTACAATTGTTGTCAATGTTTTTTTAATTATTTCCAATCGCAGAAAAAGGTCAGACCGTCCTTTTACCTGCAAAAGATTCAGGTTTATGGCATGAATGGGATAAAACATGTAACTAAAGCATAATACTTGCAACAAAGGCACAGCAGGCAGCCATTTGTCGGTTAAAAGGATTTTAATCAGTGGTTCGGCAAGTCCAAATAAAAGCATCATCAACGGGAAAATTATAAATGCCGACATTTTTAGTAGTTTCCGATAATTATTTCCCAACTGTGCAATATTATCCTGCATTTCACTCAAAACCGGAAAAGTAACCCTTTGAATTATATTGGTAATATTGGATGATGGAAGTTGTGCAAGCCCCTTGGCTCTTGTAAAAAAACCCAATTCTGCAGGCGTGAATTTTTTACCAATTACTACCTGATAGATATTCCTGTAAACAGTATCCAGCAATCCGGACAGCATTAGTTTTGAACCGAAACCAAAAAGTTCTTTAAAAGAGTTCAATGAAAACACTAATTTTGGTTTCCAGCCGATAAAAAACCATAGTAATCCGGTAGAAATAACTGTAGAAGCTAAACCTTGAAATACCAAAGCCCATACGCCATAACCACTGTATGCCATTGATATTCCAATAGTTCCGGTAATAATCAACGTTATTACGGTTATTTTTGTTTGCGTTTTAAAGTCGATTGCAATATTTAAAATTGTACTCTGAATTGAACCTAATGCTCCTATAACCATATTTAAACTCACAACCCTGACAACCAAAGTAAGTATAGGTGAATTATAAAAATTTGCAATGGTTGGGGCTGATACAAAAAGGACTAAATAAAAAAACAAACTCACCGCAATATTGTAATAAAAAACTGTGGAAAGATCGGATTCGGTTCTATTTTGTTTTCGGATTAAAGCAGCACTAAAACCTCCGTTTATGAACACTGCAGAGACTTCAGTAAAAATTAAAATCATTCCTATAATTCCATAATCTGAAGGCGACAATATTCGGGCTATAATAATACCTATGACAAAACTGATTCCCTGGCTTGAAAAGCTCTCTATTGAACTCCATTTTAAGCCGGCAGCTGTTTTTTGTTTAAGGCTTGTCATAAATAAATTGGGAAAAACATTATAATACCATTTTATATTTAAATTCCGAAGTGCTCAAATATGATAATTAATCTAATAGCTTACTGTGTGTAATTGATTAATAAAATATGAATTTACCGTAACAGTTTGCAAATTCAAAATTTATGCACGAACATAAACATAAATACACTAACAAAACCTGTTAAACTCTTTTGAAAAAAATAACACATATCAAGGTTAGCTTGATTTTCCTTAAATCATAAAATCAATTACTCAATTCTGAATCAGGTATTTCAGGATTATAAGACTATATTAAATAATTATTAATCCATTGACGATAACGCTGTTAGATCTAAGGACGCTAACAGGTTTGGTCGAAATGACTTGTCAGCGTGCGTAGCTCCTGACAACGTCAACCCACCGAGATATCCATTTCCGATGAGTTCTGGTATGCGAGCCAACTACGGATTCTACAATACAGTTTAATTTTGAAGGAATTAAAAATCCATGAAAATATGTATTCACTGATAAACAAAATTTTGAACGGTATTAATAAAAAAAGAAAATATCAAAAATCTGTAAAATGATTTGGTTATGTGTTGAATATCAACTATAATGTATTAGGGATTGGGAATCAGTAATTATAAAATCAGGTCATGAAGATTATCAATATAACCAATTAATATTTGCAACGCATTTTAATAATAAATAAAGACTAAATAAAAATGGATAATCAGGAATTTAAGGCATTTGTTGTCGAAGAAAAAGATGGAAAATTCAGCGGAGGCGTAAAGACTAAAATGGTAAAGGATTTACCACCGGGAGATTTGTTAATTAAAGTTCATTATTCATCATTGAATTTCAAAGATGCGCTTTCTGCATCAGGAAATAAGGGGGTTACAAAATCTTATCCCCACACACCCGGAATTGATGCCGTCGGAATAGTAGTTGATTCCAAAACAGATTTATATAAAACTGATGATAAAGTAATTGTAACAAGTTATGATATGGGAATGAATACGGCTGGCGGATTTGGCGAATACATTCGGGTACCCTCAGAATGGGCCGTTAAGTTACCCGAAGGTATGTCGATGAAGGAAGCTATGATTTATGGTACAGCAGGATTAACGGCTGGTATGTCAGTTTTAAGACTTTCGG
>JBBRGZ010000305.1:0-2837 GCA_038223395.1 Chitinophagales bacterium
ATAAAATCCTCCGTCTTTATTTTCACAATTGGGTCATTCCAATCCAACCAAGTATATAGAAATTCAGATTTTGATAATTCGCTTTTTTTTAGCCAATTCATAATTTCAGATTCGTTGTTTTCGTAATCAAAAAAGAATTGATAATGATTTTCCGTTTTATTCCAGTCAACAATTGAATGGTCAATTTCCCAACTTTCTCCTTTGTTTCTAATTCCTAATTCATTCAGGAATTTTTTAAATCCGCCATCTTTTCCATCGATTTCTATTGACTCAATAAAAGTCAGATGTTCGTGCAAAAAATGTTTCTTATTAGTTAAAATTCCCATTTCGTTCTTAACTTGTTACCAACGTTTAGCTATGAAACGTATGCGTTTAAATACCTACATTCTTGTCCCACGTTGATGAAGAAATTTAACAGCACACGCTTTAAGAACCTACAATACAGCATATGTTTTATAGCTTTTGTTAGGCACAGTGCTTCTTCTCGGTCGTGCATAATTTTTTGTCAGTAACTCCACATTCTTAGTCCTATCCAATCATAATGAAAATAGAAAACAACTAATGCTAATAACCAAGTAGTAGTTACGAATAAATACCACATTGTCCATTTATTTGTTATTTGTCTAAACCTTTTAATTGTCAAAATAAACCCTGCTATACACAATACTGCAAACAAAATTGTTCCAATGAAAAATGTAATAGTGAAAAAATTTACTGTCCCCATTAGTGAAACGTTTGTTTCCATATATGCAAGTGTTCCAAAAGCTATAATTAAAGAAAGAACTCCAAAGGCTGATAAACTTCTTTTAAAATATTCTTTCCAAGACAGTTTTTTGAATATTGCTTTGAATAACCAAAATATTGAACTTAACAAAAGTAATATTCCACAAACTAAACCACCCAAAACCAAAATTCTGATTACTAATATTTTTGTAAAAGATGTCTTTTCATAATAAGCACCCCACTCATACAAAACTTTATTACCTTCTTGATTTGTTGTAAATAAAAATGATGGTAGATTTTCATTTGGTTTTCTGAAAATGGCTGATGTTACTGGTAACATAACTTGGTCAGGTCTTTTAAAACCGTATGAATGTAAACTATCGCCTTTCAGTTCTATATGATAGCCGTGAAATAACTCCTCCAAATATTTATTCAAAATTTCAAAACGTGGTGATTTAAGTTGATAATAACCTTCATAGGATTTTAATGTTTCAATGCTTACAGATATTGTAGGGATTGGCTTGGGCTTTTGTAGAGAGTCAGTAAGGTAATTTAGTAATAAGTCAGAAAACAAATTTGAATTTGAGGAACAAATGACAAAGCCCACTTTTAAATCTCTGTTGTAAGCATAACGAGAATTAAAGCCTAAACCTGCTCCATCGTGTCCATAAAAAGGGAACTTATAATTTAAGAAATCAACTGTAATTCCCTTGCCATAACCTGTCTTTAAGCCTAACTTGGCAGCAGGTGTATTTTCGGGAATTTCCATTCGTTCAATTTCGGCATTGCCATTATTTAGCATAAACTTGACAAACTTTGCCATATCATCTGCACAAGAATACAATGCTCCTGAACCTTTGCCAACCATTTGTAAAAAAGGAAGTTGCTTATAATTATTCCCATTCCATTCGTAGGGTGTTGCATTAACTGAATTGGGTTTTGTAGGAATAATAAAATTGCTGTTTGTCATTCCAATAGGTAAAAGAATTTCTTTTTTTAGAAAATCATCATACCTTAAACCTGATAGTTTTTCAATTAAATAGCCTAAAATATTGTAGCCAATATTTGAATATGCTTCTCGTTCGCCAGGTGTCCATCTGCAATACATTGAGTTTTTACATTTTTCAATTGCTTGTAGTTCAGATATGTTCAAATCATTGCTCCAAAAAGTATTAAAACGAAGGTCATCAAAACCTGATGTATGCTCTAAAAGGTGAATAATTTTAACAGGATTTGTTTTTTCCCATTTATTGGTAAAAATTATTTCAGGTGCAATTTTAGAAAGGTTGTCATACAATGAGAGTTTGCCTTGTTTTACTAATTTCATTATAGCTAATGCGGTAAACGTTTTAGTAATTGAAGCCATTGGAAAAAGTGTCTGACTGGTAGCTTTTTGTTTTGTGTCAATATTTGCAGTTCCAAATCCATTTGATAAAAGAACTGTGTCTTTTGTAACAACTGCCAACATTATAGAGCTTTGATGCTCATTAATCAAAATTTTATTTATCGTGTCCTGTAATTGAGTAATTGTTTTTATTGATGTCTGTGCTGAGAGTTTGAAAAGGCAGAAACAAACAAATAGTGGTATTAAAATCAGTCTTTTTTTAATCATAATTTTGTCTCTTAGTTTGTCTTGCCAGAATTTGCAGAGTGTGTCAAATAGCATTGTGCCTAACACCCGAATATATGCATTGCAGTTATATTATTTATGTCAGTATTTGTTAAAAGCTGCTAATTCAATTTGATTGATGGAAAACCAGTGATATATTTTTTGTGACATTTGTTTTATTACTGTTCAATTGCAACTCTGCGTAACCTAAAGTAACTGTGTTTGATTAAGCACACTCTGGGTAACAAAATCCACACCTCAAAATAAGAAAGGCCTCTTCCTCTGCTCTAATTTGTCATTTTATGATTGGGGTGAGTTTTGCAATTGACGAATGAAAACAATTGTATTATGAAAAACATAGGCTTAGCAGTAATCGTTATTGGCATTTTAATGACTGTGTTTACAGGATTTAATGTCATCACCAAAAAGAAAGTGGTTGATCTTGGCGCTGTAGAAATAAACAGGGAAGAGAAAACACCCATTTACTGGTCGCCCGTTACAGGAT
>JBBRGZ010000306.1:0-2830 GCA_038223395.1 Chitinophagales bacterium
AGCAACATTTTTAAAAATGAAAATCCCATTGTATTAGAACTCGCCTGCGGAAAAGGCGAATATACCTGTGCAATGGCACTAGCAGATAAATCGAAAAATTATATTGGTGTTGATGTAAAAGGCAACCGCATGCACAGAGGCGCAAAAAAAGCTTTGGAACAAAATATAACTAATGCCTTTTTTTTAAGAACTGATATTAATATTATATCTACCTTTTTTGATACAAACGAAGTAAGCGAAATCTGGATTACTTTTCCCGATCCACATTTAAAAAAAGGCAAAACCCAAAAGAGACTTACAAGCGAAAGATTTATTAATTATTATAAAAAGATTTTAAAACCGGGAGCTGTAATTCACCTCAAAACAGATGATGCTACTTTGTATGAATTTACAAAAGAAACCGTTGCAGAATTAAATCTCAAATTAATTTATGCGGATGATGATATTTATTCAAAACCACTACCTCATCCCTTTTTGGAAATTAAAACGTATTATGAAGGTTTGCATTTGGCTGAGGGAAGAACGATAAAGTATGTTGCGTTTGGGGGGGAATGGTGAATGGTGAGTGGTGAGTGGTGAGTGGGCTGATTGGAGGTTAACAAAGTACTGGCGAATTTTGTTGTTTATTTTATTGTATAAAAAAGGATTTCAATTTTCGATTCCACTAAAATGTAAACTCATTGCTCATTACTCATAATTCATTAACCGTTTGTTTTTGGTGATTTGGAAGAATGAGAAATGAGTAATGAGAAATGAGTGGGATTTTCGAAAGTTGTTTATTTTCACTCCTCACTATAAACAAACACAACCCTTAACCTAGAACACAGAACCAGGCTAACGTTGACACAGTCAGCAGACAACCCAGAACACTGAACTTAGAACCTAGAACGCTGAACCCACAACCCTGAACTACAACATATACTGATCGACGTAGGAGATCTACTACATGTTTATTCAACCAAACTCTCCATCAAATCCGCAAGTTTATCATAATCTCGTAGACCAATTTCTTTTTCGGTATTGCCTTGTATTTGGATAGCATCTGCGAGGAATGATTCGATTTGGAATGGGGTGTTGGTTATATCGAGCATTATGGGAATTTGTTGGGTGGGCATACTCAAATCTTCTTGCTCGGTTGTTAAAATAAATAGAACATTTTCTGCGGAAATAAATGTCGAATTCTCCAATGTTGTTTTGCGAATTAATGGGAGGTTGCCGGGAATTAAACAAATATTTCCTGAGAAATACTTATCCGTCAATTCGAGTACATCGGGTTCAAAAAATTGGATGATATTTTGGACATTGTCCAAATCTTGATTTGCAAATTCGGCGACAATTTTTGGGCCGTGAATCCAACCTTTAATTGCTAGGGCATTTTGTGGCGAAATATAATTTGGAGATTGTGGGTCGAAACAAAATCCGATATATTGCACTTCAAAGGCAGCAAAAAAACGCGCGTCAGTGAGATTTGTGATGGAACCTGCTTTAACCGGAATTTTTAATGGCATATTTACAAAAGTAATATTTTCAAAAAATATCTTCATATCAATTTGAATAGCAAAGTAGCAAAACCTAATTTTGATAACCCCTGAAGAAGCAATAAAAATAGTAACAAATAGAAATTGCAATAAAATCAGCTATTATAAACCAACAACATGCTATTTCCAATTGTTTGCTATTCAGGGTAACCCTGAATAAGCATTTAATTTGACTTAGAATAATTTTAAAGAAAACACAGGCGTTGCAAATTGCACGCTATTCAGGGTAACCCCAACAAAATCAATAGGTTAGTTGATTTTTATTTGTCTATTGATTAATTTGGGATAAACAAATGTTATGGCAGAATATTCAGATAAAGAAAATTTTTTCGATCTTGTTTGGCAGGTTGTGCGGCTTATTCCTAAGGGTAGGGTGACAAGTTATGGCGCCATAGCAAAATATCTTGGCACCGGTTTAAGTGCGCGCATGGTTGGTTGGGCAATGAATGCAAGTCACGGTGCAATACCGAAAGTTCCGGCACATCGTGTGGTTAATCGCAATGGATTGTTAACCGGAAAAGCGCATTTTAATCCCCCTGAAAAAATGCAAATCTTATTGGAAAAAGAAAAAATTAAAATAAAAGATGATCAAATTATTGATTTCAAAAAATTATTTTGGGATCCTGCTGTTGAATTAGATTTTTAATCATTCAGTTTCTTCAACATCATCACCAACATACCCCAACATTTTTTCAAGTAATACTACTGCTGCATCCGCAATAACAGTTCCCGGACCAAATATAAATGCAGCGCCCGCTTCTTCTAAAAAGCCATAATCTTGCTGCGGAATTACACCTCCAACAACAACAATAATATCCTCTCTTCCATAATTTTTTAATGCACTCATTACCTGAGGAACCAAGGTTTTATGTCCGGCTGCAAGCGACGAAATTCCAATAATATGCACGTCGTTTTCTATTGCTTGTTTTACAGCTTCAGCAGGTGTTAAAAACAGCGGACTAATATCCACATCAAAACCAATATCTGCAAATGCAGTTGCAATTACTTTCGCGCCGCGGTCGTGTCCGTCTTGGCCGAGTTTTGCTACCAAAATGCGCGGTCTTCTGCCTTCTTTTTCTGCAAAATCGTCGCTGAGTTTTCTTGCTTTAACAAACATTTTATTATCCATAACTTCCTTTTGATAAACACCCGAAACGGATTGAATATCCGCAACAAATCTACCGAACACTTTTTCCATTGCATCAGAAATTTCGCCTAAGGTTGCGCGTTTTTTTGCTGCATCAACTGCTAATTCCAATAAATTGCCATTGCCGGTTTCTGCGCATGTTGTT
>JBBRGZ010000307.1:0-2811 GCA_038223395.1 Chitinophagales bacterium
AAAAAAAACACCCGTTGTAGCATAAATATGGGTAGCAGGTAAGAAATCTTCAGAATAAAATCCATCTCCAAAAGTCCAATAGGTATTATTATACGAACCTGAAATGGAATAATCAATTATCTTGATACTATTTGGTAACACATCTGTCGCCAAATTAAAACTTGATGTAGGTGCATTGCTGTCGTTCAAATAAATAGTTTTAGTATCAAATGCAATGAGTTTTCCAGTTAAATTATCTGTAACCTCTAAATAAAAAATAATGTTATCATGTGTATTAAATACAGCAGTTGGTATTGTGCTTGTATGAAAATTATATGCATTTCCAACATATATAGCCGCTGTTAAATTATTTGTCCATTTAAATGTATAATGTGATAACGCAGCTCCTGTAATAGGTGTACCGTTTTCATTAAATAATGAAGATTTAAATTTTATATATTCGTGATTACCTAAAAAACAAGGTAAAGGGTTGTTTGAGATATTGACTTTATATGGATTTTGTAAATACAAATCGCCTCCTGGAATAAATTGATTTAAAAAATTTACAACAGGTGCATAATCAGGATTATTAATTAAATTATTCCATTCATAAGGATCTGTTTCGCGATTTTCACCAATTTTATACAATTCGGCATCGTAATTTGTAGAAGTTTCATCGCAGGTGTTAAAATCAATATCTCCATTGTTATTATTTTGATAACGTATATAATGAAATTGTGCTGTTCTTACTGAATAATGCGGAAAACAAGAGCCGATATTATTTGCTTTTTTTGCAGTAGATAATGCAACATGTTCTACCTGTGCATCCAAATTATTTAAAATTGGTGTAAGGCTATTTCCATCGAGATAGTCTGTTCCATCAGCAAAATGAGGATAATCAACAGATGCCATGTCGCAAATGGTGGGGTATAAATCAATTAAAGAAACCACAGAATTGCAAATTTGATTTCCGGGTTTGTTTGGGTCTATTATAATAAAAGGAATACGTAAATCTGTTTCCCATAAAGACCATTTTGTCCAATGTCTTTTCTCTCCTAGAGAATACCCGTGGTCGCTAGTTAGAATAATAATAGTGTTTTCAGCTAAGTCGGGGTGAGATTGCAGCGCGTCCATAACCCTTCCGATTTGTGCATCAACATATTGCACAGCAGCGTAATAAGCAGTTAGATAATTTGATGATATTGTATTATAAATAATTTCTTTGCGTTCCTCGTCCGATAATAAAGGATTAATTTCTGGTATTACGTCAAGATCATCAATCATATCATTAATGATTTTATAAATGCTTCCAATTCCCGCCATATTTTGGGCAATTCCGGCTTCTGGAAGGTGATAATAATCATCATACTTTATTTCAGGTTGTGGTTCATTTACTATACCGTTATATGGAAATGCATTATAGGGTTGGTTGTAGGGAATTATATAAGGAATTGTATTTAAATCCTCCACATAATAAGGTGGAAAATATTTTGCGGGAATAAATCTATCAGAATGTGGTTTGTGATATCCTAAGGCAAGAAAAAATGGTTTACCACAAGTATTTGCTGTGCCATTTGCGAAATTATTTATAAATTGAATTGCAGTATCAGTGCCGATATAATCCTGTAATTTTGATTCGAGTGAATCCGGTATCATACCATATTCCAATGTGCCAAAATTGCTATAGGAAAATAATAAATCTTCAAATTCTGGTGTTAAATCTGCTGTAAATTTTTTATTCCAAGAATATTTTTTATCGCATGGATTTGCAGTTGTTTTATCAAAATCATTTTCTAATGGGCTATGAAAAAACTTATTAATTACATAAGTATAATACCCGCCAGAATCTTTTAATATTTCAGGTAAGGTATACACTTCTTCGTTGCCTTTTGCCGCAGTAAAATTTGATCTGAATTTTGGAGCATAATCATCATTTGAATATACTTGTGTATATGTCATATCTTTTCCTGACAAAAAACTAGTACGACTTGGAGCACATCCATTGCCATTTGAAAAAGCATTTAAAAAAGTAACTCCGCTATTCGCCAATTGGTGGATTGCCGGAGTTTCAATTTGTGGGTTGCCATTATAACCTTCAATATAATCGTTAAGGTCGTCTAATACAATGAATATAAAGTTGGGTTTTTCAGGTGCAATTTGTGCAAAAGTAGGCAAGGCTGAAAATGCCATTGAGAAGAAAAAGATTCTAAATTTCATTTGGGTTTTGTGGTTTATTATGTAATAAAATTGGCTGAACTCTACATAACAATATATTTCTTACTTCAAATTTACTTAAAAGTTGTTTTGTGTTTGATTAATGATTTTATAAAATTAAAACTTCCGATTTAACAAATAATACAAATTTGCTGAATTGGATAGTTTTGGGTGTGAAATGCCGATTTGGGTTAGTAAAGCAAATTTTCTCTCATTCAATTTGGACAAATGCAGCCAATTTTAACATTTTATTGAGAAAAATTGTAATTGGTTATACCTGTAATTATTACTTTTGAGAGAAATAGAATGATATACAAATACTACCAAAACTTTACCTCTTAAATTATTAGAAAATGAAAATAATAACTTACAATCTTAACGGTATTCGCGCTGCAATGAATCGCGGTTGGCTCGACTGGGTGCGCGAACACGCTTTTGATATCATTTGTGTGCAAGAGTTAAAAGCAGAACCTGGTCAATTAGACCTTACACTTTTTGATGCTCTAGGATATCATCATTATTGGCATCCGGCACAAAAAAAGGGATACAGTGGAGTTGCAATTTTTTCGAAAACGAAACCCGATAATATTGTAATTGGCTGCGGTAATCCGGATTTTG
>JBBRGZ010000308.1:0-2809 GCA_038223395.1 Chitinophagales bacterium
TAATAATTCCGATACTTATTCAAAACGGCATGTTTATGGATGCAGTGCAGTATTCAGCGGTGAGTAGGAATCTTGCAATTGGCAATGGAAGTTTTTGGAACCTGCAATTTGACTTATATAACATACATGATTTAAGTGCATTTAGCGAACAGCCTCCATTAGCTTTCGGTATCCAGTCTTTATTCTTTAATTTAATTGGCGATACAATTTATACAGAGAGAATCTATACTTTTATTTGTTTCCTTATAACTGGATTACTAATTTCCAAAATATGGACAATTCAATTTCATAAACAGCAAAACATTAAGCAATATTCATGGGTTCCATTTTTAATTTGGATAACCCTTCCTATTGTTTTTTGGAGCTTTAGAAATAATATGTTAGAAAATACTATGGGTATTTTTGTTTTACTGTCAGCAATATTTATGTTAAAAGCCTTACAAGGTAAAAACATTTATTTAAACATTTTAATTGCTTCTATTTTCATTTTTTGTGCTACTTTAACAAAAGGGCTTCCGGGCTTATTTACCTTAAGTATTCCATTGTTGTATTATTTTATTTTTAATCAGTTTTCATTTATTAAAACATTTATAATTAGTTTTTTGATGGTTTTAATCGTAACGACATGTTATTTAATCATGTTCTTGACTTTTAAAGAGTCTATTCAATTTTACCAAAGTTATTTTATAGATAGAACATTGTCACGAATTGGAGGTGAAATCAATAATGAAGGAACGTTTTTTGTAATATTTGCACTTTTGCAACAACTTTTAATTCCAATTTTAATTCTCATTTTTACAAAATTTTCGAGCCGCAATATAAAATCATTTGATTTTTCATTTTTAAATAAAGAAGGGATATTTTTTCTTTTAGTAGGTTTAACCGGTATTTTACCAATCATGATCACTCCTGTTCAAAAACAGTTTTATATGACGCCGGCACTTCCATTTATAGCAATAGGATTTAGTTTTCTTTTAATTATGCAATTCCAACTATTAATTGAAAAATTAACACTGAGTAAAAACAGTTATAAAATTTTTCAACTATTAACAATTTTAGTTTTGTCCACTACTTTAATTTTTAGTATTTTAAATTTTGGAAAAGTGAGTAGAGATGAAAAATATATTTCCGATGCAGAATTTATTAGTAAACACATTGATAATGAAAAAATAATTGGAGCAACTAATACTGTTTATTATAATTGGGTTATGCATAGTTACCTAATTAGGAATTATAAAATATATCCCGATTTTAAAAACACTCATGAATACTATCTTACCGATAAAAGATATGATAGCAAGGTAGAGAACGATTTCCCAATTGTACCCTCAACTATGCATTTCTTCAATTTATATCAAGAAAAAAATTAAACTAATACCATTTTAAAGTGGTAATCTTTCCTCAGTAGGAATAACTATTCGCAAAAATAAAATCAAGTAAATCGCAAGAACACTATTGCTGTTTGGCGAACTGTAAATTGTGATCGTGATTTTCGAGTAATAACAATTTTGCCCTTTAGGAATAAATAGATAATTTTGAAGGAGTAATAAGGCAATTGAGTATCACTATTTGACTCCTTGTTCAATTTTTTCAGTTCTTATAATATTGAGAACAAATATTTCTAATATTCATTAACTTTACATATATCATGCAAAAATCAACTCCAAAAGCATCCGCTTACGAATTAGATGAATTGAATGAGGACTTAGAAAATTACTTTGCTAATACCATTATTCCGCAATTATATGTAGACCGCAACCTCATTCTTAGAAAGTTTACACCGCCGGCTATGAAGCAATTTACGCTAACAGCTGTCGATTTAAACAAAAATATTCAAGATGTAACTGATAATATTCGATATCCAACTCTAATAGAAAATATAAACGAAGTAATTGCTACAGGTGAAATTCTTGAAAAGGAGATTCAAACAACGGACAAAAGATGGTTCCAAATGAATATTTTACCCTATAAAATCAGGAAAGTAAATAGAACAAATGGTGTCATTATAACCTTTGTAGATATAACAAAACGGATTGCAATTTTAAATGAACTGGAAAAACTAAATGCCGAACATGATACTTTACTTTATACCTTGTCGCACGACATCAGGCAGCCGCTAACAACAATTGTATTATTGGCAGATGAATTAATGGAGTCGTATAAAAATAGGGATACTGAACAATTTACCACATGGATTGAGACACTGACACGAGCTTCTAAAAACATGAAAACATTAGTGGATGACTTTACTGAACATATCAAAGTAGAATCGGGCATCCCAAATGAAGTTGAGCGACTTAATATTGAAGATATCTTTCATGATGTTTTACTTGCCTTAAGGAATGACATTTACGATAACGCAATTGATATAGAAACACAATTTAATACATCAGAAATAATGTTTTCAAGAAAAAATTTGCGAAGCATTGTATATAATCTTTTAAATAATGCAATTAAGTATAAAAAATCTGGTGAAACTTTAAAAATAATAATAGCAACCGAGAAACAGGAAGGATATGTAGTTCTTTCTATTATAGATAATGGACTCGGTATTGAAACAACAAATCACGAAACAATTTTTAATAAATTTTCACGAGTAAACGCTCATATTGAAGGCACAGGAATGGGGTTATACATTATAAACAGAATGATAACCGATAAGGGAGGTAAAATTGAAGTTGAAAGCGATTTAGGCAAAGGTTCTACTTTTAATGTATATTTTAAGAGCGATTTTTAAATAGTGATATTTAGTATATTATAAAAAGATTGTCAATAGAATTACTACAAGAATTAAAATCAAATCCAAATT
>JBBRGZ010000309.1:0-2794 GCA_038223395.1 Chitinophagales bacterium
AATCCAATTGTGGGGGATGATGTTTTTGGATTTGTGTCGATTAATGAAGGCATAAAAATTCATAAAACAAATTGTCCGAATGCAACAGAGTTGATGAGTAAATTTGGATATCGCATTGTAAAAACGCGTTGGACGCAACAAAAAGATATTGCATTTCTAACGGGAATAAAAGTTACAGGATTAGATGATGTGGGTTTAGTTAACAAGGTAACTCATATTATTTCGGGCGATATGAAATTAAATATGCAAAGTTTGGTTATGGATGCTAAGGAAGGGTTATTTGAAGGCACAATTAAAACTTTTGTAAAAAATACAGAGCAATTAGAGACATTGCTACGTAAACTTAGAGCAATGAAAGGTGTTATATCAGTAACACGAATTGAAGGCTGATTTTTTGTTAAAAGGATAAAATATTATGATAAAACAGGATAATAGAACACTTTTTGAGGAGATAAAAAATATTTTCTCAGCACATCTTGAAAAAAAAGGTTTGCGTAAAACGCCCGAACGTTTTGCAATTCTGGAAGAAATTTACAGTCGCACCGACCATTTTGATGCAGAAAGTTTATACACCCATATTCTTGAAAAAAACTATCGAGTAAGCCGTGCCACAGTGTATAACACCCTCGAACTGCTTTTAACCTGCGATTTAATTACAAAACATCAATTTGGAAAAAATCTAGCTCAGTATGAAAAATCGTATGGATATAAGCAACACGACCATATTATTTGTGTAGATTGTAAAAAAGTTGTGGAATTTTGCGATCCGCGCATCCAACAGATACAATCTATGATGGGCGATTTGTTGAATTTTAAAATTACGCATCACAGTTTAAATATGTATGGCATTTGTGGAAGCTGTCAGAAATTGAGGGAAATAAATGAACAAAAACTGCAGGAACAAACGCAGAATTAATTAATTGCGGAAGAAAAGAAAAATTATGGAATTTAAAATTGAAAAGAAAAAACATCATACTTTAGTTATTCGCTTAGATGGCAGATTGGTTGGAGAATTTCAAACAATTACGTTAAACGACGAGCTAAAAGATTTACTAGAAGAAAACTACTATCGCATTATTTTTGATATGAGCGAACTCGAATATATCAATAGTACCGGTCTTAATTTTTTCTTGAAGGTTTTAACAACTGTAAGAAAATTGGATGGGGAAGTTGTGTTATGTTCACTTAATAAGTTATTACTCGATTTAATAGTAACAACAAAACTGAATTCTTTCTTTACTATTTGCGATAATGTAGATGAGGCTTTAGAGCATTTAGAAAAGGAAAAAATTTAATAAGAGAAATTATATAATACTATTCTGTAGACTTTTTATTCTTTTTTCTCCATTGGAATAATTCACTTACGTTATCAAAGTCTTTAGTGTAATAAAGACCAACACCGGTTCTTACATCATTTCTAGCAATAATGGCATCGTATTCTGATAGGCGAAATGCTTTTACGCGTATGCGGCCGTCTTCAGTAATTAAATATTCCACCTCAAAATCTCCAGCCAAACTTGATGCAGAACTACTTGATCCACCTGAGGCAAAATCATAATAAGTGGTACCCACTTTTACAATAATATTATCATTGATTTCGCGTTTTAGGGCAACGTCAAATTGTTTTCCTTGCTCATCATTATAAATATAACTACCTGTTTGAATTTTATCGTACCCGATATCTATTTCCGTATTTTTCAAAAAGTCGCTCAACACATTTTGAAAATAAGTTGTAATTTGTGATGATACAAAATCGTTGAGTGTTGTATTAGCTGTTGAGCCAACCGGATTATATGAAGTTAGATCTTGCGGGAGGAAACTTGTAGTAATAAGTAATCCAAAAACCTGTTTGTTGAGCTCATTTTTATCTGCTTTTATTTCTTGTAAGCGGCGTTGAAAATCGGCATTGTTTGCTGCGGCAGATTGCGGAATATCTAAATCAAAATTAAGTTGAGGTGCATCAAGCGTTCCTGTTACTAATATTAAAACGTTTACATCTGTTGTTTCCGAAGTGCTTGTAGCCGTTAGAGTGCTAATTGCAACTTTCTTGGCTGTGTATTGCGCTGTAAGATTCAGTTTTGCTTTAAGCGGATCACCGTCAAAACTAATTGTGCTTCCGGGTTTAACAGTAAATGGCCTGTTAAATAAACCCTGAAACGAAAAGTCGTATAAACCTTCAGTTATTCTATAGTCGCCTAATATATCTACTTTACCAAGAGAATTGGCTTTAATATATAATACACTATATCCACGCCCTAATAAATATTCTGTTCCTTCGCTATTGAGTATTATTTTAATTTGTGCATCAGGGGTAATATTTAATTTTAAATCTATAGTTACAACAGCCAAATTAAGTTCATCAGGTCCTTTTACTAACGTAGTATCTCCTCTATTTACAAAACGAATAAAATCGTGCTTCGTAATATTTCCCGAACCATAGGTTGGCAAATTAACAACAGTTGATTTATGCGGAGTTGCCGAAACGCTGATATTTAATTCATCTAATTTACCTGTAATATTTGCATCTACTTCGCCAATAACATAACCGTTAAAATCAGGATTTTCTTTAGGGGTTGATTCCATTAAAATGATATCATCAGATTGTAAACGCAATTCTCTGAAATTCCAGTTATTAAAATTGCTGTAGGTTATTTCACCTTGCAATGTTCCGGGGTTATCGAGTTTATCATGGATGGCTGCTTTTGGAATGGTAATTTTATTTTTATCGATTTGAATTTTTAAATCAGGAAAATAATAATTAACGCCTAAATAATCAATATTGGATTCTCCATTT
>JBBRGZ010000310.1:0-2779 GCA_038223395.1 Chitinophagales bacterium
GTGCGGGTAGGACTTAATAAATTATACTGTTCTACTTGATCCATTGAAACTGCTCCGTTGGGGAAACTAACCAACTCAACCGTGTCAATAAGGGTTGCACCATTTTTGAACTTCCAACGCTCCATGCTAACGCCAATTCCAGGATTGAAACTAAACTTGGAGCGACCAAACCGCAATGAATATTGATAATACAGATTCACAGTTCGTGAACCCCAAGTGCCTTGTTTCCAGATATCAGGTTTGCCAATAGCCTGATTAACACCTAAATCGACCATGAAAGAGCCCGGTATACTTGGCTTACGAGTTTTCTTTACGGGTTCGTCTTGGGCGAATGCGTTAATAGTTAAAATCAGAAACAGGATTGAACCAAAAATTTTTTTCATTTGACCGATTTTACAAGTAAACGGTTAGTTAAGCTTTATTATTCTTCATGAAATAAAAAACCTAACCCATTCAAGCTGAGTTAGGATTTTTAAATGTGAGCCTGGAGGGATTCAAACCCCCAACCTTCTGATCCGTAGTCAGATACTCTATTCAGTTAAGCTACAGGCCCAAAATAGTTTGCAAAGGTAACTAAATAATGATTTTCAGCAAAAGTTATTAACTCCCTAATTTTTTAATATTTTATCTATTGTAATTTAAATTTAATTGGCATTGTCATACGCACATTCACCGGCACGCCACGTTGTTTTCCGGGTTGCCATTTGGTTTCTGCCAGCACCCGCATGGCCTCTTCATCGCAGCCATTACCAATTCCTTTTACAGTTTTTATTTCGGTTAAATTTCCCTTTCTATCAATCACAAATTGAACAAATACTTTTCCCTCTGTGTGCGATCGCTGTGCTTGCTTAGGATATTTTAAATTCTTGGAAAGCTGATTGTAAAATAACTCGTAACCACCAACCGGTTTTGGCATTAGTTCGGCAGTTGTAAAAATTTCAATAGTTGGTTCCAAAGGCACGGCATAAAAACCCGAATCAATTTTTAAATCTCCTTGCGGGATTGAGAAATCCGGATCGGTAAGATTTTCCTTTGTTGCGACAAATTCAACAAGGGTTTCTGATTTTTTAGTATTGCTAATCGTTTTTTGAATGGAAATTGGTTTTGGCTTTTCGGGTTCGTGAGTTGTTGGCATGATTTCGATTAAGGGCTCATCAGCAGAATCAAAATTGCCTATAATAATTTTTCTTTGCTTGATACGCCATTCAAAAGCAGTGATGGCTAAGGTTACACTTACACACAATCCAATAAGGAAAAATTTGGAAGATTGTTGGCGTAAATCTTTGCTGGGATTTTTCTTGGTTTCCATAGTTTTAGTGTAGTTGGTATTACCCTCATAACACAATGCCTATGGTAAGTCACATTTTTTGGCACAAACTATTTTTTGCCACGAATGCACAAATTAATTTTTGTAGAATGTTTTAAATTACCAAGTGAGTCTAAGATGGGGTTTATCCGTCAATTAATTATTAACAGAACACGAGTGAATATTTTATTAACTTTTATTCGTGTATGTGTGGCTTACCATAGAAGTTTTCTTAATCGTTTGCTTTTCTTCCCATCGCGATAAAACAACGAATACAAGAATTAATGCAATGATTATAAAAAAGAAAGTAAAAATTTTAGTGATTGTTTTTAATCGCTTGCCTTCGCCATGCTGTTTTAATACCGAGCTATAATTTCGGTATCGCTCACTTCCACGAGCAGACATGCGATTTCTCCGAATCCGAATTTCATGCTTACCCATGATACCTTACCTTAAGATTAAAATTCGTTCTTAATTTATCTAATGCTCGATACGTGCGCATTTTAGCACCGCTTTCTGTCATGTCAAGTATAAAAGCAATTTCCCTAAAATCTTTATCTTCAAAAAAACGAAGTTCCAACACCTGCACCATCTCTGTGGGTAGTTCGTTCATGTAACGCAGCAACCGATTTATTAACTCTTCATCCCAATCATCGGTGGCTTGCTCTACAAGTTCCCGCACCTTTAACTCCTCAATACTAAAAATTTTCTTGCCTTTATTTTTACGGTAATGCTTGTTTACTTCATTGCCTGCAATCTTATAGAGCCAAGCCGAAAAAGGAAATCCTCTAAATTCATACTTTTTAAGATTGTTCAACGCGTTTACAAATGCTTGCGAGCAGAGATCACCAGCCAATTCTTCGTCATCTGTTTGTCTAAGAATATAATTGAAAATCCGATCAAAGTATTTTTCATAGAGTTCACCAAAAACTTGTGGGTCTTTTTTGGCTTGTTCGATGATCAATACCTCTTTTCGAATTTCTTCTTCGGTCATAGGTTTTATTAGGTAAAGCCTCCGATTACGTCTTAATAATGCGAATGTTTTATGAAAGTCACAAACGGATAACCCATAGCCGCATGGAAGTAAAGTTTTTTAAAATAAGATAGTTCAGAAACTACAAATATTAGAGGATATTCCCGCATACCTTAATGTTCTTGATTATAAAAAATGTATAATCCGAAACAGCCCCTCGCGTCCTTGCGGTAAATTAAGCGCTAACTGGTTAGCGTATAGAAACCGTTAATATAAAAAGCCACCGCTCCATTTCTTCGTTTGTTGCAAACGCTTTTTTTATTGGTTAGCTTTCCTAAAAGGCTAATCCTTATCATCTATGAAAAATTGTATTGCATGTATCCTGATTCTAGTAAGCTTATCTTCTGGGGCTCAACGAAAAAAGGATCAAGCCCCACCACTCGAAGAAACAAAGAAAGTAGCTGCCACTGGCATTGAAGCGAAGGTTGCCGGAATGAAAA
>JBBRGZ010000311.1:0-2759 GCA_038223395.1 Chitinophagales bacterium
CAAAAATTAAAAGTAACGTAGCATACAGTATTGTTTTTAACATCAAAAAAATCTAATCATATGTCAGTAAACTCAGAGAATGCAAAAGCGCAAATGCGTAAAGGTGTTCTTGAACTATGCATACTTTCTATTCTATCGCAAGGCGATGCTTATCCAACCGAAATAATTGATAAGCTTAAAGAAACAAAGTTAGTGGTAGTTGAAGGCACACTTTATCCTTTGCTCACCAGGTTAAAAAACACAGGTTTATTAACCTACAGGTGGGAAGAAAGCACCAGCGGCCCACCCCGTAAATATTATAAACTCACCGAAATCGGCACGCAATATTTAAAAGAATTGCAAATAAGCTGGGATGATTTAGTGAGCGCAGTAAATAAAACAATTAGTAAATAAAAACATTAAATAAAAAAAAGTCATGAATAAAACGGTAACTATAAATATCAGCGGTATTATCTTCCACATTGAAGAAGATGCTTACGACAAGTTGAGTAAGTATTTGAGTACCATCAAAGGATATTTTACAAGCAATGAAAGCGGAAGCGAAATCATAGCCGACATTGAAGCTCGCATTGCAGAATTACTGCAGGCCAAAGTAAACCAATTTAAACAAGTGGTTTTAATGTCTGATGTAGACGAAGTAATAAATGCCTTGGGAAAACCCGAAGAATTTGTAGATGGTGAAACAAACAATACTAATTCTTCATCAACACAATCGGAGTCTTCAAACTTTTCAGGCCCAATTAAAAAGCGATTATTTCGCGATCCTGATGAAAAAGCCATAGGCGGTGTGTGTTCGGGCGTTGCACATTATTTTGATGTTGATGTGGTATGGATTCGCTTGGCAACATTCTTATTAATCTTTTTTGGAGGCTTAAGTTTATGGGTATACATTGTTCTTTGGATTATTATTCCGGAAGCAAAAACAACAGCCGATAGATTAGCAATGCGTGGAGAACCCATCAACATTGATAATATAAGCCGTTCTTTTAAAGATGAAATGGAAGGCGTAAAAAATCGTATGAACGACGGATTTAAAAATGCGTCACATAACAGCAGAAATGGCCTCGATAAATTAGCCATGATTCTGAGTGGTTTCTTTAGAGTTATTGGCCGCTTATTAGGCGCATTCCTCATCTTCATCGGATTTATGATCATGTTTGGAGTGCTGTCATCTGTGTTTGGTTTTTCCATCGCAGGCGAATCTGCCGAATTTAATGATTGGATCAATATCATTTTCATCGATCGTTCGCACTATTGGTTAGCTTTTATTGGTGGAATTATAGTATTCGCCGTGCCTGCTTTTATGATACTGTATGGTGGAATAAAATTATTATTCAAAATAAAATATTCTAACCGTTGGTTAAATATTGGTGCCGGTTTATTGTGGTTAGTTGGTTTTATTATGGCTACTTACGCTGGAGTAAAAACGGCTTCTGATTTTAGCGAAACCAGTAAATTCAAAGAGAGCAAAACAATTGTAACAAGCGCAGAAGTTTTTACCATCTCTGCTTTTCCCGAAGACAAATTGATCTCGCAATATAAAATTGAAGAGCTGAATTTTGACGATCACGACGAGGCTCATTTTGGTCACGATGAATATTCAATTGGCGTCATGAACAACAAAAAGATAATCGTTGGTTTTCCGGAAGTAAGAGTCATCAGCACATCTGGAGAGAATATCGAAATTGTGATCAGCAGAAAAGCAAGAGGAAAAGAAAAACGCTTAGCATACGAGCGCGCCAAAGAAATAAATTATAATTATAAATTAGATAGCACCGGAATTGTTTTGGATGAGATATTTTATTTAGATGGAGGCCAAAAATTTAGAATGCAAGAAGTAGAAATCATTGTAAAAGTTCCGAAAGGCAAAGTAGTGTATTTTGATAGATCATTAAAAAATATAATTTATGATGTGGATAATGCAACCAACACTTACGACCAGGATATGCTTGGCCGCCGATGGAAAATGAACGATAAAGAAATGGAATGCGTGGATTGCGACGGATTAGAGGTACGCGACCAGGATGAGCAAATAGAGGACATGAATAAAAATTTAAAGGATAAAGTAAAAATAAATGAGGATGGAATCGAAGTAAATGATAAGGATGGAAATCACATCACTATTGATGAAAAGGGTGTTAACATCAATAGCGAGAACCACGAGATCAAACTAAAGAAAAAGGTGAAGAAGAGCAACGACGACTAAACCTCCTTAAAGCCCCGTTCAATCATGTCTGGACGGGGTTTTTTGTTTTTAGTACAGGTTCCACGCCCATTGTTCCACATAAGGTTAATAGAATGTTAGAAATTTGGAGGATTTAAGAGCTTTTTGTCAAATTTCAGTTTCTTCTTCCCTTTAAATTTAGTAATTTCGTAGGCAGTTTTTAAAAAAGCTGCATGTCAAATCCAACCAAATATATTTTTGTTACCGGCGGGGTAACTTCTTCTCTCGGTAAAGGCATTATCGCAGCTAGTTTAGCAAAATTACTTCAAGCAAGAGGCTTTACTGTTACCATTCAAAAGCTCGATCCATATATTAATGTTGATCCAGGAACTTTAAATCCATATGAACATGGCGAATGTTATGTTACTGATGATGGTGCAGAAACTGATTTGGATCTTGGACACTACGAGCGTTTTTTAAATGTTCCAACTTCAAAAGCAAATAACGTAACTACTGGCCGTATTTACCAAAGAGTCATCGAAAAAGAACGTCGAGGTGAATTTTTGGGCAAAACCGTACAGGTTATACCTCATAT
>JBBRGZ010000312.1:0-2739 GCA_038223395.1 Chitinophagales bacterium
GTTCACTTTATTATTTCAGTTGTTTTTTGGTTAACAAGTCAATTAAATATCTTTCAAAATGAAAAAAGCAGTAATTTTTGGATCCACAGGTTTAACTGGTAGTGCATTAGTAGATCTATTGACTTTAAACAATCAATATGATTCTATTATTTGTTTTGTGCGAAAAGAAACACGTTCTGAAAATAAAAGAGTGAGTTATATCACAACCGACTTTTCAAGCCTGGATTTATATGACCACCTATTCGAAAGTGCCGACATCTATTGTTGTCTCGGAACCACCATCAAACAAGTGGGTTACGATAAAGAAAAATTTAAATTAGCCGATTTATATACACCAATTAAAATTGCAGAAGCAGCCAAAAACTTTAACAGTAATCAACTCTTAATAATTTCAGCAATGGGTGCTAATAGCAAATCTTCCATATTTTATAATAGAGTGAAAGGGGAATTGCACGATAAACTAAAACTCATTCAATTGCCTTCCTTACATGTTTTTCAGCCTTCTTTATTATTGGGTGACAGACAAGAAAAACGCGGCGGTGAAAATATTGGAAAAATTTTATCTGCAATACTAAATCCTTTATTGATTGGAGGACTCAGAAAATATCGCGGAATTCACGTGAATACAGTTGCAAAAGCAATGGCAAAAATTGCATCTCAACATATTGCCGGAGATCATTTTTATACTTCAGATAAAATTCAGGAATTAGGGAATGCGTAATTCTACAAAAGAAAATATTACTGCATTTATTAAACAAGGTGCTGCCGATGCAGGATTTTCTTACTGTGGAATTTCAAAAGCCGGTCAGATGGATGAAGAAGCGCGCCTTTTAGAAAAGTGGCTCAACCAAAATAAGCACGGCAAGATGGCGTATATGGAAAATTATTTCGATATGCGCATAGATACAACCAAATTAGTACCTGATGCAAAGTCGGTTATTAGTTTAATGTATAATTATTTTCCTGAAAAATCTGAATTAGACGATAGCACTTTAAAAATTTCAACCTATGCTTATGGTGAAGATTATCATGTTGTAATTAAGGATAAATTACATACTTTCTTGGAACAAATTAAAGACCTTGGCGGTGATTTTCATGCACGTATTTTTGTTGACTCTGCTCCCGTTTTAGAAAAAGCTTGGGCAAAAAAAAGTGGGTTAGGATGGCAAGGAAAAAACACAAACATTATTAATCCAAAATCAGGCTCCTTCTTTTTTCTTGCAGAAATAATTTGCGATTTAGATTTAATGTACGATGGCCCAATGAAAGATTATTGTGGCACTTGCACTGCATGCATAGATGCTTGTCCCACTGATGCTTTGCACGACCCTTATCATATTGATCCTACCAAATGTATTTCCTATCTCACAATCGAATTAAAAGATGTTTTAATTCCGGAAAATTTTAAAAATCAAATGGAAAATAGAATATTTGGTTGCGATATTTGTCAGGATGTCTGCCCTTGGAATAGGTTCTCAACTCCGCACAAGGAAGAACGTTTTATCCCTTTAAAATTATTATTAGACATGAAAACAAATGATTGGATTGAACTAGATGAACAAAAGTTTAAAACCCTTTTTAAAAATTCAGCAATTCAACGTACAAAATACAAAGGTTTAAAACGTAATATTGATTTTGTGACAAAATAATCAACGTTATATGTTATTGCAATAAATTATCTAAAAAAACTTCAAAATCGTGTTGATACTTTACAAATAAATCGCCGGTTGCCGGGCCGCTAAAGCCGGTATATATTTCAACGACTTCGTGATTTTTATTTAATACAATTGAAGTTGGAAAACTCATTACTTTATTTAACATAGGTAAAGCATCGCTTGCATCCTTTGGCAAGCCGGCATTTAGAAATGGATACGAAATACCAAAGTGCGATTTTAATTTATCAATATTCTTTTTAAAATTAACAGCATCAGTTTGTCTTTCAAACGAAAGTGCAACAATTGCAAGGTTTTTATTTTTATAATTTTCTTCAATTTCGCTCAAATAACTTGTTTCGTCCATACAATTAGGACACCAGCTTCCGACTATTTGAATAATTACCACTTTATCTTTGAATTCTTCATCCGACAATGCAATCATCTTCCCGTTTTCATCAGGGAAAGAAAATTGAATTGTTTTATACCCTGGTTTTAAAAATGTGAGCGATTTAGGATCCGGTAAAACAGCGTTCTCATCCCTAACAGCAGTAAAATTTGCTGCATAATGTTTGCCACTCCACCATGCTCCGGATAAATTTCCGTCGATTGTTATTTTCCCCTTAAATAAAAAAGCGTGTGAACCATCAAATGCCGAAAGAAAAAAACTATCAGCACTTACTTCACCTTCTAAAAATCGATAATCACCGGTAGTGGTTAAAAACGTTCCGGTTAAATGCGACTTATCCTGCTTAAAGATTCCGACTGCAGTATCTGTACTGCTTTCATCAGAAAATACAACGGTATACTTACCTTCAATCGACTTGATTGCAGGTTTAGGATTTTGAACAAAACGGTAACTTATATTTTGTGTATTAATTGTTGCTTGAAATGGAATAAAATAATTACCCGGCCGTGAACGGTCATACCAAATTCCAGACAAACTTAAATCAGGATTTATTTTAGCAATAATTTCAGTATTAAACACAGGAAATTCTATTTTTATTGAATCACCACTTTTAAAATATACATCAGGATTTTCGTTTTGCAGATATTTTTCAAAAGAAATATTTATTACTTCAGATCC
>JBBRGZ010000313.1:0-2737 GCA_038223395.1 Chitinophagales bacterium
TTTATACCAATAAACTCAAACCCGGACTTGCGCATTTAAAGCCTAAGCATGTGGGCGTAATTATAACGGGTATATTAACGCGAATTATAAATGTCTATTTTATAACTGTGGTTATCAGTTTATTTCTTGGGTTTTTAAACATGTTTGCGAAAAATGATTTTTCGGATTCAACATTTGCACGTGTAATTATGTATTTTATGTACACAGTTTTATCTATTGTTGTGATTGCAATAGTCAATAAAAATTTACGCAACCAAGTAGGCGAAAGGAATCCTGAATTGTTAAAAAATAATGTTTTAATGGTAACATTGGCAATAATACTTAGCGCTATAGTTTTGGCATGTGCTTATTTTATTGGCGTTACCTATTTGAATGTTGAATTTGGTCTTCCATTTTTTTTACGATGGGCAGGTGCAATAGCTTCTGTTTTTTTTCTTATTATGCCATATAATTTATTGAAATCTAAAGAGACAAATTATATTAATAGTTTTAAAAATATCTTTTTTAGCGAGAGTTTACCTTTTATTCATAAAGGAATTAATTACACAGAAAAACAATATCTGCCGCAATCAGAATTTGAATCTTCACACCTTTTTAGTTTTCAAAAAATTTGGAGTTATTCAGGGAGTGATTTTTTTAGTAGAGCGGAACACAACTTTCATGGAAGTAAATTGAAGGTAATGCAAGAAGAAACTACGCACAGCGACGGAAAAACCGAAACTAAAATAACTGAGTTGTTTAACGGATATCTATTTATTGCAGATTTTAATAAAAAATTTCAGGGAGAAACTTATATATTTCCTGACGTTTCGCGCACAGTTTTAGGTGAACTTTCGGGTGAGAGATTGAATGCATTTTTTAAAAGAAAAAATACAATCTTAGTGCAACTTGAGGATCCTAATTTTGAAAAAATGTTTGCTGTGTATTCTACCGACGCTGTTGAAGCACGATATATATTATCCAATAAATTGGTTGAACGCATTACAGATTTAAAAAATAAATTTTACCAGGATATGTATATTTCTTTTATTGAGAATAAAATGTATATCGCTATTAAAAGTGAAGACGCCTTATTTTCGCCGGGCATATTTACGGCAGTAGATGATGAATTGTTTTTGGAAAAACAATTTAATTACTTATCGCAGCTTCTCACAATGCCGGAGCAATTTGATTTAGATACACAGGTTTGGATTTAAGGTTGTTGTAACTGGTTCTTTTATTTTCTTTTCACTTGATCAATTTGCATCGGCCTGTTAAAACTTTCCTCCAACGAAATAAAGGTTTCTGTTCTATCAATTCCAGAAATTTGCTGAATTTTATCGTGTAAAATTTCTTTTAGATGTAAGGTGTCCTTACAGATTATTTTTACAAACATGCTATAGGTTCCGGTCATGTAATGACAATCTACAATTTCGGGAATTCGCTCTAGATCTTTAACAACATTGTCGTACATACTGCTTTTATCGAGGTAAACACCCAAAAATGCCGTTATGCCATATCCGAGTTTAAGCGGATTTACCATGAGATGTGAACTCTTAATCAAACCCACACTATCCATTTTTTTCATGCGAACATGAATGGTTCCGGGTGATACGCCGATCTTTTGTGCGATTTCCGTGAAGGGTGTCATCGCATTCTGCATCAACATAGTGAGAATTTGAATATCTACTTTATCAATTTCATAATTTTCTGACATAAATGATGGATTTTATTAGCTTATCGACAAATAATGAGCAAATTTATTTAAATATTTCTAAGTTTTACAATAAATGATTAAATTATTTGCAATTATCAGAAATTATTTCTTTCTTTGACCCAACCTTTATAGGTTATTGGTTAGGCAACATTACCCCTAAATGGATGCAGCATGATGAGGAGCATGCTGCATTTCCTTTTTTATAGAGGTCCTGATTTTTGAAATCTTAAACGAAGGCCCATACTTCTTTTTACATAACCGTCTGCATTTTCCCTTTTAAACACATACAAGCATGTGACATTTTAATAAAAACCTTTATATACATATATTCGTAAAACGGTATTAGTTCAGCATGCGAAAGATATTTCATACTATAGTATTTTCTTTTCCCGGAAGGCTCCTCATGTTGCATTTGAAGCGAAATCATTTTTTGATTTTATCTTGGATTTTTTTAATCAGTATTTCTGCAGGAGTTATTGCATCACGTTACGGTATTTCCTTATTGTTTCTCGATCCTGAATATTTGGGCAAGGTAAACTTTACAAGTTTTTTTATTGTGGGTGCTGCAATGGGGTGTTTTTTTATTGTGTGGAATATTACCAGCTATATTTTAAATGCCCATTATTTTTCGTTTTTAGCAACAGTAAGAAGGCCATTCGGAACCTATTGCCTCAATAACGCTTTATTGCCGCTTTTGTATTTTGTGATTTACATTTTTGAAATCATCGCATTTCAATCGCGGGAAGGTTTATTATCTGTATTAAATTTAGCAGTGAGTTTAGGGGGGTTTATAAGCGGATTAACAACTGCAATATTAATTTCGATGGTGTATTTTTTCAGAACGAATAAAGATATCTTTCAAATAATAGGACTCATTAAAAAGAAAAATGAAAAAAATGAATACCTCAATCCCGAAGAACCAACACATGAAGAAGTAGAATCTAAAAACAAAGTCCACACCGAATATTATCTCAACAATAGGATGCAATGGAAACATACACGCTCTGCCGACCACTATCCGGAATCTGTTATCAGATCACT
>JBBRGZ010000314.1:0-2733 GCA_038223395.1 Chitinophagales bacterium
GTTCCAAAAAGGATGATTTGGTCATTTGTTGATTTCGTTGTTGTATTTTTAACAACAATATAGTTACCACTTTCATTGAATTCAAATGAATCATAATCACTTGAATTACTGACAATCCATTTTGCACTAATTGTTGCCTTGACCAAATTTTCCTTTGGGTCATTTTCGTCTTTATCACATGCTGTGATAAATGTCAACACAAAAATTGCTAATAAAATCAGTTTTAAATTTTTCATTTTTCTAAGGTTTAAAGTTATTAATTCGTTGAACTGTACAGTGTCTGTGTCATTGTTATAATTGCTAATTGTTAGCAGTAGCCGTTATTGTCTGTCGTGTTGTTTTACCATTTTAGCATTTGTCAAATTTGTTTGTGGGGCTTTGTCCGTTAATAACTTTATTAGGCCATTCAATTTTATGTGCTAACAGTAAACCTTGATTTTGAGTTAAGGTTTTCAATTCGCTCCAAACCTTTTGTATGGTATCATTATTAACTTCGCTAACTTTCCGTCCTTGTGTCAAAGTATTGGTAATATATTTATTCAATAAAAGCATTGCATTACTTGGAACTTCAATTCTGCTAAAATAACTTTTATTCGCTGGTGTAAAAGAATATATCTCATTCTCTGCGAACGTTTTTCCTTTATAAATTTTACAACCTAACAAAGCATAATTTGCACACCTGTCAATAGATATAACTTTATAAGTTGGCTCAACGCTTATGAGTTCAATCGTATTATCTACAACAAAAACAGTATCAATTAAAAACTTTCCGTTTTTCCCTGAACCAAATAAAATCAAGTCTCCTTGGTCTAAGTAAGCCATTTGAGTTAATTTTCCGTTTCTTCGTATTTGTTGACACACAAAATATTTGAAGTAATCACCAAATACACAAGGGTCTGTGTTTTGTGTTCCTGTAACAATAATATTCCCGTTGACATTTATTGGTAAATAAGGTAGGTGTAAATACTCTGGTAAAGGCGGATTTTGATATGTTAAGTCAACAAAACATGCTGGCTCCCATTCACCCCAAAACATAAATTTGTCTACATTATTTTTATTGTCTATACCGATATACTCACCATTTGCTTTACAAAATTTACGTTTATGCTCGTCCGAATTCCAATTTTTATGTATCCTTCCATTTACATAATTATCAAAACTATGCTCAGAACCGGGGTGAATGAATTGAATTATTTTAGCCATTATATACCTACTTATTATAAATAGCTATCAATTTTTTTAATTAAATCTTGAGGGCAACCTTGATGAATGTATAAATTCCAGCCAAAAATTTTGCAACCAAAAATTTCTGTTTCATAAATTATAAAACTTCTGTTATTGCCATTCTGAGTAATATAATTAAAACTTGTTTCTTGAATTCCTTTTGCTACTATGTTTAATGTCGCACAAAACACATTAAAAGCAGTTTTTCCATTTATAAATAACTTTTTAATTCCACGCTTTTCTATAACATTCTTAATAATTGTTGTATCTATTATAGATTCTCTTTCCTCCCGACTTAAACTATCCCATTTGTTAGATGTTGCCCAAGGCGAAATATCTAAATGGACAATTTTGTCATTATAATATTCATAACCTTTACTCTGGAATAATTTATTCATAGGGTTAAACCACGTTTTATATGGATTTACCTTGAAGAACAATAAAAGGGATTGATATACACTTTCTGCTTGCTCACTAGTTAATTTTTGGTTGTCTGAAACTCTTAATTGCTTTCTATCAACGCAACGTCTTACACCATTATGCTCAAATTCTACATTACTTGGGTTAAGACTTAAAGTAGCAATCTCGGCTTTTTCAACATTGCCGAAAAATACAATAGGAATAGAACCCTCCACAATTTTAACAGTCGTTGGTAATGGTTCTGAAATCTTATCAAGTAAAAAATCTTTTAATTTCTGTTGCACTACATTAGCTTTTTTGGTCATTCTTAGTTCTGTGATGTTGCTTGATGCAAGGTCGCCCTACGGTTACTTGTTTATATATGAACCAAAACTACCTAATACTTCTTTCTGTAAAAAAGTATTATGTAGTTTTCTTACTTTATATTTCCATATCATCGAACGGGTTTTTTATGTTTTTTAAACTGTTGTTGTCATCGAAGTGTAGAACGCTTAAATTTCCACATGATTTATTTTCGCAGGATTTATCAGAGGCCGGGTATTTCATATTTCAGGTTTTTTGGTGGTTTAAAAATAAACATACTATCAAAACAAAAACTACTGTTGATTTATTATTTTTCGAATTGCCTGATTCGAACCTTAAATTTTGGGCTCCGGGTCTGTACATTACGCCTGTTATCTTCAAATTAATACTTCTGAGCCATTGCTGTCCACTTAAAACAAGTTGAGTGACAGCTGTTTATAATTTGGTTTTTTGACATTATTGTAATCTAATTTTTCAAATAGCTCATTTACAGGGGTTTTGTCAAGCAAGGAGATATCTAAAACCTGTAATATTTCGTAAGTAGTTCGGTCGATTTTTAGGTCTGATCCAACTATCACAACTAAGCAATACGAAATTACTGCACAGTAAATTTGTATCCGAACAGCATTTTCCGATGTTCCCCAAAAGGACTTTATTTTTAAATGTTGTTTTATCCATTTGAAAAATAACTCCACCAACCAACGTTTTTTATACAACATGGCAATTTCTGTTGCTTTTAATTCCATATTGTTGGTCAGGAAAACAAAAGTTCGTTTGGTTTCTTCA
>JBBRGZ010000315.1:0-2727 GCA_038223395.1 Chitinophagales bacterium
GCTCAATGCAAAGCAATGGCTGCTCAATACAATACAATGACTGCTCTATGCAAAGCAATGGCTGCTCTATGCAAAGCAATGGCTGCTCAATACAATACAATGATTGTTTGCAATAAATCAATGCTTACTTTTTGCGCATGTAAGTTTGCATGTTTTTTAATTTGAAAGAACCCGGTCTTGCCGCGCTCTTGTTATTTTCTGCAACAACATTTTCTGTTGACTATTGATTTTATGCTTATTTTTAAACCAGCAAAAAATAAAATATAAAGTACAAATACTACACAATACTTTTTTTCAGGAAGAAGTATTAGGTAGTTTTGGTTGATATATAACAGAGGGCACATTTTGAGAAACTAAGAAATGAAACCATTTAATCCATACGAAAGGGAACATAATCTTCATTGGACTGTATTACAAATGCGTACTTTATTAGGGAATGCATTAAAATTAAAAAGTTCAACATATATCTCTTATGCAGCATTAGAAGGGAGAATGATTATTGAAAGAGTTGAACTTGAAATTCTTGCCATGGCGGCTCACAAATCCCTAAATACAGACTGGCATGACTTAATAGAGAAATATAATGGAATTCAAAAAGTAAACTCAAAATACAAAGCACTGAAGTTTAAATATCAAACTTTTACTGAAGCTTTTTCAAAAGTAATTCTTGATGATTTACCAGTTAAACCGTTTGAATTCAGAAAAGCAGAAGATTTTCAATCGAAACTTTCCCAATATATTCATATATACACTCGAACACCAGAAGAAATTAAATTTGATAGCGACTTCATGCAAACCGGCATAAAACTACTTGAAGAGACAATTTCTTTTTTAGAAAATATGTTTACAATTAGAGATAAAAACTACATTTTCGGTGTACTTGACTTTGCTTCATTAAAAAATGGTTTTGAAGTTGAATTTAAAAATTGGCTTAATACGTTAGACGAGGATGTTGATGCACTAACTCAAAGATTAAGAAAAATTGTAAAAACTTAGAACTAAACTAATAACTTAAAAAATGGAAAACTGTTTTTACTGTAATAAAACTGCAAAAAATAAGAAACATTTCTATTCTCACACAATGTACCAAGTAATAAGCATAAATAAATTTATTCCGGGATATAAATATAATTCAAAGGAGGTGTCAGTTCCTCGTTGTAAAAGTTGCTATAAAAAACACACAAATTTCTTTTTAACGTTCGCAATTCCAACATTTATTATAACACTTGCGGTAATAATTTACCTATTCTATTCAAATCCAAATAATGAATTTAATGAATTATCCGATTGGCTTGAAACGATTTTTCTCTCAAGTTTAATTTCCGTTTTTGTTGCAGGGTTTATTTCAAAACTATTGGAATATCTATTTTTTGAAAAAATTTATAGAATTCCTAAAGAAGATGATATCAAAAAGTTCGGACCAATTAAGGAATTGATTTCATTAAACTGGCAATTTCATAAAAAAGACCCTTCTGTGGCTGAGGAGAAACATATTGCCAAGGATAGTCCATATTATAAAAAAAATTAAATACTAAATGTATAACCTGAAAATAATAAAAAACGATGCCCTAATCGAGTAGCCCGCCCCGCTAGCAAACGCTGACAGGGAGAGGCTATCACACCACCGTACGTACGGGTCTCGTATACGGCGGTTCGCCAGATATCAGTACTATCGCTCTTTACACCAATAGCACCTTCTGCCCTTGTTTAAAATATGGCTAGACTGGGTCACCCCAAGAGCTTCCATATCGTATTACAGGCAAACCTGACGTTCAGCCCTTCCCTAACTTGTGAGACCTCCGCAATTAATGCAGCTCGTTGCTGTTAGGTACTATGGCCTCTGCTGACTCCTTGCCATAACCATCTCGTGGTTGACAAGGTATCCCCAGGTAATAGCATGTTCCTTCCGTCTATTCCTGTCGCATCTACATATTTGCCCTTTTGGTATTCTTTGGGCTTTACAATGATGTGCTTGCTTACCCAGACAAATATGCCTCATATCACGTCTCAACTCATTTATTGTGAGCAGATTTTCTGTTCGTCAGTACCGGAGTTTGCCGGTTGGCTTCCTTCACTGCATGGGTCACCCCAAACCAGCTTGCTCCCGATAGCTATCGGGACTAATACTTCTGAGCGTTACCTCAGTGTATAAGGGACTTACACCCTCTGGAATAATTTCATGCATCACACTACCTTTTAACACCGAAAATTTGTATTTTCAACATTTTTTCTGAGCTTTCAGTAGTGTGTGCACATGCTCATGCTGGGCACACACAAAGGCTATAAATAATGGCGGGTTACATACATAATTGGGAGTTTTGTCGCCCGCACCAGCATTGGTGTTTGTTGACAGCAGAAAACCACGCAATCCGCCACTATTCATAGCCTAACCGTTATAGCCAATGCTAAGAAACAGAATCTTAATTCAAATTATGTGAGATTTGTTTTATGTACATTTGCAGTTACGGATTTAAAAACCTGATATTTAAATAATAAAAAAACTTTGCTATGGACATTCACGACAAAACCAAGAAAGAACTCATAAGCAAGTTGCAAGAATTACTTCAGGAGAATAATTCTTTAAAAAAACAAAAAGAAAAGAGTGCAGCCGAATTAATTATTGCCACCAAAGAGCTTCACTTTCAAAACGAAGAAAAAGCAAAACGTGCAGCCGAATTAATCATTGCAAATTTGGAGCTTAAGTTTCAGACCAAAGAAAAAGCGAAA
>JBBRGZ010000316.1:0-2715 GCA_038223395.1 Chitinophagales bacterium
AAAATTAGCGCTGTTTTGCAACGTAAACGTAAACTCTGTTATTGAAGCAATTGATGTAAAAACAATTTACGATGTGCCTCTGCATTTGCTTGAAGAAAACGCAGACGAAATTGTTCTTGCAAAATTAAAATTGCCTAAACACGGCGAACCGGATCTTAAAAACTGGAAAATATTTTTATCCCGCTTAAAAAACCCTACAAACTCTGTTAGAATTGGTTTGGTGGGAAAATATGTTGAGTTGCAAGATGCCTATAAATCTATTTTAGAATCCTTTATTCACGCAGGAGCGGCAAACGAATGTAAGGTGGAGGTTATATCAATTCAAAGTGAGCATATCAACGAAAATAATGTGCGCGAAAAACTCGGCGAATTGGACGGAGTTTTAGTTGCTCCAGGATTTGGCGATAGGGGAATAGAAGGAAAAATTACGGCAATTCAATATGTGCGCGAAAATAAAATTCCGTTTTTTGGTATTTGCCTCGGAATGCAGTGTGCAGTGATTGAATTTGGAAGAAATGTGCTCAAAATGAAAGACGCACATTCCACAGAAATGAGTCCCAAAACAAAATATCCTGTTATCGATATGATGGAAGACCAAAAACATGTTACCGATAAAGGGGGCACTATGCGTTTAGGGAGTTATGATTGTCGTTTGTTTAAAAAAACAAAGGTATTTGACATCTACAAAAACCAAAATATTACCGAAAGACACCGTCACCGCTACGAGTTCAATAATACCTATTTAAAGGATTATGAGGGAAGAGGAATGCTTGCAGTGGGTATTAATCCGCAGCAAAATTTAGTGGAAATTATTGAAATAAAGGATCACCCTTGGTTTATTGGTGTGCAATTTCATCCCGAATTAAAAAGCAAGGTTGAAAATCCGCATCCACTGTTTGTAGCCTTTATAAAAGCTGCAATTACATACAAAGAGGATAAAAATTCCAAGTAAAATTGCAATTTTTCGTCCTTCTTTGCGTCAATATCACCAAAACGCAACCCAATGTAACAGGAAATGCAATTTTTCTTTGTCAATGGGTAAGCATAACCTAACTTTGCCGCTCAATTATTTAAATTTCAATGGATCGTAATAACGTAATCGGGTTTGTATTACTGGGAGTTCTGATAGTAGTATTTTTTGTTTTCCAAAGCCGCGATGCCAACCGTATTAGGGTAGAACAAGCGATAAAACAACACACAGAAGATTCAATTAAAAATGTGCAGCGAGTTGCCGATTCTGTGTATTTGGCGCAACATCCAGTGCAACAGGACACTTCAACTATAGCAAAAACGGCAGTTACTTCTTTAATTCCAGATAGCCTTAAACAAAATCTTTCTGCAGAACAACTCATTCGACTTGAAGATTCTATCTTGCTCAGTAGAAAAAATGCAGGTTTTGGTCCCTTTGCAGCCTTAATGCAAGGCACTGAGCAATTGGATTCTATTGAAAATGACTTGATGAAAATCGTTTTCACTAACAAGGGTGGAAATATTATAAAAACAGAATTAAAACAATACAAAAATTATTTTGGTGGAGCCCTTGACATAGTAAGTGGAGATAACAACCGTTTCAACTACAATTTTTATTACGACCAAAACAACTTTGTAAATACGGAAGAACTGTATTTTAAAGCTCAAAAAGGTGCTGATGGAAAGTCTATAATCTATACTGCCGATATTGGTGGTGGCAGATATATGCAACAGAAATACGCATTTACCGGAACAGATTATTTAGTAGATTATAATTTTAAATTAAATCAGTTCGAGGAAATTATTCCCGGCCGCGACCCAATAATCATTCTTAATTGGCAGAATGAAATGCAGGAGCAGGAAAAAAACATTAAATACGAACGCCAATATTCCAAACTCTACTTTGGAACTACAGAGGGTGATGTAGACTATAAAAATACCAACGGCGAATTAAAATTTGAAGAGCCTGTAAAATGGGTAAGTTGTCAGCAGCAATTTTTCAATACTACACTTATTGCAAAAGGCAATTTCGAAAACAGGGGGAAAATAGAAGTTAACGCTGAAGACACTTCCAATTATGTAAAACAATGCAATACCGAATTATATATTAAGTATAACAACAAAAGTGAATTTGAATTCCCAATGCAATGGTACCTTGCACCGAATGTGTATCAGAATTTGGAGGGATTAGACCTTGGCATGGAAACTATAATACCAACCGGTTCGGGTATTATTGGATGGATTAATACACACGCAATTATTCCATTATTCCGTTTCTTAAGCAGCTTTATTGCCAATTATGGTTTGGTGATTTTGTTGATGACTTTAATTTTAAAACTTGCACTTACACCACTTACATATCGCTCTTATTTATCTATGGCGAAAATGCGCGTTTTAAATCCTGAAGTTGCAGAAATTCGCGAAAAATATAAAGACGACCAAGCTAAATTAGGTCAAGAGCAACTCAAATTATTCCGAAAGGCAGGTGTTAACCCATTAGGTGGATGTATTCCTACTTTATTGTCCATGCCAATTCTGATTGCTATGTTCCGATTATTTCCGGGAAGTATCGCTTTCAGACAGCAGTCTTTTTTATGGGCTGATGACCTTTCGTCTTATGATGATATCATCCAGTGGGGCACAGATATTCCGTTTATAGGTAACCACATCAGTATCTTCTGTATATTAATGACTATAAGCTCTGTTTTGTATATCCGTTTGAATATGCAAAATACGACACAGATT
>JBBRGZ010000317.1:0-2685 GCA_038223395.1 Chitinophagales bacterium
TATTGGCGACACAAATACAATCATATCTTCAGCCAATTGTTTTTTCATATCACCATAACGAATTGTGCATGTATTATAAGCCGTTTCATATTGTTTTATTGTTTCCGGCTTGCTTACTATCTCCATTAATGAAAATAAATTTAATATCTCTTGCGGTTTTTTCTGCTCCATTTCTGTGGGACCGCTATCCGTTTTTGCGCGCATTATTTTTTTCTGATACTGTCGTCTTCCTCATTCAAAAAAATGGCATTGCCCTCGCTACCGGTTTTACTCATTTTTGTTCCACCGTCTAATGCAGGAACTTTTATAAGCGATTCTCCAAAATTATATGCAACAGGTTCAGGAAAAAAATCAACCTCAAAACGCGTATTAAATCGGTTAGAAAAAGTGCGTGTCATTTCAAGATGTTGCTCCTGATCTTTTCCAACAGGCACTTTATGCGCCTTGTGAATCATAATATCCGCTGCCATTAAAACCGGATAGGTGAGTAGCCCCGCATTAATATTTTCCTTGTGTAATTTTATTTTGTCTTTAAAGGTAGAAACTCTTTCAAGTTCACCTTTATTTGCCAACATATTAAGCAAAAGATATAATTCAGGAATTTGCGGTAAATCGCTCTGAACATATATCACAACCTTTTCAGGGTCTAATCCGCAAGCAAGGTAAGTAGCAATGGTTTGTTTAACCAAAATCTGCAATTCGGCAGGGTTATTATGCGTTGTTAACGAATGGTAATCGGCAATAAAAAAATATCCTTTAATATTTTTATCCTCGCCAATACGCACAAAATTGCGCACTGCGCCGTAATAATTTCCAAGGTGCAAAATCCCGGTTGGTCGGGCTCCGCTCACTACAATTTCCATGTGGCGAAAATAGAAAAAAGATACGGGATGTTTGCAGAAAAATGCAATTGTTAGTTCTTTTATCACAAATGCATAAAAATTAACTGTTAAGTACTATTAAATTCTATTATCCTAAAATCCCCATTAAAAAATAACGTTAACTTTATGCCATGAAAGTAGATAAAGCGTTGGTGGATAAATTGGCAAATTTGTCGAAATTAGAATTCGACGAGCAAGAAGAAAATGCCATTATCAAAAACCTGTCGGATATGCTTGATTTTGTTGGAAAGTTAGATGAAGTAAATGTAGACGGCATCGAACCGCTCATTTATGTGAACCCCGATACCAATATTATGCGCAAAGACGAACCTCACATGGAAATTACCAAGGAAGAAGCGCTTAAAAATGCACCACTGGCCGACAGCGATTATTTTAAAGTGCCAAAAGTTTTAAGAAAAAAGTAACATTTACATCACTTTAAAGCATTTACCTTTAGAGTTTATAGAAATAATATACATGCCTGAAGAAATAATTACCCTCTCAAATATTCGCAAAACCTATGACCTCGGAAGGGTAAAAATTGAGGTTTTAAAGGGTATTGATGCTGTTATTCATAAAAATGAATATGTTGCCATAATGGGACCCTCAGGTTCAGGAAAAAGCACACTGATGAATATTTTGGGCTGTCTCGACAAACCTACTCTGGGTACCTATGTTTTAAATGGAACCGATGTAAGCAAAATGAACGACGACGAACTCGCTGAAGTAAGAAATAAAGAAATTGGTTTTGTTTTCCAGACGTTTAACCTGCTTGCGCGGCTTACTGGAGTTGAAAATGTTGCTCTACCACTTATTTATGCCGGATTTAAAAAGTCTGACAGAATAAAAAGAGCGGAAGAGATTTTAAAAGCCGTTAGTCTCGGCCACCGAATGAAACACAAACCTAACGAGCTTTCCGGTGGCGAACGTCAACGTGTTGCAGTTGCCAGAGCACTTGTAAATAACCCCTCTATTATTCTTGCCGATGAGCCAACGGGTAATCTCGATAGCAAAACCAGTTACGAAATTATGGAGTTGTTTGAGGATATTCATAGAAAAGGAAATACTGTTATTATTGTAACGCATGAAGAAGATATTGCCCGTTATGCACATCGCATTATCAGAATTCGCGACGGCCAAATTGAGCGCGATGAAATAAACGCAAATAAACTCGACCCTTCAGAATTGAGAAAACAATTGGTTTAGCGCAACTTAATCAATCGTTCTAAAAAATCAACTAACCTATTGATTAGTTGCGCTTATCCTGAATAGCAAAGGCTTGGAAATTGTATATAATTGGCTTGAAATGGCCGATTTAATTTCAGATTACCATTTTTAGCTTTCTATTGCTTATTCAGGATTAATCAATTTTTTTGAAATTTTAAAAACAATTCGGCGCTGTATCTTTGCGTCATGAAAATCTATACCAAAAAAGGAGATGCCGGCGAAACGTCTTTAATTGGCGGAACGCGCGTTCCAAAACATCACATCCGCGTTGAAGCATACGGCGCAACTGATGAGCTCAATGTCTATATCGGCCTTGTTGCCGACCAGAAAATTGATACAGCGTATAAAAATATTTTAAGCGAAATACAGGATATTTTATTTACTATAGGCGCCTCGTTAGCTTCCGATCCAGAAGCTTCAAAAATGAAAATTCCGGAACTTAAAGAAGCGGATATCACACTATTGGAAAATGAAATTGATGCTATGGAGGAAAAATTGAATCCCTTACAAAATTTCATCCTACCAGGTGGCCATACAATTGTTTCCTTCTGTCACCTGGCGCGCGTTGCCTGCCGTA
>JBBRGZ010000318.1:0-2661 GCA_038223395.1 Chitinophagales bacterium
GGTTACAATCGCAACATAAGAATTTTAATACCATATGGATACCGGATGTTGCAGGCGAACCCAATATTTCCGGCGACCTTTCGCATAAATATCAATTGCCAAAACACGCACAATTTATTGGCATTTTAACACGATTTAAAAAGCCTGTAAATACTATGCCTATTGCGTTTGACGTTCTTGCAATTATTTCCGGCCCGGAACCGCAGCGCAGTATTTTTGAAGAAATGATTATTACGCAAGGAAAAACACTAAATAAAAAATTTGTAATTGTAAGTGGCATTTCAGAAAAGGATTCTGATATGTATATGCATGATAATATTCGCATAATTTCGCATTTGGGTGCTGATGATTTATTTAATTTAATACAGCAATCGGAAGTCATTATTTCGCGTGGTGGATATAGTACTTTAATGGACCTTGCCATACTCAATAAAAAATGCATTTTTGTGCCCACTCCGGGACAAACTGAACAGGAATATCTTGTTGAAGAATTAGCAGCAAAAAATCTGATTATTGGTGTTAAACAAGATGATTTTGATTTAAAAACATCCTTAGAAATGGTAAATCAAACACCTGGTTTTTTTATTCCTGTAAATGAAGATTTCTTTAAAAAAACCATAGAACAAACTCTTCTACAATCCTAAAATTACAGTCAGAACTCTGGTAAAAAGTCCGATTTAGACATTCAATAGTATGCATTTTTTTCGTAATCAGATAGTTCAAATATGGGCTTTGTATCCCCCTATTGTGGTATATGCTAAAAATGTAAATCTCTTCAACTTTGGGGTCTTCAAAATAAGCTCAGAAGCCCTTACTAACAGGATTAACAAGCTGAACAAATTACCAAATGAAAAAAGCCGCCTTATGAAATTCCTATCGCAGGTATACCGACCCTTCCTTTTTGAGCTGATTATGATTTTCTGCCTTAACAACAGTATTTCAGCAGCAATGCCCGATTCAACTGCCAACGAGCCAAATGTGCCCGCTGTTGACTCAGTGGACAAAAAAAGCCTGGGAGCCGGCCTTAATGGGGGTTTGCAAGTGAGTAATTTGTTTTATTTTTCTTCTTTGGATAGCGCTTATCGCTCGCCATATTCTTATGTGTTATCAGGAAATTTTAACCTTACCTACAAAAGTATTTCATTACCCTTCAGTTTTGTGATTAGTGAGCAAGATAGAAGTTTTAGACAACCGTTTAACCAGTTTGGCGCGAGTCCGAAATACAAATGGATAACAGTGCATGCCGGATACCGCAATATTACATTTTCGCCTTATACCCTTGCAGGGCATACTTTTTTGGGTGGTGGTGTTGAGCTAACTCCGGGTAAATTGCGTTTTGGTGCCGTTTATGGTAGATTTGTTAAAGCAGTTCGTGCCGACAGCGTTTTAGTGCTTCCCGGGCAATCAGCTTACGACCGCTATGCATTGTCTATAAAATTAGGATTAGGAAGCGCTACCAATTATTGCGATTTAATTTATTTAAAAGGCTGGGACGACCCAAATGCTGTACTTGATAACAGCGATACTTTAATTGCCCGACCTGCAATTAACACTGTAATCGGATTTACCATGTATGAAAAAATGGGGAAACATTTATTATTAAAAATAAATACTGCAGCCAGTGTTTATACAAATGATGTGAATGGAACTTCGGAGGAGGTAACAGATCCAAACCTTGCAAAGATTGTAAAGGCATTTAATATCAATTCAACTTCACAGTATCATTATGCAATGGATGGGTCATTTGGTTATACATCTCCAATATTCGGATTAGGCGTTGCCTACAAAAGAATTTCTCCCGATTACAAATCAATGGGATTATATTTTATTACCAACGATGTTGAACAATATACCATAGTGCCAACAATTAATGCATGGAAACGCAAAATTCATGTAACGGGAAGTATTGGTTTCGAACACGATAATATTTCCAACAATAGAGCATATCAAACAAAACGTGTAATTGGCTCTGCTGTAGTGAGTGTTAATCCAAATCCAATTTTTGGTATTACAGGAAATTTTTATAACTATAGTGTAGGTCAGGTAGAAGGCATTCGCACGCTCAGCGATACTATTCGGCTTGCGCAGGTTAACAAAGGAATTACAATTACACCTCGCCTAATGTTAGGCACAAAAAAATTGCGTCATGTGATATTATTTACTTACGACAGAAGAAATCTTGACGACAAAAATATTTATACCGAATCGTATACAGAATATAAAACCGGAACACAATTTTTAAATTATTCAATTTCGCATATTGATGCCGGATGGAGTGTTTCGGCAAGTTTAAATAATAACAAAATAACAAGTGCAGTGGTAAATACCGGATATAAAGGATTTTCTGTTGGAGCTTCAAAAAGTTTTTTTAATAACAATTTAAATGCAGGCATAAATACCGGATATAATATCATAAATCAAAACGAAATTTCGGGAAATCATTTAATATCGTACAATGCCAATTTGAGTTATCGTTTTTTCAAAAAACACGTTGTGAGTTTTTATGGCTATTCAAATAATTATACGAGTGCAATTCCAACTTCACCTTCTTATACAGATTACACATTAAGAATTCAATATCAATATTTATTTTCTAAAAAATCTATTATATGAGAGCAGCATCGTTTACTAAATTTATTATTCTGTTAATTATGTTACAGA
>JBBRGZ010000319.1:0-2660 GCA_038223395.1 Chitinophagales bacterium
GCCATCGGAACAACCGCAATTATTTCTCCATCGTTCAATACCATGCACACAACTCCAACTGCTGTTTTCAATTATTTGAATTTCAATTTGAGGTGGAAAAAGTGATAAATATTCAGCGTAATTTGTCAGTTTAACTTCATCGTTATTACTTAAATTAGAAAGGCATGCAGCAAGTGCCATGTCGCCTCTATAATGGTGATGTCCGTATGATTCGCCATCAGTGGCTATATTTACTAACTGCACATCCATTTTATTATTGTCGAATGCAGACATTAAACTATCAGAAAATAATTTTCCCGAATTAAGTAAACCATTAAAAGCTACTTCGCGCGCAATTTTACCATCGTAAAAAAAAATATTAATAGTTCTACCAGAAGGCAATTTGCATATATATGGCGTTGTAGTGTCAAAATTGTCGGTATTTGTTATTTCATTCCAAACTACTTCATTTATTTGTCGGAATGCTTTTGCTTGGCGCGGAGCTAAAATTGTAAAACGAATATCATTCTGAGCCAAAATTTCAAGTGTTTCAGTATCTACTGCAGTTTCTGCAAGCCACATGCCTTCCGGTAAACGTTGAAACCGTTTTTCGAAATCACTAATGCCCCATTTTATTTGAGTTTCCTTGTCGCGCGTTGAAGCCAAAGGCATAATAATATGATTATACACTTGAGCTATTGCATTTCCGAAACCTCCATGTTTTTGTCTGCTTTTAATATCCGCAATAATAATATTATGATATGCATCGGGATCTTTTTTTTCGAGCCAAGTAAGCAAGGTAGGACCAAAATTAAAACTGATGCTACTATAATTATTTACGATATTTATTATTTTTTGCTCTTCGTTGAGCATCCTCGAAGCGCCATTTGGGCCATAACATTCGGCAGAGATGCGTTCATTCCAATCGTGGTAGGGCGCAGCTGATTCTTGTTTCTCTATCGTCTCAAGCCATGCATTTTCTCGGGGCGGCTGGTAAAAATGCCCATGTATACAGATATATTTCTTCACTGTCACAAAAATAGAGGTATTTTATTCCTTTACAAAGTGGAATAGGGATTTGAAAAACCTGCTGAAAAAAGAAATCCCGCCCTTAACCAGGACGGGATTGTACTTGAATTATACAACTAAACCACTCATTGTATTAGAATTTCAAAATAGTTTTGGTATTGATTTGATCAAATATTATTTCTGTATTAAAATTCTGCTTGATTTAAATAAGAAAAAGTTTAATCTAATTATCCATAGGTTAATATTTTTTGACTTACAAGCAGTTTATAGTCATATACTCAGCAATAAATTAATTAGATTGTACAAAATGAAATTTTTGATATTTGAGCGAAATAAAGAGAATAATGTAATTTTAAACCGGAATGTATAAATGGATATTTATTTTATTGCTTACAACTTTTGGAACAACCTTTAGTTATTCTCAGGTATCCTTTGATCATCAGGTTATTGACCCGGGCAATATCGGTCTGTACATTACAAATTCCGGCACTATTGGCAGACCTGATGTAAGAAATTCCCCAACGGGCGAACCATCTATGGAATATCCTTTGAATTCAGGTATTGAACATTTATTTGAAGGTGGCATTTGGATAGGTGCCTTAGTTGAGGGCCAATATTTAGTTTCTACATCAGCAAAGGATGCTTCATCAGGATATACTACCGGTTTGGCAGGATATGAATTTACTGCAGAACCGGGAAATACAATTCAGCAGCGCAGTTTATTAACCGGTAGTGATTTTTTTAGTTTTGATGCCATATCGCACGAAGATATGCTCGTTGATTTTTCTGATGAAAATGTCATTGTTCCTGGAACAGTAATTTCTATTGCTGAGCATACACAACCACTTTATGCTGATGTGCATTTAGAAACCTACGCTTGGAATTATTCTTTTGCCGATTATTTTGTGATATTTAATTACAATATCACCAACAATTCAGATAAAATTTGGGATAGTGTGTGGTGCGGAATTTGGTCTGATATGGTAGTGCGCAACGTAAATGTTTCTACTGATTTTGGTGCCGCATTTTTTGGCCATGGAGGATATGGTTACAACAATCCTTTTTATTGCAATTATGCTTTTGACGTAGATGGCGATCCCGGATTTACAAATTCGTATGGTGCAATTCAATTTTTGGGGATAGAGTGGCGCGACCAATTTATACATCCAAACAACAATACAAATTTATTGGCAAACGGATATCCTGAAGCAAAGGTGAATAGTAATTTCTGGATTTTTAATTCAACAGCTACCCCACCCTATAATGCTCCGGCAAACGATGTAGAACGCTATGATAAATTGCGCAAAGGACTTAATTATGCCGATCCGGGTATAGTTGATTTTTTACACGACCCTTCAACGAGCGGTGGATTAACTAATCTTATTTCTGCAGGTCCTGTTTTTGTTGTTGAACCCGGCGAAAGTTTTCAATTTGTTTTTGGGGTAGTTTGTGCAAAACAGATTGAGGTAGGAGGCACAACCGGCGCTGAACAAGATGTTGCTGAAGCTCAAACAGAACTCATAGACCACCTCACCTGGACAAAAAGAACCTATTTAGGCGAAGACCAAAATGAAAATGGTTTGCTTGATATAGGTGAAGATTTAGATGGCGATGGGATTCTTGATAGATATATTCTACCTGAACCTCCTGCC
>JBBRGZ010000320.1:0-2611 GCA_038223395.1 Chitinophagales bacterium
GAATACATATCTTCAAGAGTTCTCAGCAAATACTCGTGATTTATATAGTTATCATAAATGCCTTCCTTAACAGTTCTGCCCACAATTAATGTCGTAATTAATTCCGTTCCAGACGCATAACTACTCTCGTCAAAAGTGAGAATAAAAAGACTGTTGTGGGATTTTGCCCAGGATATATATTCTTTAAAATGTATTTCTATCCAATCGTCGCCAATTTTTATTGCTGCCGAATGCATGCTGTTATATAAATCGGGGATGATATAACTTACAGTTGGCAAATCATTAAAATCTGGAGGCAAAGCTGTGAGCGGTTGATTAACAGATGCATCTATTTGGTTGATTTCAGTCCCAACCCAATTTGAAGCAGGATTATGTTTGCGTACATACGCCCCATTTTCGCTCGTATCGCCATCAAAACCAGCATAAGGTAATCCTTCGGAATATGTTGCAAACGAATATCCTGCATTAATTAATGCATATCCAAGATTTGGTGTATTAAACTGTGTGAGTGGTCTATCGTTAGTTATTATACCCTGATTGGAGCCTGAAAATAATTCAAAATAATTAGGCTGACTCGGGTGACCTAAGGCATTTGAATTAGAAAATAATGCACAGTGTTTTCCAAAGGCTAAACTCTGAATAAAGGGAGCCTCAGTAGAATCAATAATTTCGTGGTAAGAATGATTTTCCATAAATACAATTACAATATGGTCGGGCGAGGGGAGGGCTTCGGGATAAATGATGGGATTGTTTTTGCAAGAAAATTGTAATACACAAATTATTGCCAAACTAAACAATAACAATTGTGGTTTAATTGATAAATGAGAGCGTAAATGCATTTATAATTTCAAAAATGCGTAAAATTTTTTACAATTTCGGATATTTAATTGTTGTAAATTTGTAATATGTGTTCAAGTTATACATCCAAGTCGAAAATGAAGAAGGAAGAATATGAAAAGACCTATGGTGCTGCATGGGATGAAGGTGATATAAATGCAAAGGATACATACACAGATGAATCAGGAAAAAACGTAATTGGTTTTCCGGGAATTACAATGCCTGTTATCACCATTGATAAACCAAAAATTATTCAAGATTACCGATTTGGATTTATTGCACATTGGGTAAATGCAGATAAATTGGGTGAAATGCCAAACACATTTAATGCGCGCATTGAAACAATTTCTGAACTTGCAACTTGGCGCGATGCATGGAAAAATGCACAGCGTTGTTTGGTATGTACAAATGGATTTTTCGAACACGATAAAAAACGAAAAATGAAAGTGTTCATTCATCTCAAAGAAATAGAAAATTTTTATTACGCAGGCATCTACAACGATTATATAAATAAAAAAACCGGAGAGATAATAAAAACGATGGCAATAGTAACTACAACTGCCAACGCATTAATTGCAGAAGTGCACAAACGTATGCCGGTAATGATTAAACCGGGTGATGAAAATTTGTGGATGGATGCGCACGCAGATTTGAATCTTTTATTGATGCAATATGGTCAGCCTTTAAATGCTTCTTTTATGGTGATGGAAGATGAGGAACCAAAAGAAGAGAAGAGCGCACAAGGCAAACTTTTCTAAATATCTATTTGTCGCTCATTTTTTTCAAGCGGTTATTTTCATTTTATATTTTGTAATTATAGGAATTAGTAATAGTATGCATATTATTTAATCCCTTAAAAATGTAATATGAATGAAAATGAGCTTGCAAAAGATATTGTGAATTTGAGTTTTAAAATTCACAATGCATTAGGTCCCGGTCTGTTCGAATCTGTTTATGAAGAGATTATTTGTTATGAACTTCATAAGGTCAATTATCATTTTTTACAGCAGCGGGCATTGCCTGTTGTTTATGAAAGTATCCAATTAGATGTTGGTTTTCGTGCTGATATTGTTGTTGAAAATAAACTTATTATTGAGATTAAATCTGTTGAGGCGTTAGCTCCGGTGCATTCAAAACAGTTGCTAACTTATTTAAGGTTATCTCATATAAAATTAGGTTTATTAATTAATTTTAATGTAGTCCTAATTAAGGATGGCATCCATAGAATTGTGAATGGATTGTAGTATTTAATTTTAATCCGGCTGTTCCTTTGCGGGCTTTGCGTCTTGGCGTGATATATTTTTTTTTCACGCAAAGTCGCAAAGTCGCAAAGTTGTGGTATGTGGGTTGAATTAATAAATGAACTACAAATTGGCTGTTCCTTTGCGGGCTTTGCGTCTTAGCGTGACATATTTTTTTTTCACGCAAAGTCGCAAAGTAGCAAAGTTGTGGTATGTGGGTTGAATTAATAAATGAACTATAAATTGGCTGTTCCTTTGCGGGCTTTGCGTCTTGGCGTGACATATTTTTTTTTCACGCAAAGTCGCAAAGTTGCAAAGTTGTGGTATGTGGGTTGAATTAATAAATGAACTACAAATTGGCTGTTCCTCTGCGCCCCCTGCACCCCCGCGCCCTCTGCGCGAAATATTTCTCTTCACGCATACTCACCCATCCATAATTTTAAACAATACATTTCAGAAACAATTAAAGTAAACGCATTAAAACTTTCTTGCACACGACCGCGGAGGAGGTAACAATTTTTTCCTTTAAAACG
>JBBRGZ010000321.1:0-2601 GCA_038223395.1 Chitinophagales bacterium
TACCACCTGCTTTAAATGAAAAAATAACATTCCCTGAATCTTCAAATGCAGTTAATGTTTTATGATTAAAATCTGCAAACTGCGCTTGAATATTTGAAATATCCCCAAAAAGCCATGCCATTGTATCAATAAAATGTGAAAATTGCGTGAATAAAGTACCGCCATCTTCCAATAATTTTCCATGCCATGTTTCACCTGTATAATACCTTTCATCGCGATTCCAAAAACAATTTACTTGCACCATATAAATATCACCCAATAATTGTTTTTCTATAATATCTTTTATCCAAACAGAAGGCGGCGAAAACCGATTTTGCATTACACAAAATATTTCTCTCTTATGGATATTCGCAGTATCAATTATATGTTCGCAATCTACTTTTTTTAATGCAATTGGTTTTTCAATTACAACATGTTTTTTATGTTGCAAGGCAAGAATAGCATGTTGCGCGTGCAATCCATTTGGAGTGCAAATATTTAAAACGTCAAAATCTGTATGTACTTCCAATAATTCGGAAATAGAAGCATAAAATGGAACCTCATATTTATCAATTTGCAAATCAGATTTATCTTTAATATCGCATAACGCAACTAATGTAGCATGAGGATTGCGCGCTATCATTTGTGCATGTCGTTTTCCGATATGACCACATCCTATTACAGCAAATTTTATTTTATCCATTCAATAATTTACTCTTCCCATTTAGTTACCAAACCATATTCGAGTTTGTAATGCTGTTTTGAAAATGCGCAAATTGCAAAACCCTCTTCGTTAAAATCCAATTTATTTCCATGTTCACTCATCCATCCGGCTTGACGCGCAGGATTACCTATTACAAGTGCATACGCAGGAATATTTTTGGTAACAATTGCTCCGGCTCCAACAAAGGCATATTCACCTATATCTACCCCACAAATAATTGTGGCATTTGCTCCAAGAGTTGCTCCTTTTTTAACAAGTGTTTTTTTATATTCCGTTTTGCGTTCAATAGCGCTTCGCGGATTTAATACATTGGTAAACACAACAGAAGGGCCAATAAAAACTTCATCTTCACAAATAACCCCTTCATAAATAGAAACATTATTTTGCACTTTAACGCCATTTCCCAAAACAACGTGATTTGCAATAAATACATTTTGCCCAAGCGAACAATTTTCACCAATTGTGCTTTCGGGCATCACATGCGTAAAATGCCAAATCTTTGTTCCGGCTCCAATTTTAGCTCCGGCTTCAACAATTGCTGTTTCGTGTATAAAATAATTGTTATCTGTCATGCTTCTTTTAATATGCAAATATAAACCCGGAATAAGCAATAGAATAAGTATCAAATGATTACTGCAATAAAATCTGTCGTTTCAAGCCACTAATATACGGTTCACAATTGTTTGCTATTCAGGTTAACGCCAACTAAATCAATAGGTTAGTTAATTTTAAAAGTCTATTGATTAATTTGGGGTAAGTGTTTGCCCAGAAGCCTTATCTTCGCCGATAGAATGCGTTTTCAACCAAAAATTACTCTTTTTTGCCTTTGTGGAATTGCACTTTTGTGGATTTCTTGTAATAGAGATTTTGAGGGAATTGCAAACGCAAATATCGCCCCCGATACACATACCGTTGCCGATACAATTATTCGTTCAGGCGACGACAGGCTGGAAAGTGAGGTAAAATTGCGATGGTGGGGTGATGATCAAGACGGGTTTATTGTGGGATATGAATTCACGTTTGAGCCGGTTATAACCGAGGCTACCTTGTGGTTTTATTCCGAAAAACAGGATAGCACCTTTATTCTTGCTCCTCCTCCAGGTGAAGATTCTTCGGATTATGTATTCCACGTGCGTGCCATCGACAACAACAATTTGCCCGACCCAACTCCGGCAAAATTGATAATTCCTGTTAAAAATTCTCCTCCAACTGTGCAGTTAATTCAAGGATTAAATACGCCATTAAAATCATTTCCTGTACTTAAATTTTATTGGGAAGGAAACGACCCGGATGGCATAGATAATTTGGAGCATTATGAATTGTATTTCAACGATACCTTAAGTGCAGCTTATATTTTAGATAATACTGTTACAAGTGCAATTTTTGAAGCTCAAAATCCCGGTGCTGCAGATTTAATATGTAATGTTTATCAAAATGCAGCAACAATTCCAAACGCACTTGGTATGCAGGGATTAAAGTCAAATGCATGGAATACATTATACATTCGTGCAGTTGACCAAAGCGAAGCAAAAAGTAATTTTGTTTTTTCTGATTCTGTTTTTGTAAAAAAAGTAAACAGCAATATTTTATTGGTTAATGGCTATACAACAACAACCAACGAAACCTTTTATGCCAATCATTTAATTAATAACGGATTTTCTGTTTTTGATACCATTCAAATTTTTGAACAAAGTGGTGGTGCATACACTCAAAAATCAGCAGATAATATTACACAAGGAAAAATATTCGATTTATTTGATGTCATTATTTGGTTTAGCAATAGCGCTGATAATTCATTTTCTTTAGCCCAAAAAACTACAGAAGCATTTTTTAATTCGGGTGGAAAAATGATAATGAGTGTTTATATTTCTTCTTCCTTTGATCCACTGAGTAATTTC
>JBBRGZ010000322.1:0-2594 GCA_038223395.1 Chitinophagales bacterium
ATAAAAGGCCTCAAATCAATTAATGTGGAATTTAATAGGTCTGATATTTAATTTAAAAGGAGAAAATTGAGTTTTTTCACAATCTGACGTTTTATGGCTACAAGAAGTTGGCGATTTCGGAGACGAAAACTGTCTGCCACCACAAAACTTGATACGAAGCACAAAACTTCATTTAAGCACTAAACCGCCAATTTCTTGCAGCTGCTGTGCGTGTTGCACAACTCCTAATTCTTTGCAATATATTACTTATATTCGTCAATAGGATTGATTTTTATGTGTTTTAAAGGGGTCTTCTATTTTTCATGGATACTATGTGCTAAAATTTACATTTGGTAAATGGACTTAAAATGTCTCAAAAAATAGTGATTAATAATATTTTGAAATTGTTCCTTCATTGCTAATTTGTAATTTTTATTTGCAAGCGATTTTATACAAACAAATTTTAAGTATTTTTTCAAATTATAACATAATGATGCCATTAAAACATGTTTATTCGCTTGTTTAATCCCTCTCGTGTTTACGCGACGCATACCCATAAAATTTAATAGTGTGCCAAGAACTGGCTCTACCGTTTTACTTCTGATCCGGCCCATTGTTTTTGCATATTCGGTTTGCATGCGGTCATGCATTCTGTCATAATATGGTTTATCAATACTGTCATCAATTTTTTTAAATTTTGTTTTTTCTCCTGCACAACTTAATCTTAAGTGACAATTTTTGCAATCCGATTCACTACTCCGATATGTTTTTTTATTGTAGCCTTTACTGTCTGTTCGTATTCCTTTAAATAGCAATATTGCTTTATTTCCACATTGGCACTCATACTGGTCCATCTCTTTATTATAAATAAAACCTTCACGACTATTTTTGTATTGGCCATGGTTTGGAATGTAGGCAGTAATATTATTCTGCTCGATATAATTTAATGATGTTCCGCTACTATACCCCGTATCGGCACATATTTCTTCTATCGTGATTTCATTTTCTGTTAAATTATGGATTGTCTGATTTAAAATTGCAGGTAAACATTGGCTGTCTCTTCTATCGGCATAATCGGCCATAGCACCGGTGATTACATGATGGGAATCATCAACAGCCAACTGTCCAAAATAGTTTAGCTGACGCGCCTTTCCGGGTTTAACTGAAATGCGTGCATCCGGATCCGTGGGGCTGTAATGTGTGTGATTAGATAAAAATTTTGGCCGCATAATATCGCCATGTTCATCACGGTTATCTATTTTATTTGTTTGACCGCTGATATTTACTTTTCCGGGTTGGTCTTTATATTCCTTTTCTTTCCATGCATGATGTTTATCAACCCATTTTTTTGTAGATGCTTTTACAGTTTTATTTTCACTGACTTCCTTTTCATCATTTTTATTTTTTAAATTATCATCAGCTTCCTCTTCTAACGATTCAATGTAAGCTGCTGCATCGTCAATGATTTCTTTTTCCAATAACGAATCTAAACTTGCATTTGCCTTAATAAATGCAGAATCTATTGCCTGACGCTTTCCTCTAACCATACCTTGTTTGACACATAGGGATAATACTTTTTGAAATAATTGCAAAAATATTTCCTCCCCATAAAGCTGACGGGTTCTGCTCAATGTGCTATGCCATGGTAATGGTTCATCTATATCATAACCAATAAAAAACAAAATATCCATTCGCATTGAAGCGGTTGCCATTATTTTTCTGTCGCTGAAAAGGTTTTCAAAATAACCTACCATCATTAATTTGAAAAATACAATAGGGTCAATACTTTGTTGTCCTTCCTCACCATAAAAATCCCCAGTTGCTTTATACAAAAATTGGAAATCCAATACGTTATTCAGCATCCGATAAAAATAATCCCGATAGATATCGGGACCTGAACGCGATCACTTAATTGAAATTGAACAAATAATTTTTCGGTGTAATGCTTTTTCCCTTGCATACTCTAAGATAAATAGCATTATTGAGAGGAAATAAAGCGTTTTAAACAATAAAATGTGTACAAAAGGAGAGTTGTGCAACGGCCACCCTTGTTAGCGGTTCGTTTTTTCATTTCTATTAGTCCAATATTGGTACAAGGCATAAAACGTCTGGGTCTGTAAAGTCTTTGTATATTTCTAAGCAGTAACCATTTGGGTCAAGCCGAGGATGTTTAAGTAATTTGCCAAAAGCATTGGGAATATTTTCTCCATCTTGGTAATGATTTTGAATGAAGATTGATATATAATTTCCTGACTTGATTATTATAGTTTCAAGTCCATAATCTTTGGGTTCATTCTCATTGAGAATTTCTGCACAAGCTTTGTATTGAACTATCCCTTCCTTATTTGGATGCGAAAACCCAAAATATTTTCTTGAAGTTTTATCTGTTATTTTTTGCTCTAAATTTGTATATGTGTTTGGTACATCAAGTGGAAATTTTGGTGCTTGCAAAAACATTACTTTAATTTCGGTTTCAATTCTATATTTTTCCATTTTGTATATTTATTGGTCTTACTTTATTCTTAAGTTTTATTGGTGCAACTTCACAATATGCAGTTATCAATGCATCAATAAATAGGTCTTTATGCACTTTGTTCATTTCAATAAGTGTCCAA
>JBBRGZ010000323.1:0-2568 GCA_038223395.1 Chitinophagales bacterium
ATTTCTTTTTCTTTTAAATTTTCGAACTACAATCATTACTTTAACAGCAATACCACTCTCCATTGTTATAACCGCTATTGTATTTAAAATGTTTGGAGTAACCATAAATACACTTACATTAGGCGGCATTGCAATTGCCATAGGCGAACTAGTTGATGATGCAGTTGTGGATGTTGAAAATGTATTCCGTCGTTTACGCGAAAATAGAAAAAGTGAAAATCCTCGTCCTGCTTTACAGGTAATATATGAAGCGAGTAGCGAGGTGCGGAATTCAATTGTCTACTCAACTATAATTGTAGTTTTGGTATTTATTCCATTATTCTATCTGCAAGGAATAGAAGGAAAAATATTTGCTCCACTTGGCATAGCTTATATAACATCCATAATTGCTTCATTGTTAGTTTCGTTAACTGTTACGCCCGCATTATGCAGTTTTCTATTATCAAAAAATAGAAAAAATAAGGAGGAAAAAGAGAGCCCACTCGTGCGATGGTTAAAGAAACAAGATGTAAAATTATTAAATACCGGACTTCGACATCCTAAAACAATAATAGGATCAGCAATTATTTTAATTATCACCTCCATTTATTTAATTACCACTTTTGGAAATGAATTTTTGCCTCCATTTAATGAAGGTTCATTTACAATTAATTTAGCTGCACCTGCTGGAACCTCGTTGGAGGAAAGTAATAAAATTGGAACGCTGGCTGAACAATTAATTATGAAGGTACCAGAAGTGAAATATGTAAGCAGACGCACCGGAAGAGCTGAATTGGATGAACATGTTGAGCCGGTAAGTAATTCAGAAATTGAGGTAGAATTAAACGAGGATACAGAAAGAAACCGTGATGAAATACTCTCCGACCTTAGGAAAAATCTTGAAATTTTAAAAGGAGTAAATGTAAATATTGGTCAACCCATCTCGCATAGACTCGACCATTTATTGTCAGGCGTTCAGGCCCAAGTTGCTATTAATGTTTATGGTGATGATTTATCTGAATTAAGAACTCAAAGTAGCATAATAAAAAATACAATTGAAAAAATTCCGGGAGTAGTAGATGCACAAATGAGCAAACAGGTTTTAGTACCTCAATTGGTAATTAAAATCGACAGAATCGCACTGCAGCGTTATGGATTGCAAACTGGAAATGTAACGGAAGACCTAGAAATATTTTATAATGGCAAAATTGATGGCCAGATAATCGATGGACAAAAATCATTTGATATCGTTTTAAGAACAAATGATGATGAACGCACTAATATTGAAAATATTGGCAACACTCGGATACATACACAGAATGGCAATATTATTTTACTCAATCAAATTGCATCGATTGAATATACGAATACAATTAATTCTATTGCCCATGAAAATACGCAGCGTAAAATGACTGTTTCATGCAATGTGCAAGGAAGAGACCTTGGAGGTACCGTTAAAGACATTGAGTCGACCATTGCAAAAAATGTTAAATTGCCTGAAGGTTATTATGTGGATTACGGTGGACAGTTTGAAAGTCAAAAATCGGCATCCAGATTAATTTTAATATTGAGTATTTTCTCCTTTGCAGGAATTTTTCTTGTATTATATATGCATTTCAAATCGCCGATAATTGTTGCCCAAATAATGTTAAACATTCCACTTGCATTAATCGGAAGTGTAATTGCCGTTTTATTAACCGGAGGAACATTTTCAGTTGCTACCATGGTTGGATTTATTACACTAACAGGTATAGCCACAAGAAATGGAATTATGATGATTTCGCATTATATTCATCTTGTTCAACACGAAGGGGAAACCTTCACTAAGCAAATGATTATTCGGGGTTCGCTTGAAAGATTAGTTCCTGTGTTGATGACTGCATTGGTGGCAGCTCTAGCTCTAATTCCTTTAACATTAGATCCTAATGCATCTGGAAAAGAAATTCTATACCCTGTTGCAACTGTTATATTGGGGGGATTAATTTCCTCTACATTGCTAGATATGATTGTGACTCCGGTGGTGTTTTATAAGTTTGGAGAGAAGGCTTTGAAAAAATATGTTGAACATAAGGCATCAATTACGCATATTACAACAATATCTTAATTAACATAAAATCCATAATAAAGGATAACGATTTGAATTGACAAAAATAAGAATATTAATGTTGTAGAATATTTATAAATTATATAAATAAAACGAAGGTTTCATTTTACATAATTACTTTATTGCTCAAATAAAATTTGAAAAGTATTTAGATGTATTATTCTACAATTATTTTTTCTAGGTGTGTCTCACCATTGACATCAAAAAATTCTAAAAAATAAATTCCGGATGATAGCTCATTAACCGCAATAGAAAAATTGGTTTTTCCTTCATTCAAAAGATGTTTTACCTGTCTGCCATTAATGTCAGATAAATTGGAAGATACTATTTCTATTGTGCTATTAATATTTATAAAAGAACCTGTCGGATTAGGAAATATTGTAATTTCATTTTCATCTAAAATTTGATTTATAGAAACCGGTGTTTCATATACACCTTCTCTATACATCACCGCATTATTATAATTATCTTGCCAAACCACATGC
>JBBRGZ010000324.1:0-2536 GCA_038223395.1 Chitinophagales bacterium
GTTTTGGAGAATTTATGAGTAGCATACAATCACATCATGCAAAACTCTGGTTTGCAGGCGAAAATCAGAATTGGAAACTCTGCGATTTTGAAATTCATGAAATCATGGAGTCATTTGAAGATATTCAGAAATACCAAAAAGAAAGACCGGAAACTCAACTAGTTACAATGATTTTTCCTGCAATAGACAGCGTAAACGATGCTATCGAAATGCAAAATCCCCAAAAATTTAAAAGCAGCTACATATTACTTACAAATACTTGCAATAGCTGCCATCAAACTGCACAATTTGAATTTAATGTGGTTAAAATTCCTGAGGAACAAAATTTTAGTAATCAAGACTTTTCAATTCAGAAAAATTAATGGTGCATAAAATGTATCTAAATTTATACAGCAAAATTAATAGTATAATCATGCATTTGGAGAAAAATTAAATATGCAGTATTTTGCATCATTATTAAAATAAACATTATTATTACGGCAGAAGATATTCCAAAATTGCAAAATGCAGATATGTCTAATTCGATTTAAATATGATAAAAATCCTCCTCTACGGAAAAAAAATAATACTACAATTTGCACCACCTGCATTATATAAAAAAATAGTATTCAGAGGATTAAATAAAATGAATTTTCGGACTCCTCCAGCCGAGGAAATTGAATTACTTTTAATACCCTTTTTATTAAAAAAAGACTCCATTTTTTTTGATGTGGGCGCAAATATTGGCACTTACACTTATAAGGCTTCCAATTGTATCCCTGAAAAAAATATTTACGCCTTTGAGCCCATTCCTTCTTCCTTTATAAAACTACAAAGAGCCTTTTCAAAAGTAAATTTGTATAATCTTGCCTTTACAGCAAATACTACAAATACTACCACCCAATTCAAAATTCCAAGTATTAATGGAAATGCTATGCAAACCCGTGGTTCTTTAAATATTAATTATACAGAACCAGATGAAACTTCAGCAGAAATTATTGAAGTTAATATTGATACTATTGACAATTTCACCAATAAAAACAAGCTAAATAAGGTAGATTTCATTAAAATAGATGTAGAGGGTCACGAGGAAGAAGTTATTAAAGGCGCACTACAAACATTACAGAGTTTCAAACCCATTCTTCAGGTAGAAATTGAACAACGACATAATACTTTTCACATTACAAAAATTTTTGAACGCTTAGAGGCTATTGGTTATTTGAGTTATTATTTCACTCCACATCTATTGGAATTTATACCATTACATGTTGATCCGGCATCATTACAAAATTTAGAAAACTTTAAGAATGCAGATTATATAAATAATTTCTACTTTTTTCATAACAACAATTTTGATTTTAACCTTTTAGAAATAATTCATCAAAAAATAAATAATTAGAGAAATATAAATATAATCAAGTATACGATTTTCAAGTATTGAGTGTTAATTGCTTTATTTGAACTTAACTAAAATAGAAATGTTTTATTTATATTCACAGAAATAAAGCAATCATAAAATTTAATTATATGGAATTCAAAAGTATAAACCCTTTTAATGGTGAAATTGTAAAAACCTATTCGTCATTAACAGAAAGCCAACTTGAAGTTAAACTTGAAAATAGTGAAACCGCATTTTCTTCTTGGAAAAATGTTCCAATAAAAGAACGCTGTAATCTTTTAAAAAAAGCAGGTAATGTTTTAAGAAAAAATGAAAATGCCTATGCACAAATGATTACAGCCGAAATGGGGAAGCCAATTGCAGAATCAAAAGCAGAAATAATTAAATGCGCATGGGTTTGTGATTATTATGCTGATAATGCAGAATCATTTTTAGCAAATAAAACAATTTCTACAGATGGTTCTCAAAGTTTTGTCAGATACGACCCGATTGGAACAGTATTAGCAATAATGCCCTGGAATTTCCCATTTTGGCAGGTGTTTAGATTTGCAGCTCCAACATTAACAGCAGGAAACGCAGGTGTATTAAAACACGCATCAAATGTTATTGGTTGTGCCACTCTTATAGAGGAGGTTTTTATTAAAGCAGGCTATCCAAAAGATGTTTTCCAAAATTTAATTGTGCATCATGACATGACAGAAAAAATTATTGCACACGAAGCGATTAAAGCAGTGTCGTTGACCGGAAGCGAAAAAGCAGGGTCATCAATTGCAGCGTTAGCCGGTAAGTATTTAAAAAAAACAGTGTTAGAATTGGGCGGAAATAATGCTTTTATTGTTTGGGAGGATGCTGATTTGGATAAGTCAGTCAAACTCGCAGTGCAAGCACGTTTTTCAAATAGCGGTCAAAGTTGTATCGCAGCTAAACGATTTATTTTAGTTGAAGGAATATACGATGCTTTTGTCGAGAAATTTATTACCGAGGTAAATAAACTTAAATCAGGAAATCCTGAAAACGAAAATACAGATATTGGACCTCTTGCCCGAAAAGATTTAGCAGAAAAACTCCATAAACAAGTTACAGATTCTATTGCAATGGGTGCAATATTATTAACAGGTGGAAAACAAGACAATTGTTTTTACGAGCCTACAATTTTAG
>JBBRGZ010000325.1:0-2536 GCA_038223395.1 Chitinophagales bacterium
GCACTTTCGTAAAACGAATTATTGTCCCACGTAAATAAACCTAAAACAATATTTTCGGGAATGTTTTCAAGGTCTGCCTGTGTTACAAAAACATATTTTCCGTAACCAACAATTTCTTGAGTTACTACTTCTGTTGAATACCATTTTCCATCATGTTCAGCAATGCGTAAATGTAAATATCCGTCTTCATCAATAAACACATCTGAATAATATCCCGAAAAAAAATTCGGTCCGGGACCAACAGCAAATTCATTTATTTTAATATCCCATTTGTAACCTGAAAATTCTACAACATCGCCAGTTCTACCTAAAATATCTTCGGGTTCTGATTGTTTGCAGCTATTTAATAATACTGCAGTGGCGAATAAAAAAAAGATAATATTATTTTTCATGTTTCGATTTATGGCTTAAAATAAAATGAAATCTTTTTGTCTCCCAACATCGCATCAAACCATCCTTCTTCACTTATCCATTGCATATTTGCTCCCACAAAAGAAAGGTCGTCGGCTGATAATGTAAACGAAACGGTTTTAGTTGCTCCGGGTTCAATAGAAATTTTTTCGAAGCCACGTAATTTTTTTACTGGTGGTGTAATGCTGGCGTATTTATCTGTAATAAACAATTCTGCTACTTCTTTTCCTGAAACAGTTCCTGTATTTTTAATATCCACCTGAATAATAAAACTATTTTTCCCTGAGATTGTATCATCAGAAATTATCATGTTGGTATATTCAAAATGCGTATAACTTAATCCATAACCAAATTCCCATTGCGGATTAAATGCATTGTTGCCGAATTTAGTATCAATTGTTTCTGTGTATTTATGATCGTACCAAGTAAGATCATTATCATATTTGGGATAAGTATAAGGCAATTTACCTGAAGGATTAACCTTGCCATATAAAATATTTGCTAACGCTTCACCACCATATTCACCGGGTACATAAGTAAGCACAATTGCTTCGCAAGCATCGGTAATAGCGCGCACAATACGCGGACGACCTTCAGTTAATACTAGAATAATTGGTTTGCCGCTGCGTGCAAGCAAATGAATAAAATCTTGTTGAGCAGCATTTAATTCCAGTGAATTAATTTTACCCGGTATTTCTGTTGAAGGTAATTCTCCTAAGCAAGCAATAATTACATCAGCATTTTTTGCTGCTGCAAGTGTTGCATCAATATTCATAATTGAATCTAGGTTGCATCCTTCCATAAATTGAACTGCATCACCACCAATCAATTGCAACGATTCGTAAATCGTGTTTTTTGATTGGTCTTCCCATTTGGTTTCTACACCTTGCCAAGTGCGCGTCCATGCACCGTTTAGCATTGTAAGACTGTTGGCTCCGGGACCGGTTACCAATATTTTTTGCGTCGTTTTTAATGGCAGTATGGCATTATTATTTTTTAAAAGTGTAATAGATTCTTCTGCAATACTTCTACTTAAATCTGCTGATTTTTTTGAACCAAATTCCGGATAATCTGTAACAGAAAAAGGCATTGGATGATCAAATAATCCGAGTTGTTTTTTTAAGGTAAGAATTCTTCGAACCGAAATATCTAATCGCGATTCAGGTATCGTTCCTTCTTTAACAAGTTCGATTAAAAGATCAGAAAACATATAATCATTCGGCACCATGCTCATATCTATTCCTGCATCAATACTCATGCGCACTGCCTCCTTTAATGTGGAAGCAACCTTATGATTACTTACAAGTTTCATAATGTCTTCCCAATCAGTTACTGCAACACCGGTAAAGTCTAATTCGGTGCGCAGCAAATCGGTAACAATAGTTTTATCTGCGTGCACCGGAATACCGTTTATTTCACCACTGTTTATCATTACAGTTGCTGCGCCTGATCGAATTGCAACTTCAAAAGCAGGAAGAAAATATTCGCGCATCATAATTTCTGGAATATATGCCGGAGTTCTATCTTTTCCTGTACGTGAAAAACTATAACCAATAAAATGTTTCATGCAAGCAGCAACTTTCGTTTTATCTGCAATATTATTTCCTTGATATCCTTCAATAATTGCTTTAGTAAAAGTTTTATTTACAAATACATCCTCGCCATATGTTTCAAAAACACGCGACCATAATGGCTGACGGTCTAAATCCATAACAGGCGAAAAATTCCATGGAATTCCGCTCGCTCTTACCTCATATGCTGTTACTGCTGCTGCTTCTTTTGCCATAACAGGATTAAAAGTTGCCGCTTGCGCAATAGGTTGAGGAAAGAGGGTAGACCCTAATGTATAATTTGCGCCATGTATTGCATCAACACCATATAAAACAGGAATTTTCAAACGCGTTTCGGTGGTTGCTTCTTTTTGTATCTGTCCAATAATGTCCAACCAATGTTCTCTCGTATATGCGTGTCCTCCGCAATTTAAAATAGATCCAACATGGTAATCAACAATCGCTTTTTTTAATTTGATAGCATCAAGTTCATGTGGCTCAATAAGATTATAAATCTCTCCTTTGCTAATCACATCTAAATTCAATTGTGTCATTTGACCCACCTTTTCTTCAAT
>JBBRGZ010000326.1:0-2523 GCA_038223395.1 Chitinophagales bacterium
GTAGTACCTATAATTGCTAAAACAATACTGGTGCTGTTTTCGAACATAGTTCCAAATACATAAATAAGAACCAAATAGACTAAAATTCCTATAAAAGTTAGCGAAACAGTCAATTTTAATTTTCCTATGCCATTAATAAAATTGGAATAAGGTGCAAGTATTACCTGTGTAATTGAATAAATCCCAAGAGCAACAGAAAGGCTAAGCGGAACTTGAATCTCAACACCAACCCATAATTTATAAAACCAATTACTTAAAAAAATCATTGAAATAATTCCCAACGTAAAGAGGAAGGATATTAAATTTAGATACCTGAGTGTTTTTTTCAGCCAGGCATAATCTGATTTTGCATAGGCATCAGTTACTGCAGACCAAATGGGGCTTAAAATAATTGAAAATCCCATAACCGGGAGCTGAAAGTATTTGAAAGCAATGTTGTACACAGCAACCTCCGCGGGGCCATAAAACTGAGCAATAAAAAAATTTGAAGTTGAAAAAATAACTATGTATGTAATCTGCATGAAGAAAAACTTAGCCCCTAAACTTACTAATCCCTTGCTTAGTTTAAAGTCAACTTCAATAATTGACGGTTTTAGTTGTTTGTACCTGTTATTAAATGATACTACTGAAACTATAATTAAAAGAAAAACCGGAATTGCACTTATGATTGTTCCCAACAGCACTAAATCACCTTTAACAGTAATTCTGGTTAAAAGTAAGACAACTATAAATGACAACAGATTACCAGAAGTTGTTATCATTTTTGTAACTGATGGTTTTTGATCAGCCAAATAAACCACTGAAATTAATTGTACAATAAACCGAATAATAAAAAAAGTAAAAACAATAGATGTTAAAACATATAACTCACTGTTATCAATCGTTTTTGTGTTAAGTATTGAATTCCAGTTTAAAAAAAAATTACTCAAATGAAATACGATAAGAACAACACTAAATATGCATATTAGAATTGCATAAGTTGTACTTATGTATTTTTTTCCCAAACTAAAATTATCATTAGCCAAAGCTTCGGCTAATTTATTCCGGAGTCCGTTGCCCAAACCTATATCGAAAAAACTAAACCATCCTAAAATGGAGGTCAACGTTAACCATATCCCATATTTTTCCTGTGTAAGGAAATCCAATAACAATGGAACATAAAGCAATCCAATTAATATGCTGACACCCTGTATAAATATTGAATAAATTATTTCCCTTTTTGCCGTGGCCCCCCTTGTTTTTCCTTTTAAGGACAAAATAAGTTCATTCAAATTCATTGATATTTATTATAAACCTGCATAATGTGTTAATCTATTAAACCAATTTTTCTCAACGACCGATAAATAAAATTAAAAACTTCATTAGGTATAACAAATATTATTTTTAACAAATAACTTTCAATCAACTTTTCCCTAATGTAGATTTGGTATTTTGAATTTCCATTCAGAATTTTTTTTAGCGTTTTATCATTTGTATTTGATTTTAAACGGATTAATTCCCAAAAAGCATTCTTTGCTGCCTTCTTTTTAAGTCGATTATCTGAAACCTTTTCTTTTAAAACCTTATCATAAATATAAGGGAGTGACATGTAGTAATTTACCTTACTCTTTTCTGTGTCCTGATCATGATGAATCCTGTATTTGTATAGTTTTCTGGATTCTCCATAAAATGAGAAACTGTCAGCCTTAGAATATACCCATTCCCAATCATAACTTCCAATACTATCAGTAATCTCCTTAACAGTAAATGCTTTTATTCTATTTATTGCACAGGTCATATAGGGAAATCCCATTTTATATTTAATGCCATATTCTATAATCTCCTCTCCATTTTCAATATATCCAAATGGAAGGATATGACGATGAGGCAATTCCCCTTTGTAAGTTAGTAATGTAAAATCTGAAAAAAAGACATCTATATCAGGATGCAGGTTGACAGCCCTCAAAAACCATTCAACATATTCCGGGGACAATAAATCATCATCTTGCAAATTCATTACATATTTTGTCTCAGCTATTTCATATCCTTTGCCAAAATTTCCAGCCATTCCAATATTACTTGCATTACGATAATATGAAATATTCTTTTCTTTACATAATTTCTCAAAATAGTCGTGTGATGAGCAATTATCAACAACAATAATTTTACATTTTACGGTCTGATTTATCGCGCTTTCGAGGGCATCCAAAAAGAATTCCTTTCTTTCATAAACAGGCATTGATATTGTTAACAAATCAGTGTATCTCATTTGATTATTATTTTTAAATGGAATTGGGAAGTTTAAATCTTCTGCGCAAATTTTTAAAAGTCAAAAAGGTTACTGTGTTTAAAATATCTACAAACAAAACAATTCGGGTTCAATATTCATTTCTGTAAGTATATTCGAAATTTCATTTTTATATACCTCGTTCATTATAATTACAGCATCGGGTTTATAAGTGCTCAGAAACTCAGGATGAACATACTGAATTCCGATTCCAGGTATAAAATTTCCCTGCATATTAGGATTTATATCGACAACGT
>JBBRGZ010000327.1:0-2462 GCA_038223395.1 Chitinophagales bacterium
TTAAACGACATTTTTTTCTTTCATAACTCTGTTTAAAAAACGCAATAATACAAACATCATAACAGATGCTGCAACTGCAAGTATCACATTGGTCATAAAAAAATCTGCTTTATTATCAATTTTTTCAAAGTTGCTGGATAAAATTCCCGCTAATTTATTTCCAACTGAAGTAGATAGAAAAAATCCACCCATCATCAAAGCTGTTAAACGTTCAGGTGCCAATTTACTTACAAGAGATAATCCCATAGGCGATAAACATAATTCGCCAAATGTAATTACGCAATAGGTGCCATATAACCAGAAAATGCTTGCTTTATCTGATTCGAGATCTGTAGCATTAACAGCTGCCACCATCACCCAAGCAGATAAACCTGTTATTAATAATCCGATTGCAATTTTTGTAGGTGTTGTAGGTTCTTTTCCTTTCAATCTTAAAAATCCAAAAATACCAACTACAACGGGTGTTAATAATATTACCCAAAATGGATTTACCGATTGATAAATATTTGTAGAATATGCTAATAATGTTTCCCCTTTTGGAGGTCTTTTTTCTTCAGGTAAATTTGAAAAATATGCTCTTGTTTTTTCTCTGTTGCTGATAAGATCATTCATCTCAGTTTCTGCAGCAGTATTTCCTGCATCGGCATATTGTTGTCGCACATTTCTGAGACTATCTGTATATTCTGTAAATCTTAAATCGCTGTAATTAATACTTTCGTCGTATTCAAAAGTTTGTGCAAGTTTTAAGGTAGACGCTGTTCCTTCTAATGCTGAAGGTACTTCACGATTTGAATATTTTTCTGCCCAAGTTGTAAGTGCATCGCCGTTTTGGTGAAATACAGCCCAAAAAATAACAAGGCAAGCGTATACAGATAATAATGCTGCGATAGGTCTTTTGTCTTCTTTATTTGCACGCACCATCAGCATAACAAAAAATGCAATTATGGGAATACATCCAAATAAAAATGCGTCGTTTGTGTCGGTTCCAAAAATATTTCCGGTTTCATTTCCCGCGCCCGTAACTCCTTTAATAAAATATCCGATTACTCCAAAAATGAGCATGGGTAATAATACAACTGCAAATATTTTTCCAACGCCCATATCGCCCGGTTGTGCAGGTTTTAATACGTCGGCCGAAATGATATGTTTTGTCCCTGAATAAAATATTACCAGACAAATAATCATTCCTACACCTGCAGCAGCAAATGCCCAACTCCATCCGTATTCTATTCTTAAATATGCAGCAACAAAATTGCAAACAAAGGCACCGATATTAATACCCATATAAAAGATATTATATCCACTGTCTTTATTTGATTTGTATTTGGGGTCGTTATATAAATTTCCCACCATTGTGGAAATATTCGGTTTAAAAAATCCATTGCCGAGAATAATTAATAGAAGAGAGATATAAAATGCGGATTCGTTGTGGATGCTTAAACCAAAATATCCGAGCGACATTAAACCACCGCCAATAAAAATTGCTTTGCGATAACCTAAAATTCTATCCGCCAACAATCCACCAATAAAAGGAGTTAAATAAACCAGACCGATATAAGTACCATAAACATCCGATTTTTTTGCATCTGCAAAACCCATTCCGCCATTTTCCCATGCATCTTTCATGTAGAGGGCGAAAATTCCAATCATTAAATAAAATCCAAAACGCTCCCACATTTCTGTAAAAAAGAGAACATAAAGTCCTTTTGGGTGTAATGGCGATTTTGGTTGACTCATAGAAATGCTGTAATTACATTGGCTAAAGATAAAAATGTTTTTGAAAGCACACAGCCTTCAACAAGTTTTGTTTTGTTAGCGATAACCTAAAATCATGCCTTTTCTATATTGAGCCTGCTTTTTTTGCGACCATATAAAAAATAAATTACCATTCCTACAACCAACCAAATGATAAAGCGCGCCCAATTTGTCCAGCTTTCGCCGGTTAATAAATAGGAGCAACTCATCAGCCCCAATACCGGTATTACCGAATAAGATTTGCGATAAGATTGTATGGCAATAAACACAGTTAACACCATAAATGAAAGCATTGGAAGCTTATGGGTGAAACCCTCTGAAAAGTTGAAAATATTTTTCAATCCATTCATATCCCAAATTAAAATGGCGAGCCAACCAACAATAAAAAGGATTGGAATTATGAATTTGCCATTGAAATAAGGCACCTTGAACCCTGTTTTTGGTTTTTCTGGGTCGTTATGAAGTACTAAAATCCCAGCACAAACAAGCACAAACGCAAACAAAGTACCTATACTTGTTAAGGCGAGCACTTCCTCTAAATTTAAAAACAATGCAGGGATTGCGACTAAAAATCCTGTTAAAATAGTTGAAAAGGAGGGTGTTCCGTATTTAGGATGTATGCGTGCAAATATTTTTGGCAATAATCCATCTCTGCTCATGCTCATCCAAATACGCGGTTGACCAAGTTGAAAAACAAGTAATACACT
>JBBRGZ010000328.1:0-2438 GCA_038223395.1 Chitinophagales bacterium
TGCGGTGCTTTTCAGCCAATGCTTTTCGAACACCTATTGGAGTTGCATTTAGTGAATACATTTTTTGGTTAAAATATTATCCAAATATAAGCATAATACAAATAAATAGCTGATATATTATCCTCTATTTATTTTCTTCTGAAACAATTGATATTCGAGTTCGTTAAAAATATTTGATGTAATTGTGTAATAAATTCCCCCGCTGGCGCCGATTTGCAATCGGTGGCCGGAAATAGTGCCGGAATGTTTAAAGAAATTGCATTTTAACAGAGCGGATTAATACCAGCGTAATTTGAAATTTTATTGGTATAATACATCATTATTCAGCCAAATATTTCTCGGCGATACATTTATTATAAATAACAATTTACAACTTTGAGTTAGATGTGTTTGCTATAAATAACGCATTTCTACATATTTGTTATTTATAGAATTCGAAATGAAAAAATATATTGTCAGGGAGATTTATAAAAAACGCATTGATCGCTACATTGGCAAAGAGATTATCAAAGTACTTGTTGGACAGCGTAGGGTCGGCAAAAGCTATCTTTTATTTCAGGCAATGGATAGCATCAAAGAACAATTCCCCCTTGGTTATGCCACAGGGATAGTCAACTTAAGAATTTTCTTTAATTAGCGAGTTGCATTGAATGCTGTTGAAATTTTTTTTAATTATACCAGCAACATATTAATGATTAACTGTCTAGAAAATTTTCTCCTAAAGATTACCACACATTTGTAATTCACATTAAATTATTGCCACATTTAATTGGATTACAAAATCGGAAAGTCTTTATAGAACTTTAATAAACTGATAAGCTCTGATCGCATTTCCACACGTACAAATTTTTTCATCTTCTCATCCATGAATTCACCCATACCTTGTAACAATCCTTTGTCGCTCATCGATTCAAGGTGTTCAATACATTTTTGAAGGTAGTCGGCAAATGCCATTTTCATCCGAAACTCAACAATGCTTTTATTAATTGGGGTTTGTTTCTGCATAAACACACTTTTAATTTACGTTCTTTGAAACCATAATCCAGAACAATTAAAGATCCGTAGATTTTTTTGCCTCATCAAATATTGTCCCGTATTTGAGAAGTATTTTACGAATTTTTCCGTAAACAACATCTTCCTTCTCTGTATCAATCATTTCTTAGAATTTTATTTACCCTTTCGGTTAATGCTTTAGATTGGTACAGAGGCAATAGTTTATAAATGCGTTGTTTGTTTAGCGGATTGAGATTGTCAAAATAATAATCTTTGTTCAGGTATATCAAGTCTAAAAACGCCCTTTCATTAGTGGCTATATTTATCTGATTATCCTGTTTGTCAATTCCTGCTGGATTTGCAAGAATTTCTCCCTTGATTTTGCGGAATATATATTCTCTGTCTGACACTTCAATCGTCCGACTTAGATAACTAACAGTTGTAATTCTTGAATCATACTGAAATACGATACCTGCTTTTTGCAGTACATATTCAAGCGATATATAGGATGGTGTATATATGGTGCATGCAAGTTCTTCAGTATTGTAATTCGGTTTGGTGTAGATACCTTTGCGCGGATTCTGAAACTTGCCAGTACGAACGTAGTAGTTCAGTTTTTTATTGAGTGATTGAAAATTTGTTTCACCCATCATTAGCGCAATGTCCTTAAGCCGAAATACTGTTCGGATGTCATTGTACACGGTTAATACAATATTATTCTTTATGTTTTGAGAACTAAACATACTATTTATTCGTATTTACAGTTCCTAAATATAGCTGTTTTTTAATTGAAAATTAAAGTTAATTGTTCGAATTTATTTTCATCCCAATTGCTCCTCGTTTGAGTGCAACGGAAACTGACTGTCCCGATCCTCGCGAAGGGGCAGGTTGTCAGTCGTTTTTAACGACACTTAGCAACAATTGAAAAAACATCTACCTTTAAAACAAAAATTTCTGCAGACAACTATTTTATTAACGACCAAAATACCATATACTTTTTAACTTTTACGGTAATAGACTGGGTTGATATTTTTACACGAGAGGAATATAAATTAACAATTACGGATTCATTAAATTATTGCGTAAAGAATATCAGAAATTATAACAGGAATTCCATGTTATTCTGTGCAGGAAGTGCTGGCTGAAAAGTTACGTGCATTAATCCAGTGTTCCTGCACGGCCCCAAGAGATTTCTACGATATCTTGTATTTGTCGCGTAATGTCCAGGGTTTGAACTGAAATGAAATTTAAGAATCTCGAATTTATCGACATTGGGCAAATGATTAATGCTGAAAATGATAGGCACTTGGAAGCTGCCTGGAAAAATAGCCTGGCCCACCAGGTAAATCCTGAATACTTTCCTGAATACTGCACAGTCAAGGATGCGTTAAAAAGTTTGTTTACAGATATTTTTAATTACGGTAGGGGTACAATGAGTTGCCTCA
>JBBRGZ010000329.1:0-2424 GCA_038223395.1 Chitinophagales bacterium
ACCTTTCCAATAATTTGAATCACCCATTCTCTGCCAAGCGTTCGGGCTTTATCGCATAATTCCGGATTGGCGCTAACTGTAAAAACCAGTTGCGTAATGCCATGTCTGTCGCGTAAATCGACAAAAACCATTTCACCTAAATCTCTTTTAATATTAACCCAACCGGAAAGAGTTACAGTTTTACCTATGTCTTGTATGTTTAATTCTCCGCAAGTATTTGAGCGATAAGATGATGAACTATGCATTGATATTCTCTATTTTGGAACAAAAATACAAGTTATAGACTTTCTTTTTTTGATTTTTAGAGGAGATTTGTCCGTCTAGAATATTTAATTACATTTGATAAAAATTTTCCAATGAAAACCTTTATAGTTTCATGCAATCTTTTTTTTTAATGTATGATCTGGGTTCAATCGCAAACTACAGTTGTTTTGCAACCACATTATTCAGATGGAAATGATACATATATCAGAAGTAACTTACCAGTTACGCCTATTATTGGACCACAAGATATGACTGCTTATGCATGGACATGTGGAGGAACTCTTTGCACAGGACGCGGATTTTTTAAAATTGGGTTGGAGTCCATTCCGGAAGGCGCAACTATTGATTCTGCGAAATTATTTTTATATGCAAATACTGAAACCGCCATTGGGTTTGGAGGAGAAGAGCCTCAGACAGGAAATAAATCCGGATATATTTATCGAGTTATTTAAAATTGAGATAATGAAACACTTTCTTGGGCCTCCCAACCAAATATCAGTGTAGCGAACGCAATTTTTGTTGAGCAAAGTGAAAGTCCAGTTCAAGATTATATTTTGGATGCAACTGCATTAGTGCAAGATATGATAAGTTTGCCTGATGAGAGTTTTGGATTTACTATTCGATTAGTGGATGAGGCAGATTATTACAGTAGTTTAATTTTTGCTTCCTCTTATAATGTTTTTGACGGTAGACATCCAAAACTTGAAATTACATATAAGGTGCAAGTTGGCATTTCAGGTTATGCGATTTAAAATTTTACAATCACTCCAAATCCTGCGAATGAGACTTTTTCTATGGAATTTTCAGAAATTTTGAAGGAGCCGACAGAAATAAAAATTTTCGATATTACAGGCAGAATAAATAAGAGCGTTTTAATTCCCGCCGGAGTAAAAAACTATACTTGTAATATAAATGAATTATCAGATGGGATATATTTTGTTCAAAGCTCGCATTTAGGTATTTCTAAATTGCAAGTCATGCATTAATTTTATTACCATCCCTTTGCTACATCATCACCTCTTGCATCTGCACCACCCTCAAGCTTGCCATCGGGATGCACTAAAATGGCGTCTACTCTGCCCATTGCTTCGCGATATATTATTTTATATCCTTGATTTTTGAGTGCATCTGCTGTGGTGCTTTCAAATGCTTTTTCAAGTTTAATTTCATCGGGTAACCATTGATGATGAAAACGCGATGCATTAATACTTTCTTGCATCGTCATATCATATTCCAAAACATTAATAATATTTTGAAAAACACTTGTAATAATAGTTGAACCACCTGGTGTTCCAACTACCATAAATAATGTATTATTTTTTAATATAATTGTTGGAGTCATATTACTCAACATTCTTTTATTGGGCGCAATTGCATTTGCATCGCCACCAATTAATCCATATAAATTAGGTTCGCCGGGTTTGGCACTAAAATCGTCCATTTCGTTATTAAGAAAAAATCCACATCCTGCAACAATAATGTGCGAGCCATAACTATCATTTAAGGTTGTGGTAATTGCAACAGCATTTCCGTATTTATCAACTATGCTAAAGTGCGTAGTTTCTTCGCTTTCGTAATCAGGAAAAGTGCCTGGTGCAATTTTTTCTGAAGGAATAATTGATAATGTATCTACATTAAACATACGTTCGGCAGCATATTTTTTTGCAATCAGTTGCCTCACCGGAACAGTAACAAAATCAGGGTCTCCGAGCCATGTGGCCCTGTCGGCATACACGCGTTTTTCTGCTTCCACCATCATATGTACGGCATTTGTTGAATGAAATCCCCATTGTTTTAAGGGATAATTTTCTACCATATTTAATAATTGAATTAATGCCAAACCACCTGCCGAAGGAGGCGGCATACTTATTATCTGATAATTTTTATAGGTGCCAGTAATGGGTTTTCTCCAAACGCTTTTGTAATTTTTTAAATCATCCAAAGAAATAATGCCATTATGTGTTTGCATTTCTGCAACAATTTTCTCTGCAACAATACCTGAATAAAATCCGTCTCTGCCATTGTCACGAATTTCTATTAAAGTATTTGCAAGGTCAATTTGAATTATTATATCTCCTACATTCCATTCTTCTTTTATAAAATAATTTTTTCCCTTATTTAATAATATAAAATTTTGTTGTAAGCTATTCAAATCATTCG
>JBBRGZ010000330.1:0-2417 GCA_038223395.1 Chitinophagales bacterium
GGCATATTGTATATTTGTTTTCGACACTATTGATGGCATTATTTGCGTAAAATTATATGGACAAAACTACTTATTTCTCCCCTAACAAAACATTGCGACTTGGTGATAAACTCCTCGATTTATCCACACCTGCAATTATGGGTATATTAAATGTAACCCCTGATTCCTTTTTCGACGGCGGAAATTACAGCAAAATTGATGCTGCACTCAAACAAACCGAAACCATGCTCAAAGCAGGTGCTGCAATTATTGATATTGGCGGCATGAGCACAAAACCGGGAGCCGAAATAATCTCTCCGGAAGAGGAATTACAGCGTGTTTTACCCGTTTTAGATGCTTTAAAAAAGGTTTTTGGAGATATTGCCCTTTCGATAGATACTGTGCACAGTTTAGTTGCAAAACAAGCGATAGAACACGGCGCGGTGATGATAAATGATGTTTCGGCTGGCAAAATTGATGAGAATATTATTCAGATTGCGGCAGAATATCAAGTGCCTTATGTATTAATGCACATGTTGGGAAACCCTGCAACAATGCAGCAATCTCCCGAATATGACAATGTTGTTGAAGAAGTTTTTGATTTTTTTAAAGAAAAAACGGAAGAACTCAGAAAAACAGGTGTAAATCAATGCATCATTGACCCCGGTTTTGGTTTTGGTAAAACGGTAAAACACAATTACTTGCTTGCTCAAAATCTTGATGTCTTTCACAAAATCGGACTTCCAATTATGGTTGGAATTTCAAGAAAAAGTGTCATCTGCAAAGTATTGCACGTAAATCCGGAAAATGCGCTGAATGGAACAACTGCTTTGCATGCTCTTCTCTTATTAAAAGGTGCAAACATCCTACGCGTGCACGACGTTGCAGAAGCTCGCGAGGTAATTCAAATTGTGGGCGAATTTAATGCCGCAAGTGATTAATAATCTAAATAAATTGATATGCAATAAAATACAATTCTTCAAAACGAAGAGTGAATCTCTATCCCTATCTTTGTAAATAATTTTTTAAAAAAAATGCTTGCTCAAATACAAATCGGATTTTTACATGTTACAATAATTGATATCATAGATATTGTATTAGTAGCCTTTATTTTATTTCAATTATATCGCTTGGTAAAAGGCAGTTTAGCGTTTACAATTTTTATCGGATTGATAGTAATTTATGCATTGAGTTTAATTACAGACGCACTCGAACTGCGCTTGATGAGCGAAATTTTAGATGCCTTTATTAATGTGGGAATGATTGCACTTTTAATCGTTTTTCAGCCGGAAATTCGACGCTTTTTATTGTATGTAGGCAAGAGTAGCGATTTTAGAAATATCAATTTCTGGAGAGCATTATCACTCAAAAAAATTCGTACCGGCGAATACAACCAAAAAGAAGTGAATGAATTATCAGAAGCCATTTTATATCTCAGTAGTGAAATGACAGGTGCACTTATTGTAATTCCACAAACATCGCATTTGCGTTTTTATCAAAATACAGGAATTACAATTAATGCGGCAATTTCTAAGGACATTATTGAAACAATATTCTTTAAAAATAGCCCTCTGCACGATGGTGCGCTTATTATTGCCGAACACAAGGTAGCTTCTGCAAAATGTGTATTGCCACTTTCCGACAATCCAAATATCCCCGCAAAACTGGGTTTACGCCACAGAAGTGGACTCGGCATTACAGAACAAAGCGATGCTACTTGCATCATTGTTTCAGAAACCACTGGCGAAATTTCTTATGCCAGAGAAGGAAAATTATATCAAAATATTAAAAAAGAGGAACTGCGAAAATTAATTGCCGGTTCACTTTTTCATAGCATCAGTTGAATCAGCTGCATCCAAAACTTCGTCAAGATTAACGCCTTTTTTTGCCATAATTGCATTCAATAACCCTTCTGCATCTCCGGCATATTCAATTTGCATATCGATGTTTACCGAATATACACTTTCAGGATATTTATCGCGCAGTTGAATTAAATAGGATTTAGATTTTTCTATATCATTCATATCTCCTTCACTCACTCTGGCCGCAGTTGCAAGAGCTTGTGGTGCAAGTTCCGATTTAGGGAATGTTTTAACAAGTTTGTCTAAAGTTTCTAACTCCTTTTTAAATTCAGTTGTAATATGATAAATCATGGCAGATTTAAACATAAATTCCGGTGAAAGCGAATCTTCAGGATATTTTTCTGCAAAAGCCATATATTCTTCTATTAACTCGTCTGCTTTCATTCTATTTTCCATAGCAAGTACAGGATTTGCACGTAAAATGCTGTCCATCTCCACCGACTTTCCATAAATTTCTTTTACTTCCTTATCGCGACTCGCGCACGATGAAAAAATAACTAAAGTGCTAATCACACATATTTTTAATAATATTTTCATGATTTTTCTTGTATTTTAGTACCTGCACGTTGCAAATAC
>JBBRGZ010000331.1:0-2384 GCA_038223395.1 Chitinophagales bacterium
CGGTTACGAAGTTAAACTCGCTACCGATGGCGAAAAAGGGGAAGACCTCTTTTTTAAAGAGGAATTTAATTTGTGTGTTTTAGATGTAATGATGCCAAAAAAAGATGGCTTTACACTTGCTGCACAAATTAAACGCATTAACCCTGAAATGCCTGTGATATTTCTAACTGCTAAAACATTGCAGGAAGATGTATTGGAAGGCTTTAAAGTGGGCGCCGACGACTATATTACAAAACCCTTCAACAGCGAAGAATTATTGTACAGAATTGCAGCCACACTCAAACGTGGAGGCAAATTGCGCAACAATAATCAGCAAAAAGAATTTACAATTGGCAAGTATAATTTTAATTACAAATCGCGTGTATTAAAAAGCGATAATTCCGATGCCAAATTGTCGCCAAAAGAAGCAGAATTATTGAGATTATTCTGCTTAAAAGTTAACGATATTGTTTATCGCGAAGAAGCTTTAAAACAAATTTGGGGCAGGGATGATTATTTTACTGCACGCAGTATGGATGTATTTGTAACTAAACTGCGCAAATATTTAAAAGAAGACCCAACACTCGAAATTGTGAATATTCATGGTAATGGATTTAGGTTAAATACGGAAGAAGAAGCAACGGTTTAAATGTTTTGAATTATTGCTATTAATATATACTGTAAATTATTGCATTGGTTTATGGTATGTATTAATAAAAAATTTGAGGGCAAAGCGGGTTGCAGAAACAAGTTGATAGCTTGAAGGTGGTTACTTTGATATTGGATATTTAGTGGTAGATATTCGAAATTCGATATAAAACATTCGAAGTGTTTTGGATACTTCGTGGTAGCGTTGTTTGGTGTTTTAATCTTTAGGGGACAAGTGGGACGGCGGGAACATCGCTATGATATAATAAACAAATAGAAACGCCGCAGCATTGTCTCTTCTTCAATTAAAATCAATTAAACCTGAAGGACGCTGCTGCTTCTGCATATTAATTACCGCGTTTCGAATAACGCTTCCGGCATTTCACTCCAAACCTGAATATTTTCTAAGTTCCCTTCTTCTCCCCTGTTTCCTGAGATTAAAATATTGCCGTATTTTTTATAATCCATCCAAGCATTCGAAAATTGCGGAGTGGTATCGGAAGGCTCTATTTTTTATAGCAGGATTCGATTTTTAAACCCTTGTGGACAAAAATTACGGTTGATTTTGACCCCATTTCCTGATACGAGGTATTTAAACTGTTGGCAGCAACTGTAAGCGCTTCAGCTTTTGATTTGAGTTCAACATGTCTTTTATTTTATAGGATAAAGTGTATATATTAATATAATATTTAGAAAATAGCACATTATTGATATATTTTGTTAAAATACGAAAGTGTGAAGGTTATTGTTTGATGCATTTTTTAAGGGTGAAATTATTTTGTCAAATCGCGCACCTTTATGAAAGTTTAAATAAAAAGCTTAATTTTAATGACGTTTATGTACTAAAATCAATAATCCAAGAAAAAAGTATCATTATACTTAAAACCTTATTCCATAACCGGCGAAAAAATGATGGAGAAAAAAATATCGAATAATCAAAACATCAGCACAAGCATTTTACAATCAGGTATTTATTTTGTAAAAGTTACCACAGCGGATAATCAAATATTTACTGAAAAATTAATCATTGCAAAATGATGAAACAATTTACCCTACAACATTATGCCACTTTTTCAGCCGTTTACATTTTGATGCATAAAACTACCGATGCACAAATTATATATACAGATATAGACCCCGATATGATATTGGATGGTCATGATGTACATGGTTATATTGATATTAATAATGATGGCATATTTGATTTTGCGTTTCTAAATGGGTATGCAAAATTTTATACCTATACGAGCTTGGGTTCACCGGGTGCCTATTTTACAAGAACTGTTCAATGGGTTGGTCCCTATTCCAATCACGACAATAAAATTGCAGGTAGTTACGAGTCATTTACAGCGCCATATGGTGGGGGGTTTAACAGGTACTATCCTTATGCATTGTATCCACTTGACCATATTGACGATTATTTAGATTTTCAAGACTGGGGTTTTCAGCGGATGGGCTTCAAATCATATGCAACAACGGGAGGGTTTGCCGACAATGGTGGCAACTGGTGGCCACAAGCCTTTGACCGTTACTTAGGGATTCGATTTTTAGATGCGGATGAAAATAATCATTTTGGATGGATACGATGTACTATTCTAGATTCTGCAGAGGTGTTAATTATTAAAGATTATGCTTATGAGGTTAAAACGGATGTTGGAATTTTGGCAGGTGATACCACAAATTACATTGATGTAGAAGTAGATGTTGCCAATGAAACAAAATTAATTTGTGATATTTATAGTTATGGAAATTCGGTT
>JBBRGZ010000332.1:0-2376 GCA_038223395.1 Chitinophagales bacterium
TAAAAATATTGGTTTTGATGAGGAATTTATTAAATGTGCCATAGATTTAAGTAATGGAGATACTTTTTTGTTTTTGTATCTTGGGCAATTTGGAAAAGAAAAATTATTAGATTTTAATGGGGCTAATTATCGGATATCTGATAATGGCACATGGAGTCTTAAAAATAATACTGAAAAGCATGAGATGGCAATCGCTAGTTTTACAAAAATTTTAGAATATTTCAAATACAAAAGGAATAAAGTCTTACAAAAAAAGGTTCAAAATTATTTAGCTCATGTAGAATTAAATTATGGATTGATTCTAATGAAAAAGGGAAATATATGGCTTTCCTTGCTGCAATTATTAAAATTTAACCAGTATATAACGTACATGCATTTCAAAGAGTTTTTTACATTAATTAATATAAAAATTAATGTAAATTATTTATTTCAACTAACTAGATCATTGATAAAAAAATCATAAATTATATTAGTATTTAGAATCAGGAAAATTTATTTGGAAAATTCTGGGCTTTGATTATAAAGACCTTTTATTAAAAACAGATTATGCGTTATTAAAGAATGATCCTTTTACTATTAAAGGTTATAAATCCTATGATAACGGGGCAAAAATATGGAGATGGACAAATAGCCCTATAAATATAGGCAAATATTGCAGTATCGCTTATGATGTCAATTTTATTGTTGATGAGGGACATCATACTCTTTCAACAAAAAGAAGGTATTGATATTGGCAATGATGTTTGGATTGGAATGGGAGCAATTTTATTGCTGGGCGTAAAAATCGGAAACGGAGTTACTATTGCTGCTAATTCGGTTGTTGCAAAAGATGTACCTGATTATGCAGTTGTGGGAGGATCCCCTGCAAAATTAATCAGAATGAAGTATGATGAAAGTACTATTCATAAATTGAATGCAATTGCCTGGTGGAATTGGGATGAGCAAATTATAAAGGAAAGAATAGAAGATTTCTATGGCAATATTGATGATTTTATAATTAAGTATAGTGATCATGAAAATTAAAATAATCACCTGTCACGAAGTTTACAATCACGGGGCCATTTTGCAGGAATATGCCTTATTGGAATATTTAAAAATTTCCGGCCATGATGCTGAACCTATTCATTACAAACCGGATTACCTGAGTCAGCATTTCAATCTGTGGGCGATCAGTAATCCCCGGTGGAGTTCTAACGTGGTATTTAAGGCTGCCTATTTAGGATTAAAATTCCCTGGGCGTTTAAAAGCGTTGAAACGAAAAAAAAAATTTGATGTTTTTGCACAAAATTCAAATTTTCAAAAACAGTCCCTGATAAAAGGTTTGTCAGAAAATTGCGCAGTCATTTCCTTTATAGCGGTTTGAATGAAATAAAACAGTGTCTTTTAGTTAGAAAATTTGATTATAAAATTGTCTTAATTTCTGCAAAATATTTTTTTAAAGTATAAAAAATAAAAATAATGTGGAGGTTGAGAAAAATAATTTGGCGCCTATTAGGAATGGATTATCAAATAATGCTTCTCAAAAACGATTTTACGCTTTTAAAAAATGATGGGTATACCCAAAAAGGAATCGGTACTTATGATAATGGGGCAAAAGTGTGGCGGTGGACAAATACTCCATTAATAATTGGAAAATTTTGCAGCATTGCTCATGATGTAAATTTCATTGTTGATGAAGGCCATCACACAATTTCCAAGGTCGCTAATTTCCCGATAGCCAATAATTTATTCAGGAAAGATGAAAATATCGGAAGTATTTCCAAACCTGTTTTTTTTAAGAAATTTAAACAAAAAGAAGGTATCAGAATCGGCAATGATGTTTGGATTGGAATGGGTGCTTTTATTTTGCCAGGTGTAACAATCGGGAACGGCGCCATTATAGCTGCTAATGCTGTTGTTACCGATGATGTACAGGCATATGAAGTAGTAGGAGGGTCTCCTGCCAAATTAATTAGAATGAAATATGAAAAAGAAATCGTAGATAAATTAAATACAATAGCCTGGTGGGATTGGGATGAAGAAATTATAAAACTAAGAATAGAAGACTTTTATGGTTCTATCGAAGATTTTGTGCAAAAATATTGGTAAGTGAAAATTAAAACGATTACCTGCCACGAAGTGTATAATCATGGGGCCAGTTTGCAGGAATATGCCTTATTGGAATATTTAAAAATGTCTGGTCATGATGCTGAACCAATTCATTACAAGCCGGATTACCTGAGTCAACATTTTAGTCTATGGTCGATTGACAATCCCCGATGGGGAACCAACATAATTTTTAAAATTGCCTATTTAGGATTAAAATTACCGGGACGTTTGAGGGCTTTGAAACGAAAAAAAAAATTTGATACTTTTTCACAAAAATATATCTGGACA
>JBBRGZ010000333.1:0-2366 GCA_038223395.1 Chitinophagales bacterium
GATAGCGCGTTTCAATTGATGTTCCAACAGGATCCCATGGATTATCTTCAAATAAAATATAGCGGTTATATCCTCTAAAAGAAGCCATTGTAAGATCAGAAATTGCAAACCAATGAATTCCGCCTGCACGAATTTTAAATTTGCCTACCGAAGTCGAATAACTGCCATACATATTTAAACCAAGATCCACAATCAGATTGCCTGCAAGTCTCTTATCTTGAAGGGGATCGTATACTGTTGGGGATAATGAATCTACTACTTGATTGCTATACGCTTCGCCAATTTTTCCGTTTAAAAATTGAAACATGTATATGTCAAATCCCCAACTCGTTTTATTATTTGGTCTGCCTGCAACATTTAATAAAAGATTTGGAAGCTGACTATCGTCGCCAATAAATAAATTATTTGGAAGAACGGTATCATTAATAATTGGATTTATTACATAATCCTGATATTGTTGCACAAATGTTGCGAAGAATCTATAGTATCCGGATACTGTTATTTGTTTCAATTTAGCCGGCTCATTTTTTGGAAACAAACCAATATCCTCAGTATTAAATAATTGAGGAGTTGTGCTGCCGGAATCTGCATTTTGTGCAAATACAACGGAACCCATTAAAATAAACAGAATGGCAAATAAAAGATGTGATCTAACGATTATTTTCTTCATTATTCCTGAATGAATTATATTTCTGTAATTACTTTCGAAACAGATTAAAAAACTATTTTATCCGTTAAAAAAGTGGAAATGCACCTATTTTTTAAATATCATATTTTATGCAATAACCGTTAATACCTCATTGAGTTTATTGAAACGATTGCATGGTTTGTTTTTTAAATTGTATGAACCTTGGTTCTCCGTCTTCCGGAGTTCGAGGAACAGCATAAAATGGTATATTTGTATAGGTGTAATTATTGTGTTTATCATACGCATATATAAACAATCGATACGCACCTTCTTCATTTGGTGTTCTAAAGGTAAATGTATTGCCGTGTTTACTTGCTGAAATCCCTGTCAATGCATTGGGTTTCGCTTCTACATCGCCACCCGATTTTATATCCTTGCTTTCGGGAACTACTTCCCATTTATATTTAATCCTATCTTTATCAAAGTCGGTTACAAAAAATTTCGCATCATATTTATCATCGGATTTTAAATAAATATCAGCTCCTTTATTTTCATTATTTAATACTGCCGAATCAATTATAGGTGCTCTGTTTTTTGCAGGTTGCCCTGTCCATAATAATTCCAATTCATTAACGGCCTGCGAAACCTCGTGCTTATCAGAAAATAAACCATACCAGGTGGAAGTGGTTTCTTGTTTAAATCCCCATAAGAAAACATAAGAACCAATACAATTATTTTGATCGGCAGCAATTGCACTTGTATATCTTTCAGAATATGATTTCGCTTTTTCTGTGCTGTTTTGCTCTATTGGTGCTCCCCAAGCAGTTTTTGCTACTTCCCAATGCCCGTTTGGTCCCCATTCTGTAATCATATAGGGTCCTTTCCAACCGTATTTTACAATATTGCGTTTAATATTATTAATATCACCATAGGTGTTAATACCATAAATATCGATAGCAGGTGCACGTTCATTAATTAATTTCACTTCATCTGCATCCAACCCTGCTGTTACAGTAATTGTCGGGTGATTTGGATCTATAGCATGTACCATTTTTGCTATATCGTTTATTGCGTACCAAACATTTGTATTTGTATAATTAAGGTCTACTTCATTGCCTATTCCCCATAACAATAATGCAGGATGATCTTTATATTGTGTTACCACTGTTGTGAAGTATGCAAGTTGTGCAGCTACCTTTTCAGTATCGTCATAATTAAATCCATGCCGCTCGTGTTGCACCCATAAACCGAGCATAACTGTTAGTCCTTTACTGTATGCCTCATCTAATATGATTCCCGCATCGTCGGCACTCCATGTTCTAATAGAATTAGCGCCAATCTCAACGGCTTTATCTAATTCTGTCTGTCCACCAACACCTTTTACAAAATAGGGCTGATTATCTCTATATAATTGCCATTTACCATCTGCTTCTTGTTTTACTTCAACTTTTATTACTGATTGTTGTGCCGCTAGTGGGACAACAAAAAAGCTAAGAAAAAATATGAAGGTGGTTAATTTCATAAATTAGAAATAGTTGATTTTTTATAGTTCAAAATTGTGACCGTTTCGTTTTAACTTTTCATATTCCTTATGATCAAATGTAAAAAGTGCTGCCGGACGGTGTGCTACATCTTTTTGTGTCTCCTTTAATTGTTTCAGAAAACGAAAACTGTTTATCTTTTTTCTGAAATTTCCTTTATCAAATTTTGTATCTAATACACCTTCATATAGCTCCTG
>JBBRGZ010000334.1:0-2357 GCA_038223395.1 Chitinophagales bacterium
CACTACATCTCTTTGGATTGCAGAAGGATTTACAAATTATTATGATGATTTAATTTTAAGAAGATGCAATATTTTAACTGAGGCACGTTACCTCGAAATAGCAGAAAAAAATATTAACGATATTGAAAATGCAGCCGGAAAATTAATTCACCCCGTTGCAGAGGCGAGCTTTGATGCTTGGATTAAATATTATCGCCAAAACGAAAACTCAGTAAATGCACAAGTAAATTATTATAAAAAGGGTGGCGTTTTGGCAATGCTGTTGGATATGAAAATTATAGCTAATTCAAAATCTGAATACAGTTTAGACAATGTGATGGAGGAAGCTTTTCAAACATTTTATCTTCAAAATAATCGTGGATATACAGAAGATGAGTTTAAATTGATATTAGAAAAATATGCCAATGAAGATTTGTCCGATTTTTATAGCAATTATGTGTTTGGAACGTCTGCAATTGAATATGATACCATTTTAAATGCATTAGGTTTAACAATTTCCAATACTGAGCAAAATACACTTGAATCTGATTTGGGCATGATAGTAAATGATAAGAATATCATCTCACAAATCAGAAAAAACAGTGCTGCTGAAAAAAATAAATTAAATGTATTAGATGAAATAATGGCAATTAATAATTATCGTTACACTCCTACCCTGCTGTCGGTTTTAACTACCGATTTAGTAGCCGGCGATTATTTAATATTTATGATAAATCGCAATGGAATAATTAAATCTTTTGAAGTAGCGTTTCAAATATCAGATAAAATTAATTACAGTATTTCTATTAATCCAAATGCCACTTCAGAGCAAACCAAAGCATATAAAAAATGGTTGCATTTGTAATTTAATCATTTAATTTCTGATTACGGTGCTCGAATCGCTTTGTGCTGTAGGCAATATCGTAATTTCTTCAAGATTAACGTGATGTGGTCTGCTAGCAGCAAAGTAAACAATATCTGCAATGTCTTCCGCTTTTAGAGCATCGAAGCCATGATAAACAGCAGATGCTTTATCCTCATCCCCCTTAAAACGCACAACACTAAATTCTGTTTCCGCTAATCCAGGTGAAACATTTGTTACTTTAATTCCATATTTTAATAAATCCATGCGCATGCCTTTGCTTAAAGCAGTAACTGCATGTTTACTTGCGCAATATAAATTACCTTGCGGATATACTTCCTGACCTGCAATGGATGAAATATTGATAATATGTCCCGCATTATTTTTTATCATCTCTCCTACAAGTGCTTTTGTAACATACATCAAGCCTTTTAGATTTGTATCTATCATTGTATCCCAATCGACAATATCTCCATCTTGAAAAAAGTCGCGACCGGCAGCGAGGCCTGCATTATTAATTAAAATATCTACTTTCCGCCAATCTGCATCAAGTGAATCTATTTGTTTTACCACTTCAGCATTATTTCGCACATCAAACACCAAATTTTTGACTTGAATTGCATGTGTATTTTCAAGTTCTGTTTTAAGGAGTTTCAACCTCTCGCCTCTTCGTGCTGTTAAAATGAGGTTAAATCCGTTCTCGGCGAATTTTTGTGCACAAGCCTTTCCAAATCCTGAACTTGCACCTGTTATAAAAACTATTTTCATCTATTGCTGTTTTACCTGCGTAAGATTAAAGAAAATAAAGCAAATGTTAAATGTTAATGAAGCTAATCTGCATAAAAGTTTCTTTTGTCTTAAAAAAAGTCACTTTAATCGGCTCAGCTTTGATTTGCTCAAAAATCAGTCGTTTCTTTGTAAAATAAAGATATTAGAAGCTCGTCAACTCAAATAACAATATAATTTTTACATATGAAAAAACTTTTTACACTCTTTTTTACCCTTTGCATTATCACCCTAAGTTTTGCTCAAACTACCATTAGTGGAACAGTTGGCGACGGGAAAAAAGAAAAATTGCCTGGAGCAAACGTTATTTTAAAAGACACTTACGATGGCACTACAACAGATGCAAATGGAAACTTTTCTTTTACAACAGACGAAACCGGCACCCAAATTTTAGTTGTAACATTTATCGGTTATGAAAATTATTCCGATACTATTCAATTAAATAAAGCACCACTCAATTTCAATATCGCACTTAAAGAAATGTTTAACGAACTGAATGCAGTTGTAATTTCTGCAGGGGCCTTTGAAGCAAGTGACGAAAAAAAGAATACCATATTAAAACCTTTAGATATTGTTACAACTGCCGGTGCTGAAGGTGATATTTATGGAGCGCTGGAAACGTTACCTGGTGCAAGTAAGGTAGGAAATGACGATGGTTTATATGTGCGAGGTGGAAGTGATTACGAAACCAAAACAATTATTGATGGTATGCCTGTGAACAATCCCTACT
>JBBRGZ010000335.1:0-2317 GCA_038223395.1 Chitinophagales bacterium
TGATTTGAATTCTAATAAAAGAGATGAAATTCGACAGAAGTTGCAAATGATAGTTGACGGAGTAATAAAAATATATAATTCAAAATATCAAAGTATAAATAATATACCTTCAACAATCTCAAATTTTGCTAAAAATAAAAAAATTTATTATGAATATGATAGTAGTGATTTAGTAAATCCTGTAGAAAGGAAAAGTCTCAGAAATTATGGGTTATATAGACAATATTATAATTTTTATGAAGATTCTGCCAAAACTATTGTAATAGGATATGATATCACTCATAAAGTAATTAGAAATGATTATGAAAAATTTGGTCTTGATTTGGAAATAAACTATTTCACAAATACCGAATTTAATAAGATAACAACGAGCATAATTCGCGATAGCATAGAATTCGACAAAGCAATAAGAGAATATATAATTTTGAAAAAAAATCGTATAGAGCGAATTGAAAATAATAATGAAAAAATATAATCACTTTTGCGAACAAAGATGTATAAACGCAATAGCGGGTAAGTGCTTAAACAAAATTTTATAAATTTAAGGTCGGTTATAAACCGAAAGGTTCGTGTGTTAATCCCGATACAGCACTTATATTTGAACTATAATAGGAGCCATTGCGACCCTAATAGTAGACAACCAAATTAAAAATATTCAATGACTAAAAAGATTTCAGAAAAACATTCCACTACAGACTGGACATCAGATTTAGCAGACATCAACTCCGACAGTTGGGTAAAAGGAATTGAAATCATTAGAACAAGATTTGAAAGCCGTTACCTTATCCCAATTGAGCAATTAATAAACAGTACTGACAAAGTTGTAAAATACAATTGCGGATTTTTAATTATGTCCATTGACAGCTTACTAATTGAAACCTTGAACCAATTTTATTTGGGACTTTACAACTCTGACGAAAAATATTCAAATAGAAATAAGAACAAGACATATAAAGACAAAGAAAACAAGTTTGTTTTTAGGGACTTTTTCAAGCACAGTTCATTCTTTCCTGACTTTAAAACAGACGAAAAAGTAATCTTTACTTTTTACAAAGAAATCCGCTGCGGACTTTTGCATCAAGCAGAAAGCAAGACAAATTCTTTGATAAATATTCGGGAAAGTAAAATGGTTACCCTCATCGACAACAGTAATCCCGAAAAGGGACTTATTATTAATAGAAGACTTTTCCATAAAGCATTGGTTGACGAATTCAACAAGTATTTAAAAGACCTTGAAGACCCAACAAGCAAGAATATCTTTGGAGAAAATTTAAGAGAAAAATGTAATCGCAAAATGCAAGACTTATGCAAATAGAAATAACCTGTTTACAAACAGAAAATATGGCAGCCGCTAACAGGCGTTTGGCAATAATTAAGAAAAATACACTTAACCGAAATTTTTTCAGAGCTTTTAAAATTTAGTTTTACTCTTTTGAATATATTATAAATTAGCACTTATGGACTTCAGATTAATACCACCTATCAGCGATATTGATAAATTTGATAATCAAAAAGTTTACAGAATCCCAGTTACGGTAAAGAAGATATTTACAGAAAAATCTAAGGGACCCATTGTTCCTGTTATATTTGACCGATTAGATTTTAAAACTGGGCAAATGAAAACTACAGCCGGAATAACATTCAAAAAATCTGTGGAAATTTTCAATGATTTAGACCAATCATTACCCTTTTTAACAAGTGCTATGGTTTATAAGAGCGAAGGTCGAATAGCATTTAAAATTATTGGTGTTTATAATCAAGGTATTTGGGAAGAAATGCACGATATTGAAAATATTATGAATAAAGATGAAAAAAGCATAATGGAGATATATCATCATCACTATAAAAATTTGAATGAATGGGTAGGGAATTTAGATGATTCTTATTATAACAAACCCCAATCACAAGAAAATGGCTGATTTCTGTTTGAATTTCATTTACATCTATAAAAAAAACCTGCGAACGGAATCACTATTGCCAACAATGTATAAACGCAATAGCGGGGTTAGTGCTAAACCAAAAGTAATTGTATAAATTTAAGTTCAATCATAAACCGAAAGGTTCGTTTGCAAATCCCGCTACTGCGCTTATACTTGACCGTTGTGTGCAATCAAAGAAATGACAAACGAACAACTTTAAAATAAAAAACCATGAAAATAGTAATTGCTCTACTGTGTATTTTTTCTCTTTTGATAAATTCGTCTTGTAAAAAAGTCATTGAAAAGGAAGGTTACGTAAATGTTGAAGGTGGTAAAATATGGTACAAAATTGTGGGGGAAGGTGATGGAATTCCTCTATTAATTCTTCATGGTGGGCC
>JBBRGZ010000336.1:0-2316 GCA_038223395.1 Chitinophagales bacterium
AGTTCTAATTGGCACAAGTAACTAAAACAAGTTTAAAATTTGTATTGTGATATAAGATGAAATCAAAAATTACTATTCCAAAAGCATCTGTTATTTTAATTGTACCCGAAGCAATATTTCTTTTATTTATAGCATTTAAAATTTTCCCAAAAGATGTAACACTGGGATTAAGTTTCATTATTAATACTGTTTTGACATTTGAAATTATCCGAAGAAATGTCAGTAAGGAGAATCTTAGTATTTCATTGAATAGCATCTCCATCTTTATATTGCTGTTTTTTATTGTAGCACCGGTATTGCAAATTGCCGACTATATGGAAGGTTCAAGAATGGTCAACAATTTGCCTTATAATTATGAAATTGCGATTTATGCCAATTTACAAATCTCATTATTTATTTTGACAATTATTTTAGCTTATTTTTATATACCTGTAAGAATTCCTCCAGAACAATTTGAAAAATATTCAGACAGGATGAAGCCCCTCCTCTTAATTATTAGCATATTTATAGCAATTGTTTTTGCCAAAAATGTTATAAACTCAATATTAAAGTTATATGTTGATGAAGATCAATCGGTTCTGGCAAGTTTGATATTAAAGAAGAGTATATTTATGCTACCGGTAGCAGCTTTTGCATTGTATAAATCACACAATCGAAAACTAAGTTTAATAATTATCATTATAGGATTAATAATACTTTTTTTAAAAAATCCTATTTCTGAAAGGCGCAATGCAATCGGCCCATTATATATGGCCATAGTTTTTTTCTTTTTTACTTTTCTGTATAAAACCAATTTTAAAAGTTTCATTTTTATTTTTATCCTATTTTTCTTTCTTTTTCCACTTTCCAGTCTTATAACAAATAGCTACTTACCCATTTATGACAGAATAGAAAATGCCGGTAGCTTTATTTCTGAAGGAATTAACAGTGATTATTTCACCAATTATTTCAATACGTTGCATTATGATGCATGGAGTAATATAAGTGCATCTATTGAATATGTTAGTCATAAAGGATTTTCTAATGGAGAACAGTTAATTGGGGGATTATTCTTTTTTATTCCAAGGATTATTTGGCCCGGAAAACCAATTGGAACAGGTCATTTAATTGCAAACGATTTTCTGATTCCTCAATATAATTTATGGCTTTCCAATATCTCATGCCCAATAATCAGCGAAGGCTATATCAATTTCGGAATTCCTGGTATAATTCTATTTGCTATTGCCTTGGCACTTTTTATAAAAAGAATGGACTACTGGATTATTGATCAGGATCCGCTTCGAAAAATTTTTGGCATCTATTTCTCCTTTTGGCTTTTCTATTTTATGAGAGGTGATTTTATGAGTTCCTTTGCATATTTATGCGGTGCATACATCGGCATCATTATTATTCCTAAAACAATAAACAAAATATTAACCACGATATGGACTTAGTTTTAGATAACATCATATTTTCGCTACAAAAAGCAGGAGGCATCTCTGTCATGTGGGTCGAATTGTTAAAAAGAATATTAAAAGACCCTGACTTCAATTTGAACATTATCGAAAATAAAACCAACAATATTTTAAGAGAAGAAATAGAACTACCTGGCAATTTATTTTTAAACAATTTTACAGAAAAATATCCTGCGGCAATTCAACGATATTTAAACCCAAATAAAATTGAGGGAAAAGGGATTTTCCATTCGAGTTATTATCGAATAACAAATAATCGGAACTATATCAATATTACTACAGTTCACGATTTTACATACGAATACTTTCGAACAGGATTGCCAAAATTTATCCACACTTATCAAAAAGGTAAGGCAATTAATGCTTCAAAACGAGTTATTTGTGTATCAGAAAGCACAAAAAACGATTTATTGAAGTTTTATCCGAAATACTTAGAATCTCAAATATCCGTAATTAATAACGGTGTAAGTAAAGAATATACACCACTTTTAAATAAATGTCAATCACAACTTGAGCATTTGGTATCCTTTGATTCAGGTGGATTTATATTATACGTAGGTGACCGAAAAACTCCATATAAGAATTTTGATTTGGTAATTGAAGTTGCTAAAAAGTTAAAATCCCCCTTAGTTATAGCTGGTGGAGGCAGTTCCGCTAAAAATGAAATGCAATATCTGCTTTCTCAATTGGGATCCAATAATTTCACCATTGTTCCGGACATTTCAAATACCGATTTAAATATCCTTTACAATCACGCATTTTGTTTAGTTTATCCTTCTCTCTTTGAAGGCTTTGGAATACCAATTATCGAGGCTCAAAAAGCGGGTTGTCCTGTAATTTGTTCAAATAATTCTTCTTTACC
>JBBRGZ010000337.1:0-2305 GCA_038223395.1 Chitinophagales bacterium
TGGCTGATGTTGGTTTGGTGGGATTTCCAAACGCCGGAAAATCAACATTACTCTCCGTATTATCTGCAGCAAAACCCGAAATTGCCGATTATGCATTTACTACCTTAGTGCCCAATTTAGGTATCGTTGCCTACCGCGATCATCGCTCATTTATTATGGCAGATATTCCGGGAATAATTGAAGGCGCAAGCGAAGGAAAAGGTTTAGGAATTCGTTTCTTAAAACATATTGAACGCAATTCCGCTTTATTGTTTTTAATAAGCTGCGAAGAAAAAGATATTAAATCAACATACAAAATTTTAGTAAGCGAATTAAAAAAATTCAATAAAGAACTCTTATCAAAAAAAATAATTTTAGCAATTACGAAGTCAGATTTAATTGATGATGAATTGGAAAAAATGTTAAGAAAAGAATTGCCCAAAAAATTAGAACCCATTTTTATTTCTTCGCACACAGGAAAAAATTTAGATAAACTTAAAGACCTTATCTGGCAGGAATTAAATGGATAATTAAATTTGAAAATTGTAGTATTAATTCAATAAGCCGCAACTGATATAAATTACCCTCAACCATGCAAAAATATTCAACCGCAAACTGGCTACTTTTATTTGGGCTGAGTGCAATCTGGGGCTTTTCTTTTATTTTTATGAAATATGGCCTCAAAACTTTTAGTTGGGACCAAGTTGCTGCAATTCGTATTTCATTTTCTTTTATTACAACCTTGCCTTTCATCTTTATTTATTTTAAAAAGATAAAAAAAGCTGAAATAAAATATTATTGTATGGTAGGTTTTTTCGGAAGCGGATTGCCTGCTTTTTGTTTTACATTTTCGCAAACACATATTGAAAGTGGCATAACCGGCGTGTTAAATTCTTTAACGCCTGTATTTACTTTTGTATTGGGGATGTTGTTTTTTGGAATGCGCTTTGAACGCAACAAATTAATCGGATTAATTATCGCATTAATTGGCGCACTTGTTTTGGTTGTATTCGATAAAACTGAAAGCGGGAAAAGCAATTTATTATATGCAATTCCCATTTTTATTGCTACCATCAGTTATGCTACAAGCGCTAATCTTGTTAAACACTATTTACAAACTGCACATCCTTTAGCGTTGGGTGCCGTGGGATTTTGTTTTATTGGAATACCTGCAATGCTCTATTTATCTACTTCAGGCTTTCTGCAACATCGCGGCGAAGTTGATTTTAATATCAGCTTAGGAAGTATAATTGCACTTTCGTTTTTTGGAACCGTAATTGCATCCATTGGATATTATACTTTGGTGCAGCGCACCGATGCTATCTTTGGTTCTTTGGTTACTTATATTATTCCGATAATTGCTATTATTATCGGTTTTTTGGATGGTGAAAAATTATATTTTTATCATTTAATTGGAATGCTTTTTATTTTGTTGGGCATTTATGTTTTAAATCGGCGAACATTAATACAACTTAATTGATAGGTTTTTGCTAGTTGGGTAAGCGAATGATTTTAAGTTGATAATCGATATTAAAAATTTGTATTTTTGGAATACGGTTGGTACAAATATTTTTCGTTTTTATTTAATGGTAGCGATGCGTTTTATTGTTTCGATACCTTTTGCTTGATCAAAAGGTATCACCAAAAATCAAGGCTACGCTCACCAATGCACAAATCCCTAAAACGAAATTCACTGAGCGCAAAAGAGGTCCGGATTGGATGGGTGGAATCTATATTTATTATCATTTTTCAATGAATAATTTTATTATTCAAAATCATTCGGCGGACTGGCTTTTGCTTCCGCGCTGCACGCACCTATTAATTAGTGGCGGTGAATTTCATTTAAGGCATTTGGCATTGGCAGCTGATGCCGGTCCTTTTCTTAGCGTGATGATATTTAATTAATCTGGGTTAGTTTAAAATTATATTTTTCAATTTTTAATTCAACCTTTAGTATTAAAAAACAATAAATAGCTCCGCAAATAAAATCCTTACATCTTACCGGCTGTTCACTTCGATATTCGATATTCAGTGTTCGATATTCGATATTTAAAAAATGTTTTTTTTGGAATACGATTATTAAAAAATACTATTCTAACGCAAGAGTTTCTGATTGTGCTAGAATAGTATTTTAGTTTATTCCTTCATCACCACCTTCGCCACCACACCATTTTCTGTATAAATAGAAACTAAATATACACCCGAAGAAAAACCTTGCATATCTATTTGCGTATTACCGGAACAATCTGCCGAATACAATAATTGACCTGTAAATGTTGTGATGGAAAATGTGGCAATTGCGTTTGTATTATTTGTAATAAATAGG
>JBBRGZ010000338.1:0-2298 GCA_038223395.1 Chitinophagales bacterium
ATGCCCTGCACCTAGCTCGCCTGCGTCTTTTTTATCGTTGTCGAAATCTTCAGTTTGCAAAACTCTGTTTTCGTATCCTATTAAACGATATTCTTCAACAATTGCAGGATTAAATTCAATTTGAATTTTTACATCTTTTGCAATTGTAAATAAGGTTCCGCGCATGTCGGTAGTAAATACTTTTTTTGCTTCTTTATCATTATCAATATAATAATATGCACCGTTACCATTGTCGGCAATTGCTTCCATTTTGCTGTCTTTGTAATTTCCCATTCCAAATCCGCAAAGCGTAATAAACACGCCTGTTTTTCTTGTTTCTTCTACTAATCTTGTCATTTCTGCATCGCTGCTTGTTCCCACATTAAAATCGCCATCAGAACATAAGATAACTCGATTGTTTCCATCTTCAATTAAATTTTTAACAGCAATAGAGTATGCTAATTTTATTCCTGCACCACCGGCTGTTGAACCACCCGCTTCTAAATTATTTATTGCATCTTTTATTATTTGTTTATTAGTGCAATTTGTGGATGGCAAAACTTCGCCTGCAGCTCCGGCATATACAACAAGTGCAACTTTATCGTGCGCATTCAAATTATCAACTAATGCGATTAATGATTTTTTTACAAGGGGTAATTTATTTTCACTTTGCATGCTTCCGCTTACATCAATTAAAAAAACAAGATTGGAAGGATTCGCTTCTTTGTAATCAATATCTTTTCCCTGCAATCCAACCATAATTAATTTTGAATCGGAATTCCAAGGGCATTCGCTCATTTCGTAATTTATAGAAAAAGGATCATCACCTTTTGGTTGCGCATATGTGTAGTCAAAATAATTTACCATTTCTTCTATGCGCACTGCATCTTTTGGAGGCGTTTGTCCCATATTAATATACCTGCGCATATTTGAGTATGAAGCATTATCTACATCAATAGAAAAAGTGGATAAGGGATTGCCGATTACCTTTTTAAATATATTTTCTTGAATTGTATTATACGATTCTGTATTATAATTTTCGCTATAATCGCCATCATAAATTGCATTTGGCGATGCAGAGTAACCTGTAGACTTGTCGACAGCATTATATGCCATTCCATCAGATTTTTTATACTTTACTGATTTTGACTCTGGGATATTTTCTTCATCAAGAACTGTTATTTCCAGCTGAGTTTCGAGCGTAATATTTAATTCGAATTGTTGTTTTTCTAAAAGTGTAATATCTTTTTCAAAATTGATATACCCCTTTTTTGTGATTGTTATATGATATTTTCCGGCTTCAAGTTTTTCAAATTGATAAGTGCCAAGTGCATCGGAAGTAGTTTGAGCAATTCCTTTTTCTGTAGTTATTTCAATATCTACTTTGTTTAGCGGTGTTTGAAATGTAGAATCTGTTATTACACCATAAATAGATGATAGTCCGGTAAAGGATATTTGTTTGGGATTTTTATTGCCTGCAACTATAATTCCGGTGAGTAATAAAATAGATGCGGCGGAAAAAATAAGTATTTTCTTCATAGAATTTTTTTTTGTTTAATTATTAATATGTTGTGTGATGAAGAGTAATTCAATATTCCATAAAGTATAGAAAATTATTTTTGTCGTGCATATTTTCAATTCAGGTTATTAATCAGAAAATGGCAACTCAACCTAACTTCTGATTACAGTTATAAACTGAATCTTGATTTGGCTTTTCTTATTATCTGGCTTGATAGTATATTGCTTTTGTCTCGAAAGAGAATGAGACAACAAGTTTGATCAGAATGGAGAAAGTTATTGAAAGATAAATATAGTGGAGACGGAGAATTGAACTACTTTAAATAATATTTTTTTTATAAAAAAATAGGCAAAAAAATGAGGCTGCCTTTGTTTAAGACAGCCTCACATTTTAAATATAGAGTTAAGAATTTAGTTCAAAAGCATATCGATAAATACAAGTGAACCTCCGGCATCTTTAGCTTTGCGAACAGTATCGCCTTCATGCGAAACAACAATTCTGATTACTAAATCGTCGCTGCCGCGGGCCATCAAATAAAGTGGCTCACCAATTGGAGCAAACACATCCTGTTTCCAGGAACCTGTTTGGTTGTAAACAGTTTCATTTGTTCCATCTGCTTTTTGGAAAGTTACGTCAAACAACTCTCCGTTAACTCGATAAGTGATTTTTTTTGTGTCGGGTAACACCTCTTTTGTGCAAGCTTGCATCATAAAGAAACAAACTAACAAACATGGAATTACAGTTTTCATACTTTCATACTTTTAATGGAGGACTAAGATAGCACAGTTAGTATGTGGATT
>JBBRGZ010000339.1:0-2219 GCA_038223395.1 Chitinophagales bacterium
ATAATCAAGGATATGCTGAATTCTGCTGTTCTCCGTTTTTAAGGCTAAGTCTTTTAAGTCTTCCACTTGTTATTATATAATTTTAATTGAAAAATATTTAATATCATTAATAATTTAGGTTATTTTTTATCATAATCTTTAGGTAAATAATTTTCAGGAATTGTAGTATTATTTCCATCGCGTGCAGAACGATAATGTGGGGACATTATTTCAATACCTACTTCATTACAACAATCTTGAATATTTGCATGCAATTGCGAATAAATGGTTGCTTGTTTGTTTGCTTCTTTTGTATATCCGTTAATTTGATATTGTACATAAAAATCATCAAGCCCTGTTTGTAAAACAAAGGGTTTAGGGTCTTTTATAATAAATTCTGTTCTTCCGGCAGCATCAATTAGTGCCTGATGCATTTTTTGCCACGGAACATCATAACCAATTGTAACTGTAGTATGTAATATCAAACCATTAATTTCGCAATCGCTGCTATAATTAATTGTGTGACTATTCATTACAGTAGAATTTGGAATAGAAATAATTTCATTTTTAATTGTGCGAATGCGTGTTACGAGCATAGATTTTTCAATTACATCACCAACAACATCGCCAATTTTAACTCTATCTCCTTTTACAAATAGACGCATATAAGTTAACACTAAACCTGCAATGATATTAGATAGCGAACCCGAAGAGCCAAAGGTAAATAACACACCCAAAAACACGGAAACACCTTGAAACACAGGTGATTCGCTTCCAGGAAGGTAAGGGAAAATGACAATTATCATGAAAGCGAAAACGATAACTTTAATTATTTGGTAAGTTGGATTTGCCCAATCAGCATAAAAACCAGGGATAGTTAATGCGCATTTGGCAATCTCATTTTTAAGAAATAAAATACCCTTTAAAACGTATCTAAAAACAAATACGATTACAATTATAGTGATGAGATTTGGCAGATAATTCCAAAAACCCACTGCTATATTTTTTACAGGATTAAGAATATATCCGTATAGCGTATTAGCAAAATTTTTCGTCCAAGGGAAAATTCCGAATAGAATTGGCAAAGCAATATAAATAGACAATAAAATAAATATCCATTTTATAATTGTATTGATATTTAGTAATGCTTTTACTTGACTTTTGGCATCGAAAAGTGTGTAGTTTCTAATTTTGATGCCATTTATATTTTTGCCACGCTGATTTATTATTTTAGATGCAACCCATTTAAAAAATTTAATTAGATAATAAATAAGGCTGATTAAAATAATTAAAACCAATAGCGCTAAACCAATTTCTTTCGCCAAAGTGGTGAGGCTGGTTTCGGATTTATAAGTATGAATTGCGTTTCCAATTTTTTGTTTATAGATATTTGCAAGGAGTAGTGTTGAGGAATTATTCCAAAGCGCATCGGTTTCTGAAACACTCATAATTATTGTTTCTCCATAAATAAGATCTGTAGTTGTTTCAGATGGAAAAACTTTAATTGAATCTACATTAAATTTAAAGTCGTCCGCCAGAATTTCTATGCGTTTAGTAATAGCCTTTGCCCTTTCTGCGGCAGAAAAGCTTCCCTGTTTACTATATATAATAAATAATGTATCTTTAAAAAATCCATATACAGGATAGGCTTTTGCAGTTAATCTTAAAGAGTCAATCTGCGCTTTTTTTAGAGCAATGCGAACTGACTCTTGATCTTGTAGCTTCTTGAGTTCGCTTTGAAGTTCTTCCTTTTTAAGGTTATCGGTGGTTTTTAGAGAATTGAGTTGTAATTCGAGGTCAGCTTTTTTAATGGAGTCGTTAATACGCTGGGCCTCAATTTCAGCGAGTTTCTTGTTGTAGTCTTTAAGCAGTGCAGCGTTTATTGAATCGTTTTTCTTTATCGTATCAACTTGTGTATACGCAAAATGGGTTGCCGATAATAGCAATACCAAAAGGATATTTCTAAGGAATTTTTTGTTCATTTTATATAAGTCTTATTCTAAACGTGCATTTTAAACGTTATTTGAGGTTAAATTACAAAAAATTTGATTCAACAAACAAAAAATCGGGCAGTAACATTCCCGCCTTAGAAATTTATTATACCAATTAAGAGAGGTGCATTGTTGCCCACTTAAGATAATTTTGTTGTTTTGGGTCTTTAATTACCTTAACCATTTTATGATTTGGGTTGGTATTTTTAATACTTTTTCTGTTTACTTTAACGCAAAATTAAAGTTCAA
>JBBRGZ010000340.1:0-2214 GCA_038223395.1 Chitinophagales bacterium
AAGGATGTCGTTCATATTTGGTCTGAAAGGGGGTACTTAGAGAGACAAGCTTTTCAGCTTGTCTCTCTTCTTTTAAAAACACTTCCAAATTTCTCAGGTCAAACACTGATCACTAATGCGTCCTTTAATTTAAAATTAGAATGCAACCATTTTCTTAAAAAAACATCTAGTTTATATACAAACTAGTATTTCATTCATAACTCTATATTTAACAGGAAAACTACTATGAAACTCAAACACTTATTTTTGGCAGTGGCTTTATTTTTTGCAATACAAAGTAAAGCGCAAACGATCACAGACATTGATGGCAATATATATAATACAATAGACATTGGAACTCAAACTTGGATGAAAGAAAATTTAATGGTTAGTAAATTCAACGATGGTACAAACATTTTATATCCATTGTATAATGATTCGTTGTGGGAATTCAATACCACTGGCGCTTATTCCTATTGGGGACACGATGAAGCAACCTATAAATATATGTATGGGGCTTTATACAACTGGTATTCATTAAACTCAACAGCAAATGGAGGCAAAAATGTATGCCCAAGTGGTTGGCACGTTTCAACAGAACATGATTGGAATATTTTAGAAACATTTCTTGACATTACTGTTGATACTACAACTACAACTTCTATTTTTTACGGAACTGATGTAGGAGGGAAATTAAAAGACACCGTTACATTATGGAATATGGTAAATGCTGGAGCTACAAATAGCAGTGGATTTAGCGCATTGCCTGGTGGTGATCGATACAGCAGCGGATCAGTATTCAGCTGTTTACGAAGCAGTGGCTTCTTTTGGTCAGCACAAGAATTTGATTCACTTAATGCTTGGGTTCGAACTCTTAATTTCACCAATGCTCAAGTACAACTAGGCTACACTCAAAAAAATGTTGGAGCTTCAGTAAGATGTGTAAAAAATAGCACAACAGGAATTAACAACATTTTAGATAAATTAAATTTCCAAATATATCCTAACCCTTCTACAGACAGGATAATCATTGAATATGCTGACCAAGAAAATGTACAAATGCAAGTGTATAATAGTCTTGGCGAGTGTGTAATGCAAAATCAGTTACTGAGCGGTATCAATAATCTTGATATCAGTTTTCTATCTAAAGGTATTTATTTTGTTAAATTAAGTACTCCAAAACGAACAATGACGGGGAAACTGATAAAAAATTAGCAATAAGGCTTATGTATTTTATTGTTTCTAAAAAATGATACCCGCATATATCCTGCCTAACCAGCACTAATATACTTGCTCAAGGGCAGGAATATAAATAAATTGCATTTTAAAATCAATAGCTAGCAATCTACCTAGTCTAGAAATTAAAACCTCTCATCCACGAGGGGTTTTCTATTTTATTGTCTCGTCACGAAATAACTTTACACAAAACAAAAACGTTATGGAAAAACAAACAGAATTCCTTTATTTAAAGCGAAGTCTGAGAAATTATATAATGTTATTCTACATATGAGAGGAGCTATAGTCATTGCGCTGCTACTAATGATTGCAGTTGCATCACAGTCAGATCCTTCCTATTGTTTACAAATTTTTAACAGCCTAAATTTCAATTCAACAGATCGATAAAACTAACATAATTCCACAAGTAATCTTTGAAAATTTCGAGCGTTTTTATATTTCATCATTATTTTCTTAAAACATGTGAATAATGTAACTCTTTCTAACATTTATACAATACCATCCTCTTTTAAGTGCATCATCTTTGTATCAAAATATTTAAAGAATCTACTAAAATGAAAAAAATTAACTTCTTAATTGCCTTATTCTTAAATATAACAATTCTGAATGCACAAAGCACCAAGGGAGATTTCGAAAAAGAATTTAACAATGCATTTAAAAAGCAATCCCAAGTTGAAATAGTGAGCTATACTGGTTGTACAGCGTATGATACTTACAACCTGAAACTTTCTGAAGAACGTGCTCAAAATGTGGTGGCAAGCTTTTTTGCAAGTGGCATAAGTAGTGATAGAATGCAAGCAAAAGGATATGGCAAAACAATGCCTGATTCACCTAATAAAAAAATTAAACGGAAAAGATAATCCTGATGGAAGACAATTAAACAGAAGAGTGAAATTAAAAGTCACACAAATTCTTTAGTAAATACAAGGTTACGAAGTATAAATGAAAAATATAATAAAATACATAAGCATCATATTGCTTGCCGCTATAATACTTGCC
>JBBRGZ010000341.1:0-2212 GCA_038223395.1 Chitinophagales bacterium
TCAGAGATGGAATAGATATTATGCATCAGCAGATTAATCGAATAACATTATCCTTCGAAACCACAGAGTTCCTTCTGTAACTCTGTGGGAGAACGTTGAGTGATTTGCAAGTTTAGTTGCAAACGATTTTATTTTGTTAAGCAAATAACATTATCCTCCGAAACCAACTTCGAGTGTTTTACACGTTTAGTGGTTAATGAGAAATGAGAAATGAGTTTTGTTTTGGACAAATCTATTTCTTACGCTTTTCCATCGTTAATTCATAGTATAAAAAGCACTTAAATTTTCATTCCAACCGCAATAAAATCCTATGTCCTTTGTCCCATGTCCCAAGTCCTATGTCCCACATCCCACATCCCACATCCTTAATTAGGAATCACTAACTGCTGTCCAATCTTAATCATATTCGGATTGTCGAGCTTGTCTTTATTTGCGTCGAAAATTTTCATATAACTGTTGGCATCACCATAGGTACTTTTTGCAATTTTGCTAAGCGTATCTCCTGATTGAACAGTGTAAACTCCATAAATAGAATTATCGGCAACTTCAATATCTGCTTGAAGATCGGAAGGATTATCGCCACCGGCTTTTTTGAGTTCATTCCACAACATATCTTTTTCAAGTTGATATTGTGCAGTTCCACCCATTTTGAGTTTGCCGTTTTCTTCAGTTACATAACCACCTTTGATTTGTAACTTTTCGCCCAATTCAAGAGCGTCTTTGTATTTGTCTTGTAGATTCATAATTTTAAAAATAAGCAATTTATTATTAAATAAAAAATGTTAAGCTACTAAAATTTCGCCGGTCATTTCGTTTGGAATTTGTAAACCCATTATAGCAAGTAAAGTTGGAGCAATATCCCCTAATTTTCCATTTTTTATGATTGTAAATTTTGAGTCTTTATCTATAAAAAAAACCGGAACCGGATTTGTAGAATGTTGTGTATTAGGCGAACCATCCGCATTAATTTCATTGTCGGAATTGCCATGATCTGCTGTTAGAATAATTGCATAATCATTTTTTAATGCCGCTTCTATTACCTCTCCAACACAGGTGTCAACCGCTTCGCAAGCTTTTATTGCTGCTGAAAAAATGCCGGTATGCCCAACCATATCTACATTGGCAAAATTTAAACAAATAAAATCTGCTTCCTTTTTATTTATAGCATCTACAATGGCATCCTTTACTAAAAATGCACTCATTTCAGGTTGCAAATCGTAAGTAGCAACTTTTGGTGATGGAATCATTATTCTGCTTTCACCTTCAAATTCTTTTTCTCTTCCTCCACTAAAGAAAAAAGTTACATGCGGATATTTTTCTGTTTCTGCAATACGGATTTGTTTTCCTTTATTATCTTCTATAACCTCTCCAATTGTTTTTGATATATCGTTTTTTAGAAAAAATACATCCACATTTTCCCATGCGTGATCATACATCGTCATTGTAATATATTTTAATTCCATTTTCTGCATATCGTAATCAGGAAAATCTTGTTGCGTTAATACGGTTGTAATTTGCCGACAGCGGTCGGTTCTGAAATTAAATGATATAACAACATCCCCATTGTTAATTGTAGTTAATGGATTATTATTTTCATCAACACAAACAATTGGTTTAATAAATTCATCCGTTACATCTGCTTTATAATTTAATTCCAAGCTTTCAACCGGATTTTTAGTTTGAGCACCTTTTCCATGCACCATTAAATCATACGCTAACTTTATGCGTTCCCAACGTTTGTCTCTATCCATTGCAAAATATCTTCCGCAAACGGTTGCAATTTTACCACCGCTTTGTATTAAATGCGTTTGCAAAGTTTTAATAAATCCTGCCCCACTTTTTGGGTCGCAATCTCTTCCATCAGTAAATGCATGAATAAATACCTTATTCATATCCACTTGCTTTTCTTTTAATATATCGCAAAAGCCCAATAAATGATTAATATGCGAATGCACACCACCATCACTCACTAAACCCATCAAATGAATTTGTGTTTTATTATTATGTGCATATTGTAATGCGTTTATCAGTACTTTATTATTTGCTAATTCACCATCTTGAATTGCTTTTGAAATGCGTTGCAATTCCTGATACACAATTCTACCTGCGCCTAAGTTTAAATGGCCAACCTCGCTGTTCCCCATTTGACCTTCGGGTAATCCGACAAATTCTCCGTCTGTTCTTAATTCGGCATGTGGGTATAATTTGTAAT
>JBBRGZ010000342.1:0-2184 GCA_038223395.1 Chitinophagales bacterium
AATTCCGTAAGGAAAAAATTGAATTGCACTTCCTTCAAAGACCCAATTAAAAAGAAAATATCCAAAAATGGAAAATACAGAAATTATTATTGCTCCAATAATTAATAACATACCTGTTATCTTCCTGAGAAATATTTTTAAAGATTCAGCATCGTGGTGATGGTCAAAATAATGAACAGACAAATAGGTATCGATGCCATAATTCATAATAATTTGCATCAACATGCTAAAGGAAATATAAATAGCCAAAGCACCGTAATCTGAAGTATTTAAATTTTGTGTATAAGGAATCAATAAAACAACACTAGATAAAAGTGGTAAAACTCCTCCTGCAGAAATAAAAAATGCTGATTTCAAAAACTTCTTCAATAAGGATAAAGGTTTCCGGCAAATTTATACATAACAACCCATTCTTTACCAAACAGCTTACCATTTAGCCTTTTTTAACCCCCAATTGTGAGAATTTGAAGTAATTCCTATATTTACAAAAACTAACATTATGAAAAACTTTACCCTAATTGCCCTTTTTGCCCTTGTTTTAAGTGGCTGCACGTCTTTCGGGACAAAACTTGATTTTAATGGCGACGAGTTGTATTACAAAACGCCGGTTACAGAAGAAACCGCTAAAAGCGTGGGCGAATTTCTTGTTGGTTACAAATATTTTACCGGACAAGGTTACAGCGTTCAGGTTACAAACGATAGTGGCATGCACGTGCGTTTTGTTACCCAAGATGGTATTGAAAACGACCCCGAAACTATTGGTGGATTCAAATTCTTATTGATTGACCTTGTTCAAAGTGCGTTAAAAGGCACGCCAGCAGATATTGATTTGTGTGATGACCAGTTGAAAACAAAATCAACAATTACATACGACGATGCAAAAATGTATATGCAACAAATGATGGATTCTCAACAGCAATAATGTATTAATATCCTACTCACCTCCATTTTTTATTCACCGAATAAAAAATGGAGGAACGCAGGAAAGAACAACACTAATTCCTGCGTCCTCCTTGGGTACCGTTAAGTAAACTATCCGATTTTTGTCCGATCGGCATACCCATTCAACGCTTAGCAATTTTGGCCGAAGCCGATATTTTATTCTTGTGATTTTGACAGATAATTATTCATCTCAAATAGTTTAACCCGATTATGGTTTTAATAACTATTGAATAAGTCGGATTAAATTAAAAAGCTACCTGCGGCGCTTCGCATTCCTCTGCACAGTTCTCTCGGCACTTGAAACACCTGCAAGTAGCGGGGGGTTAATTTTAATTTTTGTAAGGCATATTTTGGGGATAGCAGAGCTTTAATAAAAAACCAGGGACATCCTCCACAATACCGACTATCTTCAATATAACCTGTATAATCTCAAACTAAATCAATAGGTTAGTTGATTTTAATATGACTATTAATTAAATCGGGTTAAACCAAATTTATTTTTTGTGCGATACAATTAATACATCGTTTACCTGCACCTCTGTGATATATCTTTTGATATCATTTTTATCGGTATAGTTGCGATTAATTAATTTTCCGTCAACAACAATCTCAATACCTTTTACAAGATACTTTTCTACGAAGTCTGCCGTCTTTCCCCAGGCAACCAAATTGTGCCACTGCGTTTCGGTAACCTTCTCGCCTTTTGTGTTTTTGTAAGATTCATTTGTGGCAATACTGAATTTTGCTAATTTCGAATTTCCGTTAACCGTTTTCACTTCAGGATCCATTCCTAAATTACCAATTAATTGCACTTTGTTTTTCAAATTGTTCATGTGATTAAATTTTATTGTTTAACAATTAATTATTCCCTTATCAGGAAGTGGTTGCCTTTTAACAACCAACACCGCAAAGATGTGAGTGGAAAATATTGTGTGCAAATTATAACCGATTAAATGCGCATATAGCCGCTTGTAAGCGAATTAAATCATTTAGAGAATAGCTGCTGTTGGGTTAGAATGAATTTAGCATTTATCATACAAATGCGCTTCTTATGCTATTAACCCTATTATAAAAACGCATGTTATACTATGTTGATATATAATTCTTCACATTGCTTGGTATTTTAATTGTTTTGCTATATTTGTTATGCATTATCCAAATAGCAACCTTAAAAACAAATGTTTAACCTTAAAACTAAATTGTTTATCAATGGAAAACAAAACATGCCCCGAGTGTGGCAGG
>JBBRGZ010000343.1:0-2151 GCA_038223395.1 Chitinophagales bacterium
GTTACATCCTTCTTCCACAACGGCTATCAACATTTCTATTTGTTGTGGGTTTTTGCCTTCGCCTGCATATTCCTCAATGCGGAGAATATGTTCTTTGATAGAATCTATGCCCATATACGCAAGCTGGGGTTTTAGCGAATGGGCAGTAGTGCGCAGATTAATCCAATCTTGAGTGCCCCATTGCGCCTTCATTGTTTGAATACTTAGGGGCGCTAATTGTAAAAACATATTGATATACCGAGTCATTTTTCCTTTGTCGCCTTTTGTGAAATTTTCAAGGAATTCTAAGTTGATGCGTTTATAATTTTCCATTATGTAATTTTTATTTTTGATTGATAACTTTTGCAATTTTATCTAATAATTCCTCCACCGAAAATGGTTTCCCAACAAATGCGTTCATTCCACTTTCAAAACATTTATCTACTTCCGCTTTTATTACAGATGCTGTCATTGCAATAATAGGAATGGCATTTATTTTATTATCGTGACTACTTCTAATTAATTTGGTTGCTTCATGACCATCCATTTCGGGCATTTGTATATCCATTAAAACAATATCATAGTTATTTTTTTGAATCATCTCCAGTGCTTCTTTTCCGTTTTTTGCAAGGTCGACAGTAACACCTTCAATGGCACTTTCTAAAGTATCGATAGCAACCATTTGATTAAATTCATTATCCTCAGCCAACAAAATTTTAATATCTTTCAGACTCTTTCTTACCTGCGTATTGTCCTTTTCAGGTGTATCGGAAATTGCTGTTTCTGATGACTTTTGATAACGCAATTTAAAACTAAACACTGAGCCTTTTCCGGGTTCACTTTCAACGTGGATGGTACCGCCTTGCAACTCTACTAATTTTTTACAAATTGCTAATCCTAAACCCGAACCACCGAATTTACGTGTGGTGCTGCTGGTTTCCTGGGTAAACATATCGAAAATGTAATCAAGTTTCTCTTTAGCAATTCCTATTCCTGTATCTTCTATTTCGAATAATAATAATACCGTTTTATTTTCATCCGCCTTTTGTGTAACGCGAATTGTAACGCTGCCATTTTCAGTAAATTTAATTGCGTTGCCAACCAAATTTATTAATATCTGACTTAATCTGTAAGGATCGCCTGAAATACTATTTGGTATTTTTTCGTCAACTACATAATTTAATTGCAAATGTTTTTCATCGGAATTAACCTTCATTGTATCAATTACAGAAACAATTTCATCTCTTAAATTAAATGCAATGCGTTCAAAATTTATTTTTCCTGCTTCAATTTTTGAAAGGTCTAGAATGTCGTTTATTATTACCAATAAATTATCGGAAGCGTGTTTAATTGCATTTAGATATTTTAATTGATCTTGGCGTGGTTCTTTTTCGAGTAATAATCTTGTAACACCTAAAATTGCGTTCATAGGAGTGCGAATTTCGTGGCTCATATTTGCAAGAAATTGCTCTTTTACGCGTTCCGAATATTCTGCGCGTTCTTTCTGTGCTTCGAGCTCTTTGGTTTTTTCGCGTACTCTATCGCGTAATAATCTTTGGTCAACAGCTGCGGCACTAATTCTTTTACGAATGATATAATAAATAATTGCAGCAATTGCAATTACAGTAAGGGTATAAATCCACCAAGTTTTCCATGAAGGAGGATCTACAAATAATTGTATATTAATTAAGAGTATTTGTATTTTGAGCATATTTTATAATTTTTTGACGCAAATCGTCCGGTTCAAAAGGTTTTGCAATAAAATCATCCATTCCACTTGCGAAACATTTATCAACTTCACTTTTTATTACGCTTGCCGTCATGGCAATAATAGGTATTTTACTTTTATTTTTATCTTTCAGATTACGAATTGTTTTTGCCGCTTCATATCCATCCATTACCGGCATTTGCACATCCATTAAAACAACATCAAATTGTGTGCTGTTTATTTTATCTACTGCAATTTGTCCATTTTCTGCAACTTCAATTGTTACCTCAGCAAACATACTTTCAATGCTATCAATTGCTACCATCTGATTAAACTGATTGTCTTCCACCAATAGGATTCTATAATTTCCGGGCAATGATGTTGAAATATCCATAACAATATCTTCCTTTTCAACATCAGATTCTGAGGCAATTTCGAAGGGAATAGTGACAATAAATGTGGAC
>JBBRGZ010000344.1:0-2144 GCA_038223395.1 Chitinophagales bacterium
ATTTATAGTACAGGCATGAGTAATGGTGGTTTTATGAGTCAGACTTTGGCTTGCGAATTGAGTGATAAAATTGCCGCGATTGCAGATGTTGCCGGCACAATGGATGTTTCACGCGCACCCTCTTGCGATGCACAACATCCAACTCCTGTAATGATGATTCATGGTACTGCTGATGAAACAGTGCCTTATGATGGTAGCGCCGATTTTTTGCCTGTTGAAGATGTAATAAATTATTGGGTGGATTTTAATGGATGTAATACCTCTGCAACTTTTACTGAAATTCCTGATATCGTTACAACTGATGGCTGCACGGCAGAACATTATGTTTACGGCGGTTGCAATAATAATGTAAATGTTGAATTATTTAAAATAATTGACGGCGGACATACATGGCCGGGAACAGCGCTTACTTTTTTAGGTGTTACAAATCTCGACATCAACGCATGTAAAGAAATCTGGTGGTTTTTTACTCGCTACAGATTAAATGAATTGGTTGCAGTAAATGAAACTACAAAGCTTGATAATCTGATAATAAGTCCCAATCCGGCAAATGATAAAATACAAATTACATTTGGCGAAAAACGTATAACCTCAATAAAAATATTTGACCTGCAAGTTAAAATTATTATCTCTGAAGAAAATTTGCACAGCGATACTTTTGTGTGTGATACACACAATTTTATTCCCGGAATTTATTTTATAAAACTGGGCAGTAATTCGGTTGAAATAAGTGCATCTTTTATAAAAGAGTGATATAAAAAATAAAAACTTTGCGGTGATGTTTTTAACTCACCGCAAAGTTTAAAGCGTATGGTTTATTATTCTACTTTACGCATGCAAACCATGTTGTAAGAATCAACATTTGATACATTATACCAAGTGCCATTATAAGTATATAAAGAAACTGCCTGAGTGCCGGATGCTTCGGTAGAGGTCCATAATGTTAAACTTCCCCAAGAAAATTTATCAATATTTAAATAAATTAAAGCTGCTTCATCTTTGGCAGGTAAATACCAATCATCAAATCCACCATCGGTGCTATTATCGCATACTTTTGCTGCATAGGTTTTGCCATCGTATGCATTATTATTTCCCACAGCAATTAAAATAGCTTTGGTATTTAATTTCCCGTCTTTATCACTTTTTGCAGGCAGGCCGATTTCGGAATATCCACCCCAAGTAATCTTTTCGTTTGCAGTTAGGTCTAACACTTGATAAGTTTGGTTATCAGAAGAAATATTAACAATAGTTTGTGCTTGAATTTGCATTATTCCGAATACAATGTAGCTTAGGATTAGGGTAGATTTTTTCATGTTTTTTTTATAAAGATAAAAATATTCTAAAAATAAAATTTTAAAATTACTTTTTTCCTGGAATTCCATTGCTTATAAAATTTTTTTACCTCTTAAATTCATGAAACCTCACAATTTGAAATTATGCTCTACCTTTATAATATGGAAGCACAAGACTATCTCGAAATCAACAAAAAACTTTGGAATAAAAGAACTGATGTACACTTCGACAGTGATTTTTATGGTGTAAAAGCATTTCTTGAAGGAAAATCTACCTTAAACCAAATTGAACTCGATTTGGCGGGTGACGTAAGCGGAAAAAGTTTGCTGCATTTGCAATGTCACTTCGGAATGGATACGTTAAGCTTTGCAAGAATGGGTGCTGAAGTAACAGGAATAGATTTAAGTGATGCAGCAATTGAAAAGGCTAATATTCTAAAAAAGCAGGCCAAAATTGCCGCTGATTTTATTTGTTGTAATGTATATGATACTGCAAATTATATTCAAAAACAATTTGATATTGTATTTACAAGTTACGGAACAATTGGTTGGTTACCCGATTTAGAAAAATGGGCAAAAATTATACATGATTGTTTAAAACCAGGCGGCATATTTGTGTTTGTCGAATTTCATCCTGTGTATTGGATGTATGATAATGATGTATCAAAAATTGAATATTCTTATTTTAAGGATATTGATATTATAGAAGTTGAAAAATCCACTTATGCCGATAAGGAAGCAGATATTGCCCTTGCGTCTGTAAGTTGGAACCACAGTTTGCACGAAAGTATAAATGCATTATTACAACAGGGATTAATTCTTGAAACATTTCAAGAATTTGATTATTCTCCC
>JBBRGZ010000345.1:0-2140 GCA_038223395.1 Chitinophagales bacterium
GAAAAACAACCGATCAAATACAATTATGAAAAAACTTACAGCGCGATTATTTTTATTGTGTGGATGGATTACATTTTTTTCACTAACAGCACAGAGCCAAAATTTTGGATTGGATTCCAATATTATTGATTATTCAAATCCTAAAAAATATACTATTGCGGCAACGCCGATAATTGAAGGTTTGGTGTCGAATAATATTGACCAAAATAGTTTAGTAGTGCGCTGCGGATTATCTGCAGGAACTCCCATTTCTGTTCCCGGCGAAGATTTTAGCATTGCCATTAAAAGTTTATGGAAAATGCGTTTGTTTTCGCAAGTGGAAATTGTTGTAGATAAAATTTTAGGAGATCAGATTTTTCTTAAAATTATTTTAACTGAATTACCTAAAATCAGTTCGTACTCACCCGACGGAATTAAAAAATCTGACAGAGAAGATTTAACCGAAAAATTAGATATTATCGGTGGCGTTACACCCTATGCTGAATTTACAAAAGTAGGGATAGAAAATACTGTGCTTGATTATTATTATGAAAAAGGATATTTAAACGCAACGGTAGATGTGTATGCAAAACCTGACACAGGCAAATATAACAGTGTTATAGTATATATTGATATTGATAAAGGTGCTAAAGTAAAAATAGATAAAATAACAATTGCCGGCAACCACGAAATTGAAGACAGAAAAATTTTAAAACAAATGAAAGACACACGCATGCGCACGCAAGTAGATGTGTTTTACAATAATCCGGAAGACCCGATTTCAAAGGAAGATTTTTCGCCAAAAGGTATTGTAAATATTTTATCATCAATCAGTGCCGAAAATGTTATCAATTTTGTTTCTGAACGCGCACAGATTAGAATATTTAATTCATCAAAATACGATGCAACAAAAGCAAAAGCAGATCAGCAAAATGTTATTACCTATTATAATACTTTAGGCTATCGCGATGCACAAATTACATTAGATTCTGTTTATAAATCTTCGTCAAAAACGCTTTCGCTTGCTTATACAGTTGATGAGGGCAATCAATATTATTTTAGAAATATTATTTGGAAGGGAAATACAAAATATGCATCCACAAAATTAGATTCCATTTTAAATATTGATAAAGGGGATGTGTATAATCAAACATTATTAAATCAGCGTATTTCTTTCGACTTAGCGCAATTGGATATTACATCATTATATATGGATGATGGTTATTTGTTTTTTAGAATTACGCCTGTAGAAATTTGGGCTGAAGATGATTCGATTGATATAGAAATTAGAATAAGTGAAGGTCCTCAAGCAATAATTGATAAAATTATTATTCGTGGAAATACAAAAACGAGTGAGCACGTAATTCGCAGAGAGTTAAGAACCTTACCGGGACAAAAATTTAATCGCTCCTTAGTAATTCGTTCGCAACGAGAAATTATTGCATTAGGATTATTTGATGCCGAACAAATTGCTGTAAACCCAATTCCTCATCCTGAATCAGGAACTGTAGATATAGAATATACAGTAGTTGAAAAACCATCCGATCAACTAGAATTATCAGCCGGTTATGGTGGACAAGGATATGGAATTTTAGCCAGCGTTGGTATTGTTTTAAATAACTGGAGCACATCGCAAATGTTTAAGAAGGATGGATGGAAACCTGTTCCAACAGGGCAAGGACAAAAGCTTTCTTTCAGAATTAATACAACAGGTAGATTATATCAAGCATTTAATATCGGATTTGTTGAACCTTGGTTTGGAGGTAAAAAACCGAACTCCTTATCTGTAAGTTTAACACGCACGCAATTAGGATATAATGTTCCCGGAACAGATTATAATACATTAGAAGGTGTATTTGTTGCAAACGGAACTTCATTGGGTTATGGTATTCGTTTAAAGTGGCCTGATGATTATTTTACGTTATTAAGTTCCATAAATTATTATAATTATCACTTGGTTGATTATTCGTATTTTATTGCAACAAACGGCGATTATAATAACTTTAGTTTTAAAGAAACACTTGCAAGAAATAGTGTAGATGATCCGCAATTCCCGCGTTCGGGTTCCAACATTTCGTTATCACTGCAATTTACTCCGCCATATTCTGCTTTTAATAATAAAGACTATGTGGATGCAACAGTTGAGAGTAAGTATAAATAT
>JBBRGZ010000346.1:0-2122 GCA_038223395.1 Chitinophagales bacterium
TCTTTCGTGTCGCTGTATGTCTTGTCAATATTGAGTTTCTGTGTCATTCTCTGCTGTGTTTGTCGGGTCGTGTGTCGGTGTATTTTTATTTTTTTGAAGCGTTGGGAAATTTTTTAAAAACAATTTTGTTTACGTTGGAAAAGCAAGCTCTTTTGCAATTTTTGGACTGTGCGTTGGCTTGTACGAATTGCAAATGTGCTTGCTTTTAGCGTGGGAATTTTATTTAATATTTATCTTTTGCATAATAATAGGCTTTGTAACAGTTACTACAATGTAATTTTTCATTTGTCCAAGAATCAGGAAGAATTGCTGTTATCATACTCCAGATAAAAGGTCCACCAATTATACCTGTTAAAGCCCAATATTCCAAAAATGGGAAAAGAAAAATAACAGCACCAACTGCTGATCCAAAAAACATTATTGCTTGAAAACTATTATAAACATTTTGTTTAACTGGATAACTACAATTGGGACACTTATATGGAGTTATGTTGTCTTTGATTAATTTACTTTTTATTTCCTCTTTTTTTTGTGATTCATATAAAATTCTATTTTGCTGTTCTTCAAGCACTGCTTCTTTTTTAATCTGAGCTATTTTTTTTTCAAAATCTTTAATTTGAAGGTTTGTTGAATCTATACTTTTAAGCTGGCTAATATTATTTTTTGCGGCAATGTGTTGTTTTAAATTTAAATTATTATTTAAAGCAATAATTAATTTGTTGATTTTTTCTTTTTTTAAATCATCTTCATTATTTATTACATCTACAATAGTATTTGAAGTTGATTTTTTTGATTTTATTTGATTTGTATTGCGATTTATAATTTTTTTGTTATGAAAATCAATTTTAATCAAATTGTTAATAGGAAAAAGAACAGCTTTTAAATATGACTCAAATAATTGTAATGATAGAACTTGTTGATGATTAGAAGTATTTTCAAAACAAGATTTAAAAATAGTATAAGTTAGAAGATTGTTTTTATTTAATAAATAATTAGGAATAGCTTTCCTTGTGCTAGCATCAGAAAAATTTGGTTTTAAGTTGTGTTCTAAATAGTATTTGATTTGAGCAACAAAAACAAATAACTCCAAAAAATTAATTGTATCACCCCGTAAATTTTGCCGAATGTAAGTAAATGGATAATTAAATGTATCTCTATACCAATAATTAAATACAGCTATTTTATAATTTTTATTAACATTACTTAAAATAGGATCATCTTCACAAGGCATTATTGCTAAAGGAACAACACTATCTAAGTCAATTAGATAATAATCACCATTATTTGCTATAAATATATTTTTTTCAATGAAATCTGAAAACCAATAACCATTTTTTGTGATATCATTTAAAGCTGAATATATTTGACGAACAAATTTCAATGGATTAAAATTAAAAACATCATTGTGCATTATTTCCTCTAATGTGTAACCTTCCAAAACTTCTTGAAATAAATAACTAACGCTTTTACCATTTTCAGTAATTGTTACAAAGTCAAATATAATAGGTAAATTGCTATATTTTTTGTTTTTAGTTTTAATAATATAATGGTAGCCTGGAATTAAATTTTTCTCCTTTTCAAATCGCTTTACAAAAACTTTTGTGCCATTAATCACCGCAATTTTGAAAGCATCTTGATTTTGCTTTTGCCAACCATTGTCAGAAGGTTTATTCTGATTGTAACCAGAGTCAAAATCGTATACTTTATTATTAAGATTTACTTTCATTTATTGACTATTTAGTTACTCTTTCTAATATTAATAATGTCTTGTCATCATAAGTTAATTGATTAACTAAAGAAATCTTACTAAGCGACAACAAGGGATTTACTAATAGTGCTTTTTCAGAAGTGCCAATGCCGTCAGAAAAAGCAACAACAAAGTCAACATTTTCTTTATTAACAATTATTAGCTTTTCGTCAAATGAATTTGTTTTTAATTTTATTTTATCTTCTTCTGATACAATAGAAATAAACAATCTGCTAGGATTATCATTTTTGTCTTTTGCATTTGCAATTATTTTATTACCATTGACATAGAACGATAAAACCTCTGAATCACCTAAATAAAAATACCTTAAATCTCCTTTTTTTGATAAAAACCCAATTAAAACAGTAGTAGAAC
>JBBRGZ010000347.1:0-2119 GCA_038223395.1 Chitinophagales bacterium
ACAACACTTCAAAAGATTTTAGATAAAAAATATGCAAATCAGAAAGAAATTGACGACTTGCAAGAGCGCATAGAAAATGAAATTGATGCATGCGTTAAATTTTCTGAAGAATCAGATTATCCGAGTGATGATGCTGTTTATGAAGATATTTATATGCAGCAAGATTACCCATTTATAAAAGACTAATTTTAACAATACATCCAAATCAACATGGCAGAGATTAAAAAAGGAACCGAAGAAACACTTGATAAAGATCAGGGCACTTTTAAAAATGTGGAAGATTTCTTCTTGAAAAATCGCAATATGATTATGATTGCTCTTGGCGCAATTATAGTTGCTATAGGCGGATATTTCGGTTACAAAAAATTATATATGGAACCGCGTGTTGCAAGTGCCGAAAATGTAATTGCTCCTGCGCAAAATTATTACATGACCGACTCACTTGATCTTGCTTTAAATGGTGATGGTTCTTCAATGGGATTCTTAACAATCATAGACCAGTATGGCAATACACCTTCGGGAAATATTGCACATTATTATGCCGGTGTTTGTTATATGAAAAAGGATGACATTGATAATGCGATTAAACAATTTGAAGCATACAAACCAGGCACAGACGAAATTGCCGGTAAAACGTATGAATTGTTAGGTCATTTATATGCTGATAAACAAGACTACAAAAAAGCAATCGATAATTATAAAAAAGCTGCCGAATCTGCTAATAATAGTTTACAGAGCCCAACGTATTACAAATTTGCAGGCGATTTAATGGCTGAGCAAAATGATTTAAAGGGTGCATTAGAAATGTATAGAAAAATTAAACAGATGTATCCACTTTCGCCCGAAGGACAGAACATTGACAGCGATATTTCTTATGCCGAAACTAAACTTGGCGAATAATGAGTTTAAAGCATGCTCATCTTTCTGATTACAATGAGGCAAATATCCCATCAGGTGAAAAGTATCGTATAGGCATTATTGTTTCTGAATGGAATTCTGTAATTACTGAAAAATTGTATGATGGTTGCCATGCTACTTTATTAAAACACGGAACAAAATCAGAAAATATTATTACGGTTCATGTACCGGGAAGTTTTGAATTGCCTCAGGCTGCGCAATTACTTTTAGAATCGCAAGAGGTTGATGCAATTATTTGTTTGGGTTGTATTATAAAGGGTGAAACTGCCCACGACCAATTTATAGCAGCTGCAGTTACACATGGCATTATGAACTTAAGCATCGACTATTCCACTCCCATTTTATTTGGCGTATTAACTACAAATGACAAACAGCAGGCTCTCGATCGTTCGGGTGGAAAATATGGCAATAAAGGCGACGAATGTGCAATATCAGCCTTAAAAATGGCTGCCTTACGCGAGAAGTTAATTTGAGGTTATTTAAGGGATTCAAATTCAGTTTTTATTTAATCGGTATAAAATTCCAAGTAATTCCACTTTATTAATTACTTTAGCTGAATGCAATTAATTTCTGTCAACAGCGGCATGTTTAAACTGGATGGCGGTGCCATGTTTGGAGTGGTGCCAAAAAAAATCTGGAACAAACTCATTCCTGCCGACGAAAATAATTTATGTACTTGGGCCATGCGCAACTTAGTGGTAATTGGCGCCGGCAAAGTTGTTTTAATTGATTGCGGAATGGGAAATAAACAGGACGAAAAATTCTTTAGTCACTACGAACCCCACGGCGATTTTACGCTTGAAAGTAATTTAAAAGCAAAGGGCATTTTGCCTGAAGATATAACAGATGTATTTCTCACCCATTTGCATTTCGACCATTGCGGTGGCGCGGTAAAAAAGGACGATAGAGGGAAACTTGTTCCTGCTTTTCCAAATGCGCGTTATTGGAGCAACGAGAAACATTGGAAATGGGCTACCAATCCAAATGCCCGTGAAAAAGCTTCTTTTTTAAAAGAAAATTTTTTACCCCTGCAACAACACGGTGTATTACATTTTTTTGAAGAGGATGAAGAGTTATTTCCGGGATTTTCGACTATTTGGACATACGGTCACACAGATGCTATGATGTTGCCTGTAATTAAATTTCAAAAAAATACGCTTGTGTATTGTGCCGATTTACTGCCATCTTATGCACATATTCC
>JBBRGZ010000348.1:0-2116 GCA_038223395.1 Chitinophagales bacterium
AAAACCGATTGATAATAGCATTTCAGAAAATCCAATAAAAGCAATTGTCAAACTCGAAAACCTTGCTGTATCTACATCCGGCAACTATCGTAAATTTTTTATCGAAAATGGTATTCGTTACGGCCATCACATTGATCCAAAAACAGGTTATCCAACAAAAAACAATTTGTTAAGTGTCACACTTTTTGCATCACAATGCATTACTACAGATGCCAACGCAACGGGAATTCTTGTAATGGGGCTTGACAAAGGAAAAGAATTTCTTGCGGCACATCCAGAGATACAAGCATATTTAATTTATTCGGATGATAAAGGGAATTACCAAGTTTATGAAACCTCAGGCATAAAAGATATTGTTACAGAAGTCGAACAATAAAAAAGGGCATCTGTAGAAACAAATGCCCTTTCAATTTCTTCGATATTATTTTATTTATTTAAAATAATTTTACGTTTTGATGATTTCTGTTCATCCATTACATAAACAAAATAAATCCCATTTGATAAATTTGCTAAATCAATTGTAACTGTTGCGGCACTATTCTGATCAATCTTTTGCTCATAAACAGTAGCTCCCAAAACATCAACAACTTTAATAGTGGTAGCCTTTTTAAAATCCACGTTAAATAGGCCTGTTGTTGGATTAGGATAAACATTTATTTCAGGGTCAACAGTAGCTAAATCGTTCACTCCAGTAAAGTCGGGAACCCAATTTAAGGTCATACCAGTAAAATTTGCAGTATTTGCAGGTGTTTGAGAATCTGCAACAGGTCCTTTAGTAAATGTAAAAGAGGAAGTTACTGTTGAGCCAGTTCCGTGATTCCAAGTAGATTGAATACTAACTTTATAAACTCCATCAGGAACCGTAACTCCATTAACAGTACCTGACACATTTTTTCCATCCCATACAATTGTTTTTGTTCCGAAAGAAGTTAAAGTTGCACCAGTGGTAGCATCTGTAACATTAGCTGTTAAACAATTTGAAGCTGTACCACCTGCATTAACAGACCATGTAGGCAAATGATCTTTTGTTACAGATCCAACATTTCGCAATTTGGTTTTTATAAATGTTCCAGTACTAGATTGAATCCAAACAGCCAACACATTTTTCGAGCCTGTATAACATGGCGAATGTGCTACTTGAGTAAAAGTAAATGTTAAAGTCCCGTTGGTTTGTCCAAAAAGTGACATTGACGATGCAATTGCAAGAGAAGCTGCAAAAAATTTAAAAAATTGATTTTTCATTATAGTTGGGGGTATTAACTAAATCAAAAGTAGAAATTTAAAATTGTATTTGTAAGTTTTTTAAAATTTAAGCACTGCTTTAAAAAGGGATTTAGAATCAATCTAAATAACTAATCATCACCAGATTAACTATAATTGATCTATTTGCAGCTTTTATTTAATTTAGAATCTGAAAGGTTTCCACCTAAAGCTTGATACTTTTCCAAATCGGAGCATGCTTTTTTCTTCTGACTAGACTTGAATTCCAACTTTGCTCTATAGAAATAATATTCTTTGTTTCCCGAATCGAATTCAATCGCTTTATCAATATCAAGTAACGCGCCTTTCGTATCTTTCCCTTCATCTTTTACGATTGCTCTGCTCGCAAACACAGCAGAATAATAGGGATTCATATTTAATGCTAGATCATAATCGGTCAATGCATTTTCAAAATCGTTAAGCGCTACTTTGGCAATACCTCTCTTATAAAATGCATCTACATTGGAAGGTTCAAGCTCTGCTACTTTATCAAAATCTTTAATCGCTCCGTAATAATCTTTCAATTTAAGTTTTAGCAAACCTCTTAAAAAGTAGCTGTCTACATTATATCTGTCTACTGCAATTTGCTTAGTATAATCTTCTAGCGCTCCGGAATAATCTCCTATATTCTCTTTAATGAAAGCTCTATCGAAATAAGCCATAGAATCGCTTGGATTGACTGCAATTACTCTACTAAAATAGTCTATCGCAGCTAAAGAGTCGTGCATATCCAACATTTCAACTGCACAATCATTGAACTCTTTCACTTGTTGTTGAGCTCTAGCTGGTAGAAAAAAGAGTGTTGCAAAAATGAAAAATAATATTTTACGTGAAGAGCAGAATTGTTTCAATTGTA
>JBBRGZ010000349.1:0-2098 GCA_038223395.1 Chitinophagales bacterium
CAATTAGAATGATTGAAGCAGTTGTAAATTTTGTACATCAAGGAAAACGTTATGCAACAATTCCAGAGGAACAAATATTTTTAATACAACGTTTTATAGAAACTGGATTGCACATGCAAACGAGCACAGAATTAATAGAACCCGGTGAAATTGTGCGCATCAGTTATGGCCCGCTAAAAGATTGTTGGGGAGAATTAATGGAAATAAAAAACGAAAAACATTTTATCGTAAGGCTCGAAATGATAAATCAGGTATTGATTGCAAATTTGCCTCAGGAGTATCTTGAAAAGATTTAGTGTGCCTTAATCTTTTTAATATCCAATGCATCTGTATAATCGAAGCTGAATGTTTTTCTGAAAAATATAAATTTCTGCACTGTTATTGTTCCCGATAAACCCACCGGAATTTTTTCGTCTGAAATAAAAGATTTTAAACCGAAGGATAATACACCTCCCAATTGATCGAGTGAAGAGGTGAATTCGATTGGTAATACAAAATCGGCATTGCGTTTAATGTGTACTTTATCATCAAATCCGATTAAGCCAATTTCTTTATTATCTACCGCAAGTGCAATATTCATTTCGCGAATTGTGGCGCCAACTTTATTGGGATTATGCAAGGTGATATCAGCATTTATTCTCGGTTTGGTAGCAATATCCGAAACAACAAAATTGTCGTAGCCCTTAAATTGGAGCGCATTAGTTACAGTGCAAGAACTGCAAATTAGCATGATAAAGCAGATGAAAATGGAGTATTTAAATTTCATTGAATTAAACATTGAATCAATTTTGTAAGGAATGGTTATCAATTTCTGTTCCACAATGGTGAAATGCATTACTGTTAAGGTCCGCGCTTATTTTTCGTTAATACGATTTGGCATTGTAAAAATAAAGTCACTGCCACCATTTTTATTTTTTTCAACCCATATTTTTCCGCCTAATTGCTCCACAATTTTTTTACAGATTGTCAATCCTATTCCTGTTCCAGAATATTCATCTCTTGAATGCAAACGCTGAAAAATCATAAATATTTTTTCTCGAAATTCTTCCGCAATACCAATACCATTATCCGAAACTATAAACTGATATTTTCTGCCTGTAGTGAGGTATTCGATTTTAATAATAGGTTTTTCGTTCACATTATATTTAATGGCATTGGCGATGAGATTTTGATACAACTGTATCATTTGTGTTTCATCTGCAGTTACCTTTGGTAAAATAGGATAGAATATTTTTACTTGCTTTTCATTAATTAAGGTTGATAAATTCGATATAACAATTTTTAGTATTTTATTTAAATCGACCAAATCTTGTGTTCTTACAAAATTAATTTCCGATAAAGTAAGCAAATCGCTAATTAAACTATGCATAGTTTGAGTGCCATGCGTAATAAAATCCATAAACTCACCTTCATCTTTACCTAATTTATCTTTTAGGCTGCGTTTTAATAAAGTGACATAGGAAGTAACCATACGCAGAGGCTCGCGTAAATCGTGACTTGCTACATGTGCAAACTGCAATAATTCGTTATTAGAAATTTCGAGTTGATGTGCGTATTTTTCTATTTGCTCATTTTTTTGTCGCAATAATTGTGCTTCGCGTTCCTTTTTTTCTAGCTCAAATTCGTTGCGTGTTTTAGCAATTACAAATGTTTTTTCATCGTTAAAAACCTCCTTGAGTGTATTGGCGTGTTTTTGTTTATATATAAATGCATTTTTATAATCTTCTATTGCTGCATAAGCTCCAGATAATTGTTCATAAACATTCGAAAGCGATCTTGTAACACCAAGTTCATCAAATAATTTTTCTGCCGTAATAAAATAGCTAATAGCCTGACGTGTTTCTCCAATAATAGCATACGCTTCTCCCATTTGATTACTGGTATGTGCTCTGTTATAAATAGAATTTAATTCTTCGTCATATTTCTGGGCGCGATCAAAATATTTAACTGCTGTATCAAAATTGTTAAGTTTGGTATATACCAACCCTAAGTTTGCACAATAAATAGAAAGGAAGGAAATGGATTTTTCTTTTTCAGCAAGTGCCAATGCTTTTAACAAATATTCTAAAGCCTGATTAAATTCTCCGGAACGAAAATA
>JBBRGZ010000350.1:0-2078 GCA_038223395.1 Chitinophagales bacterium
CAACTCCAAGCCAACTCGATGATTATTTCATTTGTTAAGGGTTTTGTAGTTGGACTCTTTTATTTAACCATTTCAACTTTTAGAGAGCCCAAAAAGTAATTGCTGGTGTTGGAATTATAATATTTTTTTGGGCTCTCTAAAAGTTGAAATGGTTAAATAAAAGAACTGATGGTTTAGCCATCAGCTCTTTTATTTTTCGTTGTTACCAAATTATTAATACGCTCTCTTTGAATTTTTCTAGATTTTCAACAATTAATATTTCGTTAGAAAGGGCGGATGTTAGTTTTAATCAAAAAATAAAAAATATCGCAAAACTGTTTGCGGTTTACTTGGCTGCTGCATTGGTTTTAAATATTCCACTTCAATTAATTGATAATCTAATCATTAATCGGTTTTTTGATTTTTCATTTTATCAACAATTAGAAGGAAACGCTCTTAAAATCGCAAGTAGATATGGGGATTATGCTATATTTTATATCGTTCTCCTTGGCCCACTTCTAGAGGAATTGCTTTTCCGACTACCGTTAAGTTTAGAGAAAATAGGCATTGGTGTTTCTTTTGCGCTTATATCTTATCGACTTTCATTAAACCACGTCTTGATTGGAATGGAATACAACAATGCATATTGGTATGTCAAACTCGGAATAGCATTATGCATTTTTTTTTTAACAGTCAGGTTTCTTCCACGTTCGTGGCTAACAACTATTAAAAAAAATTATTTACAGCGCTGTCTTTATTTTAGTTCGGCTGCTTTTGCCTTGGTTCACATCACAAACTTTGCACCCTATAATTCGGATCTTATCTTGTTTTATCCTGTTTTCGTTTTGCCTCAGTTTCTAATGGGTATATTTATTGGTTATGCCAGACTAAAATATGGTTTTTTCTATGGAGTGGCACTTCACAGTTTAATCAATTTGCCATTCGCTATAATTCATTTATAAATTTTTTATAAAGATAGCATGTCGTTTTGCAAGCCTACAACCCAACCCATAGAATCCTTCTAAATGTTCCCAGCCCCGCAAGCCTATTTCCCCTCCTACTCCCGCATCTCAATTACCTCGCTTTGTTTGGTGTTCTTCACCAAACAACTCCTAGTGAATTAAAAAATTTGCCTTAGATGAATGAGAAATCCCTTTTCCCCAAAGAAATCCTCGAACACACCTTACAATATCACCTCGCTCGATATTCAAGGTCGAGTCAATCAATCTATATAATTATTCTAGCATCGATCCTTGGCTTTATTGTCACCCTTCCCTATATTTTTATTGATATTAGCGTGAAAAGCACCGGCCTCCTTAAAGCAACTACCGAAGTAAGTACAATAAAAGCTATATCATCAGGGTATGTGAAAGAAGTTTTTGTTCAGGAAAATTCTGTGGTAAAGAAAGATCAACTACTATTCTCCGTGCAGTCGCCTATGCTTGATGAAAAGGAACGGTTTCTACAAACTAAATTGACCGAAACAAATAGTTTTTTGAAAGATCTAAAAATCTTAGCTAATAATAGCCGACAATTAGTAACTGGAAAGCAACAGCTGGTAACTAATTTATATAGCCAATCCTATTCCGACTATCTTCAAAAACTCTCCGACCGCCAAACTCGTTTTTTAAAAGTAAAGCAAGACTACACGCGTAATAAAAAATTGTACGATCAGCAAGTAATTGCAGCCGCAGAGTTTGAAAACTATTCGTTTGAATTTGAAAAGGCAAAAAATGAGATTGAACTATTGAAGCAAAGCCAGCTTAGCACTTGGCAACAGGAACTTCGCAGCTACGAAAAAGAAGCAACTGAATTACAAAATCAAATAGCACAAGTTGAAAAGGAGAAGGAGAATTTAAACATCAAGGCCGCAGTAAGTGGTACCATTCAAAACCTTGCTGGTGTATATGCGGGCAGCCCGGTCTTTTCCAATCAAGACCTTGCTCAAATTTCACCAGATACTAATCTGATTGCCGAAGTGTATGTTTCACCTAATGATATTGGGCTACTTCGCACCGGTATGGAAGCACGTATGCAGGTTAGTGCGTTTAATTACAACCAATGGGGTTTATTACTAGGACAAGTACAAGAAATCTCAA
>JBBRGZ010000351.1:0-2071 GCA_038223395.1 Chitinophagales bacterium
AGCCTAAAACTCCACGAGATTGAATTGGATAAACACCAAAACCTGGTAGGTTTACAGCAGCAAGTATAGGATTAGAAGCAATTACTCCTCTAAAAGCACCGCTTAAGTCGGCATTAGTTTCATCTCCATAAACGTTAACTCCATCAAAATTAGGATCGGAAACCCTGTTCCCACCAATTGCTTCTCCATTTTGTTGAGGTGAAAATGGTGATCTTAAATAGTTGCCTTGATTATTAGGTAACCAGTCTTGTGCTTGTAAAAACTGCGCATTAATTTTATATGCAAATTTGTCGTTGATTTTTTTAGCCCAACGTACACTCCAATCATAATAAGGAGCTGCAGGTCTTTGCTTGCTATCAACATGGTTAACACCTTGTTTAATTTGGAAACTTAACCCTTGGTTTTTAAAAGGACTCTTACTGTTGATCAGTAATGTACCGTTTGTACCACCAGGTCCATATAATGCAGAAGAAGCACCTTGCAATAATTCAATATTGTCAACATCTAATTCTGTTACACCTGTAATATTACCTACAGAAAAGTTTAAACCTGGAGCTTGGTTATCCATACCATCTACAATTTGATTTAAACGAGTGTTTCCACTACTATTAAATCCGCGAGTACCAATACTAGTAAAAGTTAAACTTGCAGAAACAACGTCAACTCCTTTCAAGCTAGCTATCATATCATAATAATTAGCAGCTGGAGTATTTCTTATTGCGGCAGCACTAATTCTTTCAATTGATACAGGAGATTCTAATATTCTCTCCGGCACTCTTGATGCTGACACAACAATTTCATTACCTAAAGTAAATGAGGTTTCAAGATCTACATTGATTGTTTGGTTATTACCATTTACCGTAACTTCTTTTGCTGCATAACCAACAGAAGAAATAATTAGCGTAAAAGGGAGTTTTTGAGTTGTAGAAAACTTAAAATTACCTTTATCGTCGGTATAAGTACCGGCAGTACCACCTTTAACTGATATTGAAACTGCAGAAAGCAATTCTTTAGACTTTCCGTTTTTCACATTCCCTGAAACTGTGGTAGATTGTTGTGCAATGTCCGTTAAACTAAGCGCAGTTGCAAAAACAAACAGTCCTAAATGGGTTAATAATCTTCTCATATTGGCAATTTTGGTTTGAAATATTAGGCAAAATAGTATATGTTAAGTTATTGTAAAAATTTAATTTTCAATATATCTTATTCCAATGTGGAGAAAAATACATACTTCCTGCAATTTTACTATAAACAGGACATTAATTTTGACGAATGGCCAGCAAAACATACCCTCATCAAACTGATTTTTACAAAGGAAAAGTAAGAGATGTTTACTTTATACAGAAAAAATGGCTGGTTATGATTGCCAGTGACCGTATTTCTGCTTTTGATGTTATACTTCCCAGATTAATCCCATTTAAGGGACAGGTTTTAAACCAAATTGCTGCTTATATGCTTCATAAAACGGAAGATATTTGTCCTAATTGGCTTATCAACACCCCTGCTCCAAATGTTGCATTGGGTTTTAAATGCGACCCGTTCAAAATTGAAATGGTGGTAAGAGGAAACTTAGTAGGTCATGCTTGGAGAACCTATCAATCGGGGCAAAGAATTTTATGCGGATCTTCAATGCCCGACAATCTAAAAGAAAATGATTTTTTCCCTTCTCCTATTATTACACCATCTACTAAAGCTGTTGAAGGGCATGATGAAGATATTTCAAAAGAACAAATAATTGAACAAGGTTTAGCTTCTGCAGAAGATTGGATTCAATTAGAAAAAATTGCTTTGCAATTATTTGAGAGAGGGAAATTAATTGCTAAAGAAAGGGGGTTGATTTTAGCGGATACAAAATACGAATTCGGAAAAATAGGCAACATCATTTATTTAATGGATGAAATTCATACACCCGATTCATCACGCTATTTTTATGCTGATGGATTCGAAGAGCGTCAAAAAAACGGAGAACGTCAAAAGCAATTGAGTAAAGAGTTTGTGAGAGAATGGCTGATCGCCAATAATTTTATGGGAAAAGAAAATCAAATAGTTCCTGAAATGTCTGATGAATGGG
>JBBRGZ010000352.1:0-2065 GCA_038223395.1 Chitinophagales bacterium
GATACCGATGAATCAGATTTAAGCAGCTATGGTGCTGGAGTTGCAAAGCCGAGTGACCTCAATATATTGACTTACGATTATGATTATGAAGCGGTAGATTTTATCGGGGTTATGCAATTTCCAATAAGTGGGGACGATAATTATATTATTAATTTGGAAGGATTGGCATTTGATATTTTTGGACAACCCATTGAAGCCGGAGAGGGTTATAGTCCGGTTGTTTTTGGATTTGGCGATGGGTATTACCACGATTTATATTGTTTCGACTCAAAAATTTTGAATGTTACTTTAGATGCAGAAAATGTTTTGCCCCAAACAGGAATACAAATACAATCTCTGGCAAATCAATTAATTATTGAAGTACTTCCTGAGTTATTAAATGAAAATTTAGATTTTAACCTTATCTCATTAACGGGTCAAATAATTTCTGAACTTCAAATTTCAAAGAATGAAACTCAAGTTAATTTAGATAATTTACCTCCTGGTATTTATATTGCAGCGGTTTTTAAAAATGGAAATTTAAAAAATGTTTTAAAAATTGGAATTACAAATTAAATTTTTATTTGCATTCAAAGACAAATAAAAAGGCGGCAATTATGCCGCCTTTTTATTAAAAAATGGAATTAATTCAGACTACTTAAAGTAATGTCTATATCAACTACTGTTGATGTGCCTAAAAAATCGATAGTGTAAGAACCTGACCAGTGTTGGAAATCTTTTCCGCTGTCAGATAAAATAGTAAAATCGATAGAATTGGTAGTACCATCGGTGTAAGTAATAGTAATTACATCATCAACAACAGACCAGTCAAATGTTGAAGTTGTTCCGTCGTTATAATTAATAACTCCTGTACCATCGTTAAAAGTTGCAACACCTATATCAGTTTGCGTATCTGTTGTTGATGCACCACCTATAGTTGTAGTTGTAACTTGTTTGTCGATATTCCATTTGCCATCTTGTTTTACGAGGACTTTTTCTGTTTTAGAACAACTTGCTAGTGTAATAACTACAAGTAAAATTCCAATAAATGATTTAGTTAATTTCATAGTTTTTATTTTTTTTTGCAAAGATAAAGAATTAATAGTTTCTCGGGATATTTACTTCACTGTTACCCTTATGCCTTCCGAATGGCTTGTAAATTCAGGTGCATACATACATTGAATTGTTGTAAGTCCATTGCTGAAATTACCTTTATGTGTTACACGCAAAGCATATTCAAAAACGTAAGTACCTTTTTGTAAATAACTGATAAAAAAGTTTGTGGAGGCATCGCCAGTCGCTTCGTAATACCCAAGTCCATCCTGCCATTTGTATTGACTTAACACATTTATCGGCTCAAAACAACTTGCCCGCATATCCTTCATGTGAACATATTCCATGTCGCGATCGCTTCTTAATTCCATGCGTACTTTTACTAAATCACCAATGTGTAATTCAAAATTTTCATCAATTGGCACCAAAACCGGTCCCGTTGCGGTATTTTTTTCTAAAAAGAGTTGTTTTGTTAATTTTAGTTGGGTATTGGAGGATGTTACCTTATCAATATCCTCAAAATATTGCCAATACATTGCACCATAACTCAACTGGTTATTTGCCGAAGGCTGAATTGAAATTTTGCCTAAATCCGGAGTAATATCGCTGCCAAGCCAATTGGTTTTAAAATATCCGGTTCCGGCTTCGGTTTTTTCAGGTTGAACTACCAATTTGCCTACTGTAATAATTGCAAGTTCTTTATTTGAAAGCAAATCGGTTCCGCGCAGCAACAAGGCATAACAGGCTTCAGAAGTTGCCTTTGTTGTTTTCCAGTCGGTAGTTTGTTTTTGACGCAACAACCACACTTTCAAGTCTTCAACAGCTTTATCATCCTTTGCCACCTCGCCGAATACTTCAATCATAAGCGCTTGTGTTTCAATAGGGGCTTGATACCAATAATAACCGGCTGCATTATCTTTCCAATACATGCCCATTTCATTTGAGTTGAGACTGAATTCTTTTAAAGATTTTGTTATTTTAAGAGCAGTTTCTGTTTGTGAAGAACGATTTAATGCAAGTGCGATCATACCCT
>JBBRGZ010000353.1:0-2049 GCA_038223395.1 Chitinophagales bacterium
ACCTTCCACAAAATACCATAGCAGTTTATACAGGATTTGTTCCGCCACCCCCTAAGGATGGTATTTCTGTATTTATTCAGAGTTTTCTTATTTAATTAATCTTCATTTGGTTTTGCTCTGCAGGCGCAGCTTGTCAGGGTATTCGCATTTAAAGTATTCTCTTAATTTATTTATTAATTAAAAAAAATGATATGAAAATATTAATTACAATTTCGATTGTTCTAAGTGGGTTTTTCTCTATTGCAAAAGCACAAACAGCAATGCAAATAGCCGGTGAGGATTGTTATGGTAATCCTGTAAATATGTTTGCCGATTTAGATGCCGGAAAGGCTATTATAATTCTATTTTTTATGCCTGATTGTGGTGCTTGTCCGCCTCCTGCCAATAAATTGCAAGAAATGGCATCTAATATAATGAATAACTATCCAGATGTGGTAAAGGGCTATGCCTATCCTTTTCAAAATGTTACACCATGTGAAGATGCTGTTGCATGGGTAGAAGATAACCATGTGCCATTTTTTGCACCCATGGATAGTGGCGAATACCCTCTCGCTTATTATGGTGGTTTTGGAATGCCTACAGTTGTTTTATTAGGAGGAGCAGACCATAGAGTGATGTTTAGCACATTGAGTTTCATCACTAGTGACACAACCGAAATGCGAGATTCAATTCTTAATATGTTGGGAGCGCCAACGGATATTCTGAGCAATTTTTCCTCCATTTCAGATTTTAGTATTTATCCAAATCCGGCTAATCTAACTATGCAAATAAATGTCGAATTAGCATTGAATTCTGATCTTGAAATTAGTATACATGATATTACCGGTAAATTATTAGTTCAGGTTGCTGAGGAAAAAAATGTTGCAGGTAATTTTTCAAAACAAGTGAATGTATCATCCATGTTGGAGGGAATATATCTCGTTAAAATAACGGCAAATGGAAATACAAAAATGAATATGATAACAATTGTACATTAAAGTACCGGAACATTATTATTTATAAATAATTAGGTTTAAGAAATGAAAAAGATTTTATTTGTAATATTTTTATCGGGAGGATTTTTTGCAGGAAAAGCACAAAATCCGCTTGTAATTCCTCCAGCTCTTACAGGAAATACTTTTGACCTTACGGTTCAAAACGGATTTACACAATTTGTACCGGGGATCAATACGCCAACTTTCGGAATAAATGGGAATATTCTAGGCCCAACTTTAATAGTAAATAAATGGGACTTTGTAACTATGCATGTTACCAATAATTTAACAGGAACGGGCAATTCCACTACTATGCACTGGCATGGTCTGCATGTACCAGCCGACGCGGATGGAGGCCCTCATCAAATTATTTTACAGGGGACTACTTGGAGTCCGCAGTTTCAAATATTAAATAATGCTTCTACATTTTGGTATCATCCACATGGTGAAGGAAAAACAGATCTCCAAGTTTCAAAAGGATTAGCAGGATTTATTATTGTGAAGGATAGCGCAGAGGCTGAGCTTGAACTGCCGCGTACTTATGGAGTTGACGATTTTCCATTAGTTGTGCAATCCAAAGCATTCGACATATTGACGCAAATTGCAATTTCAACAGAGCAAGACACATTAATTTGTGTAAATGGAACCGCAGATCCATATCTTGACGCACCGGCTCAGGTAGTTCGTTTACGATTGTTAAATGGGTCATCGATGCGCGTTTATAATTTTGGTTTTTCTAATGGCCAACAATTTATAGTAATTGGAACAGATGGCGGATTATTGAAAAACCCAATTCCACTTTCCAGAATATTGTTGGCTCCTGGTGAGCGTGTAGAAATATTAGTGGATCTCCAATCTTTAGAAGGACAAACAATTTATTTAAAAAGTTATAGCTCAGAAATTGCAAATGGAATTTATGGTGCAGAAACTGTAACCGGAATGATGGGAGGAGAGATTCCAAATTATAATCTTAATCCTTTGAATGGGGCTGACTTTGGTATACTTGAAATACATGTTGTTGAACAAACAGTTGATCCTGTTTTAACAATTCCGGATTTTTTAGTTTCTAATACTG
>JBBRGZ010000354.1:0-2021 GCA_038223395.1 Chitinophagales bacterium
AATACCTTAGATGCAAAAGTAGCCGCTCATGAATCTTACAAAGATTTGAAAAGTTACCGCAAAACAGCAGAAGAATATTTTCGAATGGCAGGAAAATACAAACGCACATTTGGAAAAGAAGAACGTGAACAGCGACAATTATTTTATCAAGAAGCCAGAAAAATTTTGCACGAAGCAAGAGCCCTGGAGGATTATATCATTAGCGAACAATTTGATAAAGCACAAGTAATTGCATGCACTCCAGTTGTTTCATCTGGAAGAATGATGCGTGATAGACAATTTACGACCGTGTTCATTGATGAAGCCGCACAGGCTTTAGAGCCCATGTGTTGGATTCCAATTTCTAGAAGTAATCGTGTAATTTTTGCTGGTGATCATTTTCAATTGCCTCCAACAGTGAAATCAAAAGCAGCAGAAGCACAAGGATTGAAAGAAACCTTGTTTGAGCGAGCAATGAAAATAGAAAATGTTTCGGTGATGTTGAACACTCAATATCGTATGCACGAAAACATCATGAATTTTTCTAACAATAAATTTTATGAAGGAAATTTAAAAGCAGACATCACCGTAAAGGAAACGCTTTTAGATACCCAGGATTTTTTATTGAATACAGCACTTGATTTTATTGATACAGCGGGTTGCGGTTATAATGAAATTGTAAATCCCGAAAGTTTGAGTATTGCCAATCCTGAAGAAGGACAATTGTTAATCAAACATTTAAAACTATTATTGGCACAATATGCTTTATCAAAAGATGCATCCAAACGACTGAGCATTGGAATTATTTCTCCCTATAAAGAACAAGTTCAATATTTGACCAATCAAATAAATGCAGACGAAGAGTTAGAACCCTATAAATCAAAAATTGCAATAAAAACAGTAGACGGATTTCAAGGACAAGAACGCGACATTATTTATATAAGTATGGTAAGAAGTAATGACCAAAGAGAGATTGGTTTTTTGAGCGATATCCGAAGAATGAATGTTGCGCTTACCAGGGCAAAGAAAAAATTGGTGGTAATTGGCGACAGTGCAACTATTGGAAATCATCCTTTTTATAAAGAATTTTTGGATTATACCGAGTCGATTTCGGCCTACAAATCGGCTTGTGAGTTCATCTCATAAAGGGTTTTAGCTATTTTTTGAGCAGTTTTCTTATTTGCCGATTTATGGCCTAAATATCAAATTCTATTTTTAAATTTGTGGTTCATTTATCAGCGTATGAACTTACTGAAAAATCGATTCTTTTTAGGCATTATCTTATTGATGCTTTTTGCATTTAAAATGAATGCACAAACTCCTGATGCAACAAATCAAGCAATGACTTTGGAACAATGCATTGATTATGCATTGAAAAATAATATTCAAATCAAACAGTCGGAATTAAATACGGAATTGTCGCAAGTAAATTTGACTCAAAGCAAAGCCAATATTTTACCCTCTTTAAATGCAAATGCTTCCCACTCTTATAATATCGGACGAACAGTAGATCGTTTCACCAATCAGTTTGCGGATGCACAAGTGCTTTCTCAAAATTTTGGTTTGAGTTCAGATATTACTTTGTTTAGTGGTTTTCAAAACATCAATACCATTCAACAAAACAAGTTTACTTATTTGGCAGGAAAATACGACATCGAAAAAATGAAAAACGATGTAGCGTTAAACATTGCAACAGCCTATTTGCAAATTTTGTACAGCATGGAAACGGTTGATAATGCAAAAAATCAAATGGGAATAACGGCAACTCAAGTAGCTCGTGCAAAGATATTGGTTGATGCTGGTTCTGCAGCAAGAGGAACATTGTTAGACATACAATCACAATTGGCATCGGAGGAATTGAATTTAACGAATGCTGAAAACCAATTAGATATTTCTTATTTGAATTTAGCGCAATTATTAAATATGCCATCGGCAGAAGGGTTGACAATTGTAAAACCTGTATTGATTGTTGGAGCAGATGCTTTGCTTACAGTTACTCCAGCGCAAATTTATAATTCGGCCCTTAGCAGTTTGCCTGAAAT
>JBBRGZ010000355.1:0-1993 GCA_038223395.1 Chitinophagales bacterium
TGCATAATTAAAATTGCTCACATTCGATTGAATATAAATATCCGTAGGAATAAATACCTGAATATAATTTGCTTCATCTGCAAAGGCAGAAATTTCAAATTCGTTTAGTTCGGGAATGCCATTAGTATTATAATCATTCCATGTATAATTTCCTGCTCCGGGCTCAACTTCAATATAGGTGTATTCTTTTTTTGGTTCCTGTCCTGTTCCTAATTCATAATAAATATCAGAAGTAACTAATCCCTTTTTAATTACAAAACCATTTTGCAATCTTCCCAACAACGATTTTTCGGGCTCGAGCAAGGTGAGCGATGTGTCAACAATTTCAAGGGTTCGATATGCCAATTGCCAAGAGATTCGATTATTTACCTTCTTATTTAATGCGCCTGAAACGGTATACGTATTTCCTTTTGTAATATCAGTAAATTTTCCGTTGAGTGGTTGTTTATCGTCGCGTAAAATAACATCGGCATAAAATTTATTAATAGCAGTATCTGCATTTGATATATAATATTTGAATTGATCGTAATAATAACTGTTCGACAGTAACGAATCTTGATTTGTGTACACCTCATTATGTTCACCTTCGTAATCAATACCCAATTTCCAGTTGCGCATTGTCGGAAACATTTTTGCAACTGCAATATTTGGTCTAAAAAATTGCGATAAAATTGTATCCGCATTCGAATTCAAATAACTTCCACCCGCCTCAACTATCCATTGTTTGGTATGAATGCCTCCTTTAACTGCTTGCAAATATCCGTTGTAATCTTGTTCTCTTATAAATGCCGAAGATTGCACGCCAAGGTTCCAAATGTCTTTGCCAATTAAATTAAAATTGGCATTTGTATAGTGTTCATTTGTTTTTGTGGTAGAAAAAATGTTCCAATCTCTATTAAATTCTACAGGTCTATATCGCTCAGGTGGTGCAAAATTTGCGCCTGCATATTCGTAATTTATCGACGAGTTTAAACTTGTTTTTTCTCCAAATTGATGCGTATTTTGATATGCTCCGCGATAAGCAATAGCAGTATTATCAGCATTATCTATGTCAGAAAAAGTATTTACATCTTTATTGGTAACTGCTAATTCTCCAGTAACAAGATTATTTTTATCTATCTGATAATCACCTCCAAACGTTACCATCTGCGATTTTTTGGGCGCATTTAATAAAATAACTGGTTCGGCATAACCTTGTGGAATGCCATCAATAGGAGCAACCCATGTATACACACGTCCGTTTGCAAAAGTGGCGCTCTGAATATAGTTTCCATTATTAATTCCTAAATCTGTAAACGACAAAACATATTTTGCCGAATCGGGATTTGTTGAATAAACAAAAATAGAATCATAGCCCAAACTATCCACCATTTTATACATAATTCTTGATGCATCAAATGTTGTTGTATCAATACCACTCGAATATGCATATTGAATAGAATCGCCAACACTTTCTAAAATGCTTTTATCGAAAGAATCTATTGTTTGGTCTAAGGGTTGATTTTTGCTGTCTTGTTCCGTATAAATATTTAAGCGCACTTTTAATCTTTCATTTTCAGAAATATATTCTGAGCCGGAATACAACAACGACCTAAAATAATTTTTATCGGAATATTCAAATTCTATTTGTACGCGTTTGTCTTTTGTTAATAATATATTTGGTGTAAAAGAGATTTCTCCTGCGTTGTAATCTATAATATAATCATTTTCTGAACCGCGCACCATTAATTTGCCATCAATATACACGCGTTCGGTTCCGGCTAAAATGATAATAAATGTTTCACCGTTGTTTCCTTTTATTTTATATGGGCCTTGATTACCTTCTGTAATAACTAAATCTTGCCGCGAATAAATGCCTTTTGCAACAGCTAAATTCATTCCGGTATTAAGGGTGCCTTTATCCTTCAAATCAAATCCACCTGCATAACTTACGCCTTGCAATTTTTTATAATAATTGAGGAAATAACTTTTGGGTTTATATATTTCATAATCA
>JBBRGZ010000356.1:0-1985 GCA_038223395.1 Chitinophagales bacterium
CAAAATCCTGAAGTAGTCTTTGATTTTTATTTTGTTGGATATGCAAAAGATAGGGAGAATGAAATTGTTTGGCTATTGGCTCAACTCAAGCAATTAAATTATAGTGTCGAATTCAAAATAGTTAAAAGCAAAGATGAAGAAGTGCCTTATTTAAATATTATTGAAAACATTTTGAAATCAAAATGTATAATCGACATAAATCAGAAGGGTCAAAGTGGACTAACATTGAGACCTTTGGAAGCTATGTTTTTTAATAAAAAGCTTTTAACAAATAATAAAAATATCATTCAATCAGATTTTTATCATCCAAATAACATATTTGTATTAAACATGGATAATTTTGAAAAAATATCTCAATTCATGAATGAAGATAATGTTAAGTTACCAGATTCTGTTTTAAACAAATACGAGATTAACAATTGGATGGATGTCTATTTGTAATTACATGAATTTCACTTTGTAAACCTATTATATTAAACATTGGAAATTTCAAATTAAGAGGAAGTGGTATCACCGATAGCAAATAAAAGATGAAAAATTAATATTGATCATTGATTTTATATTCAGTTTTAAGTGTCAATTAATTAAACATTCTTCTTAAAAATCAAAATTATCTTTCATAGACTTGTTTGTTGATTATATTAAAATTGAGAATTAAGTAAAAGAGTTTTTTTGAAACAATTTATTCAAATGGTTTACAAGGTATTGAAAGATTTTATTTTTGCGTTTAAAGGTAATACAAGGGGGTCGATAGCAAAAAGGGAAATTGTTTATTCAGCTTTTATCCAGGGTATTAGTGTAATAATTGGGCTACTTTATGTCCCTTTGTTATTAAATTATCTAACCCAGGAAAAATATGGGATTTGGATAACACTTACCTCGATTTTAGGTTGGTTTAGTTTTTTTGATATTGGTTTGGGAAATGGATTGAGAAACAAATTAACTGAAGCATTTGCCAAAGATGACTTTGTTTTAGGCAGGAAATTGATTAGTACAACTTATGCTTTGTTGATTTGTATTTTTAGTGTAATATTATTTGTTTTTCATTTTTGCAATTTTTTTCTAGACTGGAATTCAATTCTAAATACAAAAACAATTGACAATAATGAGTTATATGTTTTAACTTCCATTGTTTTTTCTTTTTTTATTGTAAGATTTATTGTACAAATAATATCAGTTGTTTATTTGGCTGCACAAAAACCATCCACATCAAATTTGTTTACAACGCTGAGTAACCTGATATCTTTCTTATTAGTTTTAATATTAACCAAAATTTCAATTAAGGGAGATTTGGTGCTTTTGGGTACAATAATAAGTGCAATTCCAGTTGTGCTTTTTATAGTAGTTTCAATAATCTCTTTTCGTTTCAAATACAAAAAATTACAACCATCCATAAGGGAGGTTGATTTAAAGGTTAGCAAAGGAATAATAAATTTAGGTGCTAAATTTTTCTTTATGCAAATAACCTATATCATTGTTTTTTCAACATCAAATTTCTTTATTGCCCAGTTTTATGGTCCGGAGGAAGTTACCATTTATAATATAGCATTCAAATATTTTCAAATACCTGTTATGTTGTTTTCAATTATTCTAAACCCTATTTGGTCAGCTGTAACAGATGCTTATACAAAATCAGATTATGTATGGTTAAAAAAAACGCTGAAGCAATTAAATATTATATCTGCTTTATTTGGAGTTGGAATAATTATAATGATTTTAGGCGGTAATTGGGTGTATAAAATATGGGTTGGTGAAAAAATAATAATTCCATTTAGCCTAACTTTTGTGATTGGTTTATACACTTTAATTCAAATTGGAGTTTTGCCCTATTCAAACTTTATTAATGGAATGGGAAAATTAAAACTGACTACTTCATTGACATTTATTGGTATTTCAACATATTTAATCTTAATTTTTCTTTTTGGTTATTTGTTTGATGATAGCACAGGTGTTGTATTAGCCATGCTTGTTACAACAATCCTTGG
>JBBRGZ010000357.1:0-1980 GCA_038223395.1 Chitinophagales bacterium
GCTCTTTCTTATACTCATTTCTCGATATGATTTTTCAAGAGAAATGGTAAAAAAAAATCCCGACCATTTGGCCGGGATCATTTTTAAATGTGTTTGTTATTTTTTCAATTTATCCATAGGGATAACAAATGTTTTTGTAAGATCAATATGGTTCATCGCATTCTCAGGCAAATTACGAACACCTTTTTGCTCTAACCTAAAGTTCTCATCATAAAATATTGGCATAAACGGTGCATCATCAATTGCAACTGCTTCTGCAGCACTTAAAAGGGCAAAACGTTTTGCTTTATCAGGCTCAACCTGGCTAGCTTCAAACAACGAATCAAATCGTGGATTTTTATAACGGAAGAAATTAGTAAACGATTTGTCTGCTGGATTTTCAGGGACGTGTTTACCATTGAATAACGTTAAGAATGTTTCAGGATCCGGATAATCGGCATTCCAACCAAAACGGAAGAAATCAGCTTTACCAGATTGCACATTATCAATATGCTCGCCCAATGGAACGGTATTGATATTTATTTTTACGTTGATATTCTCCTTCAACATGCTTTGGATAACCTCAGCAACTAAAATATTTCTATCACCACCACCGCTATTAATTTCTAAATTAATTTCAGGAAAACCTTTTCCGTCAGGGAAGCCAGCTTGTTTCATTAATTCTTTTGCTTTGGCAACATCCAATGGATATCCTTTTATACCTTTATAATTATATCCCTCTTTTTCAAATGCTTCAGTGTAAGGCACCATTCCATATTCTGCAGGAGAACCTTCACCTTGAATAGTAAATACAGCAATTTTATTACGATCGATGGCATAATTAAATGCCTGACGAACTGCTTTGTTTGCGAATACGTTTTTAGTACTTGATTGTACATTAAATCCAAAGAAGTTTGTATTTAAAGCTGGTGAACTAATAATCTGGAATTCGTTTTTCTTTGATTTTGCATCAGCAAGATCTCCCATAATTTCAGAGAACATCTCTACCGGTATACGATAAATCATATCTAAATCTCCAGATTTGAATTTCAATATTTCTGATTTTTTCTCGCGAATAAAGCTCCACTTCACCCCATCCAAATAAGGTAATTTATTTCCGTGCTCATCAACTCCCCAGTAGTCTTGATTTTTTTTCATCATTACCACTTCGCCTTCTTTAATCATTTCTATATAAAACGGACCAGTACCAACTACGTTTACACGCATATCGTTTCCGTATTTTTTAAATGCTTCAGGAGGATAAACAAAACATCCTGGCATTGCTAAAATATTAAGGAATCCTAAACTAGGAACGGTCATCTTTAAAACCAAAGTACTATCATTAACTACAACAACGCCACTTACTCTTTTAGTATTTCCCCCTTTAGAAGCAACAAAAGCTTCGGTTGCACCAATCACTTTATCTTTGAAGGTAGATTCAAACAAATTATTTGATGGGTCTTGAGTACACAATCTTTCGAAACAGAATTTAATATCATTAGCATTCATGATACGTCCCTTTCCATCCGCAAAACATGCGTTATCATGAAACTTTACATTTGGACGAATATGAAATGTGATTTCTTTTAAGTCAGCGCTAAATTCCCAATGTGATGCAAGCGCTGGAATAATGTTTAGATTCTCTGGATCATACTTTACTAAGCCTTCATAAACCTGATAAGCTATGTGATAAGTTGGAACATCATTAATGGACATTGGAATAAAACTCTTAAGGTTTTCTACTTCATTTAACCTTAAAATACCACCCATATAAACTCCGCCTTTGCCTTCTGTTTTACCTGACTTATCATCTTTTTTATCACTGCCACAAGAAGTAGCGATAAGAGCGATGGCAGTAACAGACAACAATACTAATTTCTTCATACTAAAAAATTAACGATCTTGATTAGAAATTACAATTTAATAATGCAACAAAGTTATATTTTTAGTGTAACATTCCTAATTTTTTCATAAAAAATCGGCTTTTTCTCGATAAAACTT
>JBBRGZ010000358.1:0-1978 GCA_038223395.1 Chitinophagales bacterium
GTTTATTTAGAAAAGATTTTGCTGCTACTCAGGAATGGAGTATAGATAATGTGTTGCATTGCGAAAAACGGCAAAAAAGAATTTTGCAAGATGTGTTGCCTGCTTTAAAAGTTGGTGGAACATTAATTTATACCACCTGCAGTTTCAGCAAAGAAGAAAATGAAGATGTAGTGGAAAATCTAATTGCTGAACAAGGAATGCAATATATAGATATTGATACTCCTGAAGATTGGGGCATTGTTAAAAGTAATTTCGGATTTCGCTTTTATCCTGATAAATTGCAAGGTGAGGGTTTTTTTGCTGCTGCTTTAATTAAAAAACTTGAAACAGCAATTACCGAAAGCACATCTAGTCATTATGCACCTTACACACTTTTAAATAAGGAAGAATTTGCTCCGCTTTTACCGTTTATAAAAAATTGTGAGGGCCTTACGTTTTTTTCTTTTAAAGATAGCGTTTATGCCATTGCCAATGCACAGTTTGCCAACCTTAAAAGAATTGCTCCGGCATTGCGTGTTGTTCAGGCGGGCACAGAAATTGGTAAAATAATTCGCGATGAATTAATTCCTGCACACGGACTTGCTGTAAGTGAAATATTAAATCCTACTATAAATAAAATTGCGCTTACTCAAGAGGAAGCAATACAATATTTAAGAAAAGAAAATGTGCAAATAAATTCCGATCTGATAGGCTGGGTTATTTGCACATTTGAAAATATTGTTTTGGGCTGGATTAAAATGATGCCCAACAGAATAAATAATTATTATCCGCTTGAATGGCGTATTAGAAAATAAATTGATGTCTCATTAATTGAGCGCATATCGAATTGGCAATGTGTAATAAACACGTACATTTTTTCCGTTAGATTCTCCGGGAGTCCAATTTGGCATTTGCTTAATTACGCGTGTTGCTTCTTCATCGCATCCATAACCAATACCGCGTAAAACTTCAACATTGTTATTCACAGATCCATCTTCTTCAACTATAAATCTTACGTAAACTGTGCCGCTAATTTCTTTTTCCATTGCAGTTTTTGGGTATTTAAGGTTTTCGCCTAAATATGCAATTAATGCCGTTTGACCGCCCGGAAATTCAGGCATTTTCTCCACTTGATTCATTGGTTCTTTTTGTGAATCAGAAGTTGATGATTGAGCGAAAACACCAACTGTAGAAATCATTAATAATAAAAAACAAAGTTTTTTCATAAAAGAGTTTTTGGTTTAATTATATTGAACCTTCAAAAATATTCAGTTTTATAATGCGAATTGCATCAAAATAAAAATCTGAATGAAATATGACTTTAAATAATTAAGTAGCCCGAAAATAAACAGTCATCATATTCTGAAAACCACGCGCTAAAATCTCAAAACTTTCAAATTACATGCTTTTGTGATGTGAATTTTAAAATTTTCGTTATCCCACTTTTTGCATAATTGTTATTCATTTGCATTTTTCATTGCGTTTTTGTTATTTATTATCTCATATTACTGATAATATTACCATTATCTAAAATAAAATGGATTTTTTTTTAGAATAATGTACGAAAATTTCGATTATTTGTTACTTTTGATACCCCAATTAGCTGGGAATATTTTAGGTAACACACAAGTACCCCAAAAACACACAATGCAAAAGAATATACTATTTCCCGTATTCCTTCTATTCTTTACGTTATTTTCGTCGCAACTCCTTTATAGTCAAGTATTTACAATTGGAAGTGATGAAGGTATTAATGGCGAATCGGAATACCCGGCCCCCTTCGGCGACGCCCAAAAAAGCATGCGAAGTCAGCAATTATATCTTGCGTCCGAATTATTGGATGCAGGAATGCATGAGGGAAATATTATTGAAATTGGGTGGACGGTTATTGAACTTTCTGAAACTCCTGATATTTCCGAGGATTATACAATTAAATTATTAGCAGGCGATCAACCAACCTTGGCATTGGACAGTTGGGAAAGCGGTGCGAACACTGTTT
>JBBRGZ010000359.1:0-1972 GCA_038223395.1 Chitinophagales bacterium
GCTTGCGTTGAGTGCAAAGGCTGAAAGCAATATCGCCAAAATATATATATAATTTTTCTTCATATGTTACCATTTACAATCCGCTAATTTAATTCTGAATGCCTTGTAACAATAAGCATTAATAAAACTTTTACAGTTTAACATACTTTATCCCTAAATTAAAGTATGTAGTAAGGTAATGTGAAATGCTGAATAGCAAGGTCTTTTAAAGCATTCAAAAAACGTAGATTTTTACCCTAATCAATAAATCCTCAATAGTTAATTTTACATTTAACCCAACTTAAGCAATAGGCATATAAAAATCAACTTATTTATTGATTTAGTTGGGTTTACCCTGAATAGCAAACAATTGGAAATCGTATTATCTAGATTTGGAGAAGCTGATTTTTTTATAAACTACTATTTGTTACTATTTTTATTGCTTATTCCGAGTTTAATATATGAAAACACGCAGCAACATTTTAAATGCCTTTTTATTAGCAATCTATTTAGGATTTTGTGTGCTGATGTTGCAAATTGTTTTGCAGTATATCCCTTTTGGTTCTGACACTGCATTTTTGGGAATTAAACAAGATTATGTAAACATCCCTTGGTATTTGCCTGTATTTTATGTGCATGTTTTCACTGCAATTTTGGCACTTCCTGCCGGCTTCACACAGTTCTCAAAATACCTGCAAAAGCATCATAAATCTTTTCATAGAACGAATGGTAAAGTGTATGTTGCTGCTGTTCTATTTTTGGGTGCGCCATCGGGATTTTTAATTGGTTTGTATGCAAATGGAGGATGGAGTTCGCAGATTGCTTTTTGTTTGCTTGGTGTTTTGTGGTTTTATTTTACCCTAACAGCATATCAAAAAGCCCGAAAAGGTAATTTTGTTGCTCATAAAATATGGATGTATCGGAGTTTTGCGTTAACTTTATCAGCAATCACCCTGCGTGCTTGGAAATATGCACTTATTGCAGCTTTCCATCCGCGGCCTATGGATGTTTATAGAATTGTTGCTTGGTTAGGTTGGGTTTTAAATTTGATAATAGTAGAAATTATTATTTATAAAAAACTGAAAATATGAAAATTACAACCTGCGCTTTTATTTTGGTTTTATTGTCTTCCTGTGCACAGGAAAAATCGAAACCCGAATTATCATTAAATGTGATGTTTGCTTCAAATACAATTTCCGAACCTGCATTTAAAATAATTACTGGTATTGAAGGATATTATGTTGGTTTGTTCGAAGCATCAAAATACAACGAAGAAAAAAATGTGATGTATAGCAATAAAATTACAATTGCAATTGATTCGCTCAATGCAACTGCTTGTTTCGGACATAGTATTGTTGCAGGAAATATACGTCCTTTTTCCGGTTCTTATACACATACAAATGATGTTTATACAGTAAATGCAAAAGAACCCGGCGATGATAAATATGACGGTGTTTTTATGTTTGAATTAAATGCATCGGAAAATAAAATGAAAGGCATATGGGCAGCAAATAATAAAACGCTCGCAGTTTACGAAAGAGAATATGCATTAGAAAAAAGAGAATTTATTTATAATCCAGACAATTTACTTCCCGAATATTTGGGTCAGTTTGGTTTATATGGCACTTGGTCTGATACTTCTGATGTAGAAGAAAGTTTAACTCAGGATGTGTTTAAATTTAATCCGTCTAAACAATTATTAAAAGGTTCAGATATAGAAAATATGTATCAGGCAGACTTGGAAGTATTGCGTAACTCTATGTATGCGCGGCATGGATATTCATTTAAAAACAGAATAATGCGTGTCCTATTCGACAATGAAGTAGAATGGTATATGCCAATTTCTATAGATGTTACTTCTCAACTCACAGCAATAGAAAAACAAAACGAGGCGTTATTATAACGTTACGAGCAACATGCCGTTAAATATTATGATGTGTTTGGAAGGTAAATAGTATTTTTATAAAATGTGTTTAATAAATGAAATGGAGAA
>JBBRGZ010000360.1:0-1967 GCA_038223395.1 Chitinophagales bacterium
ACAGATGGCATGACGGCAGATTGGTGCCATTTACCATATGAATTTCTTGCAAAAATGAGTAACGAAATCATCAATAAAGTAAAAGGAGTTAACCGAGTGGTTTACGATATCAGCTCAAAACCACCTGCAACTATTGAGTGGGAATAAAATAATAATAAATTAATAATCTGTATTTGATTTGAAGTATAATCTAAAATATTTTCTTTCCGTTGTTTTACTATTTTTGACCTTTGCATTATTTTCGCAAACAAAATCGAGTAATATCCAAACCATTAATGGTAAAAAATATTACTTACACAAATTAGATAAAGGCCAAAGTCTATACTCCATTACCAAACTTTACAATGTAAAATTAGATGAAATTTACGCAGAGAATCCCGAATTAAAAGAAGGAACCAAAGCAGGTCAAGAAATTAAAATTCCTTTTGCAGGTGAAGCTGCTCACTTTAATAATACCAATACAACACTATCTACCCCTTCAACAACGCCGCGTGCAACATTCGCAGTTGATACACTTAAATACTCAACCTATAAAGTTGCTAAAGGAGAAACCGTTTATGCAATAACAAAAAAGTTTAATCTATCGACCGATTATTTTGAAAAACTTAATCCTGGTTCTAAAGCCGGATTAAAAGAAGGGCAATTGGTTGCCATTAGCGAAAGAAGCCCGGTAAAAACTTTAACCACTACAACAAACACTGTAAAACCAATAACAGATACATTTCCCTTAAAGATTCACTATCCCAAGAAAAACGCCTATAATATTGCTTTGATTCTTCCATTTAAATTAGATCAACTCGACCTTATCAATTCGTCTGCTCTTGTAAAAGCAAACATGAGTTTTCCGCAGATCAGTTCTTTAGCCACTGATTTTTACTTAGGATTTAAACAAGCTGTTGATTCACTTTCTTCAAATGACTTTAAAATAAACATAGAGCTTCATGATCTTGATGATAAAGATTCGTTGAACATGGTGAATATCATTAGTAGTTTAGAAAAAAAGCAAACTGATTTTATTTTTGGGCCAATGTATGCCAATGGATTTAAAACCATTTCGGTAAAAGCTAAAGAATTGAATATCCCAATTGTATCGCCTATTACCCAGCAAAATAAATTTTTGTATGAGAATATTTATGCTTCTAAAACAAATCCATCGCAATACACTATGTTTGAATCATTGGCGGATTATATTCTCGATTCGCTGAAGCCAAAAAAAGCAAGGGTATTGTTGAATATTGCTTCAGATAAAGACGCTAAAGAAATAGCTTTTGTAAAGGCATTTAAACAATATTATAATGAAAAAGCGCGCAAGTTGGGTTATGCTTTAAAAGATACATTATCTACTGTGCGCGGAATAGCTGGAATAAAATCGAATTACGAAGCAGGAATAAAAAATATAGTTGTTTCTCTAAGTTCTAATCAAATACTCATTACTGATTTTACAACACAATTAGCTTTATTTGCCGATAAAAAAGATATCACACTGTGTGGATTCGAAGAAACATCAACCTCGTTTGATAATATTGATCAGGAATATCTTAACCAACTGAATTATACGTTTCCATCAGCAAATAACCTTTCCAATACAAAAGCATACCAACCCATCATTTCAAAATATTGGGAAAAACAAAATACGTATCCAGGTGAATTCTATTTTATTGGTTTTGATATTGCCATGTACTACTTGAAAAATCTACGCGAACATGGGGCAGATTTTATATTTCGTTTAAACGAACTGCCTTCTGAAACAAATTACTTGCGATTTAAATTCACTCGCCCCGATAACTCAACAGGTTTTGATAACAACGGCGTTTATATATTTAAATACGCCAATTACCAACTTGTAGAAACAGGATGGAAATAAGCAAAGAACATATTTCTGATTGGCTCAAACAACTTCAAACAAACATTTGCGATGCTTTAGAAAAAGCAGACTGTAACGCTAAATTTTCAATTGAAAACTGGAC
>JBBRGZ010000361.1:0-1964 GCA_038223395.1 Chitinophagales bacterium
GGTATGCCGGTTTTTGATGAAGAAACCTTTGGTCCTGTAGCTGCGATAATAAAAGCAAAAGATGCAATTGATGCATTTGCACTTTCGGAACTATCAAAATATGGTTTAGGTGTTAGCCTTTGCACAACAAATACAGAAAAAGCAATAAATATGGCAAATTATGTGAGCGATGGTGCATATTTTATTAATGAGCTAGTTAAATCAGATCCGAGACTTCCATTTGGTGGGACAAAAAATTCAGGATATGGACGCGAATTGTCGCAAGACGGTATATTAGAATTTGTTAATCGGAAAACTGTTTATGTAAGTGTATGAGCTTGTTGTAACTTTAGAGCAATGAAATTAAACCTACTTCTCGTTTCAATCGTCAATGTTGCATTACTTTCTTGCAATGGACAAGCAACTTCCCAAACCGATAAAAACTCTAAAAATGAAGAATTTAATACTTACGGCGCTTCAGTATCTAATCTGAGCGACTCAATAATGACAATTTTTCAAGACAACAATAATAATTATTGGTTTGGAAGTAATGGTCAAGGTGTATACAAATATGATGGGAAATCTTTAATACAATTTACAACTACCAATGGATTAATTTCAAATGAAATTTCCGGGATACAAGAAGACAAAGTCGGCAATATGTATTTCGATACTCAAAAAGGTGTAAGTAGGTTTGATGGCAAAATATTTAATACGCTCATAGCATCTGACACGTCAGCAAATACATGGAAAATGAATCCTGATGATTTATGGTTTAAAGGTAACTGGAATAAAAATGGGGTTTATCGTTATGATGGAAAAATATTGCATTATTTAAAATTTCCAGAAAGTCCCCGCGCTAAAGAACTGATAAAACAATTTCCTAATATGAGTTGGAGTCCTTACGGAATTTATTCAATCTATGAAGATAAAAAAGGAAATATATGGTTCGGCACTTCAAATTTAGGAGTCTATCGCTTTGATGGTAAAAATTTATCCAATTTATATGAAGATCAACTTACAAATACACCATCAGGTGGTTCATTTGGTATTCGATCAATATTTGAAGATAGTGACGGAAAATTTTGGTTATCTAACAGTGCTTACAGATATACAATTTATCCTTTGGTTTCAAATGATACCGATAAAAATACTATTAAATATAAACGTGAAAAGGGTATTCCAAACCTAAAAACAGAAGATGGAACAAATCGTATGTATTTTCTGTCAATAACTGAGGATAATAATAACAATTTATGGACCTCAACATATGAAATGGGCGTATGGAGGTATGATGGGAAAAATATAAAACAATATCCTGTAAAAGCTATTACAACATCAATTACAGCATCTTCAATTTATAAAGATAAAAAGGGTGATTTATGGCTTGTAACGCATACTTTAGGAGTTTTTAAATTGAAAGGCGAAGTGTTTGAGAAATTCCAAATGTAAAAAAATGATTATTTGACGTTTTTATAAAAAATCCGAAAGTGGGGATTATTTTGCACACTTTAAAATAAATCTTTTCTTTAAGTAATCATTTTTATAAGTTCTATATTTACATGTAATAGAATAATTTATAGTTATGCCCCAAAAATTAAAAATAGATAGTGAAATAGAAGAAGTGCCTTCTTCTTCAAAACACAACTTTCAGGTTGTTGGAGTAGGCGCTTCTGCAGGAGGATTGGAGGCATTTAAAAATTTATTAGAAGCGATTCCAAAGGACTCAGGAATGGCATATGTGTTAGTTCAGCATTTAAGTCCGAAACACGAAAGCAATCTTACTCAAATTCTTTCCCGTATTGCAAAAATTCCTGTGCAAGAAATTAAAGATGATTTGAAGATATTTCCAGATAATATTTATGTGTTGCCATCCGATAAAGTATTGTCAACGACCGATGGAGTGCTTAAATTAACTTCCCGACAATCAATAAAAACCCATTTGGTAATTGATATTTTTTTTACATCATTAGCGGTTGTATGGG
>JBBRGZ010000362.1:0-1951 GCA_038223395.1 Chitinophagales bacterium
CAGAACAACATTTAAAATAAATACTCTCGATAAGCCAATAACTGTGGGTTCTTCCATTTTTTCTATTGGCTCCTGTTTCTCAGAAAATATTACAAAACGATTGGAAGCTTCGAAATTAAATACGCTTTCAAATCCATTTGGTATTTTATATAATCCCACGTCACTCGCTCAAAGTTTGAGGAGGCATATGCATAGCAAATGGATGCAACCTCAAGAAATATTTGAATTTGAAGGATTGTATAGGGCCTTCGATTTTCATAGCAATCTTGCAAAACCTGGCAAACAGGATGCAATTTTAACATGTAACAACAGTATACGCAACGGAAAAATATTTTTGGATAATTGCACTCATCTATTTATTACGTTTGGCACGTCTAGAGTATATCAATTTATTGAAACAAAAACAATTGTTGGCAACAACCATAAATTACCTGCTAACCTTTTTTCAAAAGTACAATTACAAGTGGAAGATATTGTTTTGGATTGGAAAGAACTTATTGCAGAATTAAGAAATAAATATCCTACATTAAAAATTATTTTTACTTTGAGTCCGGTACGCCATTTAAAAGATGGTGCTGTAGAAAATGCATTAAGTAAAGCAACCCTTTTACAAAGTATTCATGAACTCATAAAAATTTATCCAGATTTATATTATTTCCCTGCTTACGAAATAATGATGGATGACTTGCGTGATTATAGGTTTTATGAAAAAGATATGATTCATCCCAACGAAATTGCCATAGATTATATTTGGGAAATTTTTAAAACCAACTGCATTTCTGAAAGACAAAATTTATTAATTGCGCAGATGGATAGTATTAATTCAGCAATGCAACATCGCCCATTTTATCCCGACTCGCAACAACATCAATCTTTTAAACAATTGACCTTTAAAAAATTAGAAGTAATGCAAGAGGAATTTCCCGAAGTGGATTTTACTAATGAAAAACAACATTTTATTTAAAGCCTATTGGATTCTGAAAGGATTTAATTATTCAATGAGTTTATCCACCAATTGAATAAATTTGTATCTTGCAAAAATTAAATTTTCAACCATGAAAAGTAATAAAAACCACTCCTCGTTAATGCGTTTTGTAAATAATATGCGACCTTGGCATCGCATTGTTTTAAGCGGCATTATGGCATTAATTACCGTTCTTATATTACTCCATAGAATAGAATTATTATGGATAATTATTTCTGCTTGGATTGTTTTTTCAATTGCTTATTTAATAATCAGTTGGCTAATCTTTTTTTATCGTTCGGTAGATGAAATTCGCAAATTAGCAACTGCCGACGATGGTGGTAAAGTGTTTGTTTTTATAATGATTATCCTTTCTTCATTTATTGGAATGGTGATGGTTTTACTTTTAATAATTTCGCCTCCGGAAGAAAGCGGTAATCAGTTCCTGTTTTTAGTATTGTCAATTTCCGGCATGTTACTTTCGTGGATTATGGTGCATACCATTTTTACTTTTCACTATGCACACATGTATTACGACAATGCAATTGACAATTCTAAAAAAGCTGCTGAAGGGTTACAATTCCCCGACGAAAAGAAACCGGATTATGTTGATTTCGCTTATTTTTCTTTTGTAATTGGATGTACATTTCAAGTGTCTGACGTTACAATTAATTCACGAAAAATGCGGCGATTGGTTTTAGCACATGGGTTGCTCGCGTTTTTATTAAATACCTTTGTTATTGCCCTCACTATAAACCTTGTAGCCGGTTTAGGAAAGTAAATATCCACTATAAATCATCCTTAAAAAACAAAAACCCAACATGCATTAAACATATTGGGTTTTAAAGTAGCGTGAGGGAGACTCGAACTCTCGACCTCAGCATTATGAGTGCTGCGCTCTAACCAGCTGAGCTACCACGCCATTTTGTGATGTGAATTGCTGTATTACCCCACATCGGGCGGCAAAGATAATAACTTGTCATTTTA
>JBBRGZ010000363.1:0-1949 GCA_038223395.1 Chitinophagales bacterium
GCTCACAAATGGAAATATTTAAATAATCGAATTTTGTGTACTTCGCATAAATAATCCATTCATCAGCTGCAGCAAAACTCATCAAACATTCTGAAGAACAGTCAAAATTAATTTTGACATGCTGCTCTACTGCTCCTTTAAACAAATTTGTAATTGTAAAATAAGCTATAGCCCTTTCTTTGCTATTATCACAAGCACTTACAGAATCAACGGTTCCTCTAAATATAACATTATAATTTTCACTTAGCTCTTTAGAAATAGGAACTAAAGAAGCACATTCACAAGAGTAAATTCCTTTAGAAAAAAGAATTAAGAATATTACTATAATTTTTTTCATTAGTAAACAATCATTTTTTTAGTAAATGTATATTCATCACAGGTAATGGAATAATAATAAATTCCCTTTTTCAAATTATAGCTAGTTGCATTAAATATATAATCATAATCACCTTCATGAAATTCCTCGTTCTCATAAAGTGTTGCCACTTTTTTTCCTAAAACATCAAAAACTTCTAAATTAACACGACCTGCTTTTTTTAAAGCAAATTTAATCCAAGTAGTTTGTGAAAATGGATTAGGCTGATTTTGCTCTAAATTCACTGGAGAAAAAACATTCAGCCCCGATTCATCAATACTCATTGTTGAACCATCAATTAAAGCAGTCCACACACTTAAAGTAGGCCAATTATAAGCCATCCAAATGGGACGAACCATATTATTGTATGCAGATATTCCTATATAATCGCCAAAGAAAATACCAGGGCTAGGAATAAAACTGGTTTGATTAATTTTATAATTAGAAAAAGTATTTCCACCATCAGTTGACTTAGCTAGATAAACATCTGTTTGTTGACTAGTAGGAGAAAAATTTCTTCTGTCATAAAAAACGCAATACAAATTTCCTGTAACAATATCCAAATCCATCCAAGTCAAAAATTGCTGACGGCCTGGTACATCATCATTTACTCTCAAGGCTGAACTCCATGTTGCTCCTCCATCTGTTGATTTTACTAACCATACATCTGTATCTGTTGTGCCGTTTCTTTGGTCGGTCCAGTTTACATAAATAGTTCCGTTATTGGGACCACCACTTAAATCACAAATAGTTTGTGGTAAACCGTTACAACGTTGCAAACCTGAAATGTTATAATCCCAACCGCCAGGCATTGAAGTAACAGATGTTTCAACGGGTAACCATGTTGCACCGTCATCCAAGCTTTTATTAAACACAATTCCAAAAGGACCCGTCCAAACAACATAAATTTCCCCAGCAGGACCAACAGCTGGAACCGCACCCTCCATGGTAAGATCGCTATCTACACAATCACCAGCAAATTTACTTATTCGAATAGGCGTGCTCCAAGTCAAACCTGCATCAGCTGATTTTGAAAAGAGAATTATAGAACTATCGCTTGGTGATGAACTTCCATAATTATCGAATTGTGTCCAAGTAACATATATTTCATTAGTAACAGGATTCACGGCTATGCCTTCTTTGTCTTGCACTTTTGTGCCATTCAATCCCGTAAATGTACCTGGACTCGTCCAAGTTATTCCTCCATCCGTTGATTTAGAAAAAACAATTCTATCCACCCAACTTCCGCCAGAAGGAGGATTGGAAAGATGTGAATAATAAAAATTTCCTGTTGTATCTGTGAAAACAATTGGATCGCCCCATACACCATTTGAGGGATCTGATAAATTTCCAATTGTCCAAGTTGCTCCAGCATCTGATGAATAATATAAATTATCAATATTGGCTCCAGCAACAACTTGATTGGGATTTTTAGGATTGATGCGAATGGTTACTTCCTCAGGATCATTTGAATTACTGATCATCACATTGGTGTATTGTGCTGAAGAGTTGAATGTCGAAAGCAATAACGTAATAAAAAGAAGGATTGGTTTATTCATTTTTGTATAGAATTGTAATAAAGAAAGAACACACC
>JBBRGZ010000364.1:0-1921 GCA_038223395.1 Chitinophagales bacterium
AAACCTTACTCGCGACAGGGATGACGCCTTAGACTTGGTTCAAGAAACCTATATTAGGGCGCTTACAAATGAAGATAAGTTCAATGAAGGCACCAACCTGAAAGCTTGGTTGCTTACTATAATGAAAAATATTTTCATCAATAACTATAGAAAAGTAAGTAAACGCAATACAGTTTTAGATTCATCTGAAAATTTGTTTTTGCTTAATTCTGCCGAAGTAATTACAGGAAATCAAGCCGAGCAGGATTTTATCATGAATGATTTGCTTATGGCTGTTAACCAATTAGATGCAGATTATAAAAAACCTTTTCTTATGCATTTTAATGGGTTCAAATATGAGGAAATTGCTGAAGATATGAACCTTCCATTAGGCACTGTAAAAAGTAGAATATTTTTTGCTCGTAAGCAGATGAAGGATTATTTAAAGAGCAATGGAGTTGAAAGATATTGATAGCAATTTATTTACCGCTATCAATTAAAAATCTTCGTAAAGTTCAATAGGTAGTCCATCAGGATCGGAAAAAAAAACGAAAAGTTTTTGAGTGTATTCGTCAGTTCTTATTTCTTCAAATACAACACCCTTTTTAGATAATTCTAAAATCGTGCTTTTAATATCGTCTACAGAAAAACAGAGATGGCGTAATCCTCTTGCTTCCGGATATGACGGGCGTTTCGGGGAATTGGTAAAGGAGAATAATTCTATAAAAGTAGTCTCATTTACCTTTAAATCTAATTTATAAGATTCCCGTTCATTGCGATAATGTTCTGATACAATATCAAACCCGAGTATTTCCGAATAAAAATGTTTTGAGACTGCATAATCAGAACAAATAATTGCGATATGGTGAATTCCTTTTATCATCCGTGCATAAAAAATGCATCCTCAAATTGTTTAATAAACCATTTTTCATCCTTCGATTTAAAAATGGCAATAATATCAAAACGCACTTCTTTCTCGATACGGTTTTCAAACATATAATTTGATGCTGCTTTTGTTAATAGTTGTTGTTTTGCATTTGAAACAGATTCCTCAGGATAACCAAAGGCATAACTGCTTCTGGTTTTTACCTCAACAAATACAATAATATTCTTAAAAGACGCAATAATATCAACCTCTGCTCTGCCACTTCTATAATTTTTGCAAAGTATTTGGTATCCTTTTTCTGTAAGATAAATGGCTGCTTTTTCCTCTCCAAGCTTTCCCAACTCATTATGCCTACTCATAAAATCGTATTTTTGTAGTCGCGATGATGGACAAATATATTGATAGATTTGCTGACCAACTGCTTGAAGCATTGGCAATTGGTGAAAAATTGCAGGAAATTCCATCCCCCAATCCAATTACGAATATCATTATTACAGGTATGGGTGGTTCAGGAATAGGCGGTTTGTTTACACAGGAGTACGTAAGTAAAACCCTGAAAATACCCGTTATCATCCAAAATAACTATCAATTACCGGCATTTGCTAACTCCAACACGCTATTAATTTGTTGCAGTTATTCAGGTAATACCGAAGAAACTTTGGAGGTTTTTAATCAGGCAAAAGAAAAAGATTGTTTTATTGTAAGCATTTGCAGCGGGGGGAAATTAAAATCTCTTTCCGATGCTTTTAATATGCCTATCATCATAATTCCCAGTGGAATGCCACCAAGAACTTGTTTGGGATATGCAATTGTGAGTCAATTATTCGTTTTGTATAAAATGGGCTTAATTGAAGGTGATTTTATAACAGAAATTAAAAGAGCTGCTGCATTAATAACTGAGTTAAAGGAAGATATTAAACAAAAGGCGCATGCCTCAGCATCAAGAATAAAAAATACAATTCCCATTATTTATTCTGCAGCACCAATGCAAAATGTTGGCTTGCGATTAAAGCAGCAGATTAATGAGAATGCAAAAATGCAGGCCTTTGCAAATGT
>JBBRGZ010000365.1:0-1918 GCA_038223395.1 Chitinophagales bacterium
GACAGGTTTTACAAGCATTATTGAATTGTGCTATTGGTGTGTCTTTAACTGATACATGCGGATTATGACAGGTTATGCAAGATATTTTTTGTGAGCTGATAAAACATTTCGATTGCATTAATCTATCCGCCTGCGACGCCATTAAAAACTTCGTATTTGTGCCATCAAATTCCGGTAAAAAAATATTCCAATGGTCAGAAATATTATCTCCGGGTTTAAAATCAAAATATGAAGCACCTTCATTTAATACATTAACACCTTGTAAATGACAGCGGTCGCACAATTGATTTTGCAAATGAATAGAAAGTTTTTTCGGATTAACTATCGAATAATCTATTGCATTTGCAGTATCTACTAATTGATTATTACTTACGCGCGCAACGTGCAAACTGCCAGGACCATGGCAACGTTCACAATCAATTCCACTTGGAATAGTTTGATATTTATTTATGGAGCCTGCAACCAATTCCGGTAAACCGTTGTGACAATTCATGCATTCTGTTTCTATTATTCTGGAAAAGCGCGAATTAAATCCTTGCTCCATTCCGGGAGCCATATCCCATTGTTTTTTCTGTGTGTAAAAAGTGATGGGAGCTTGATACACATATCCATTAATATTTATTAGGTGCGAATTTGTATGTTGGCCACTTCCAATAATATAGGAAACTGATTCTATGCGTTTGTGTATTGTATCTGCATTTGCCAAACGAAATTCCATTATTTTTAAGGTATCGTTTTGCCAAAATGGTTTATAATATAAATTGTTAAGTGTATCAAAAACGATTGCATGTTCATCAAATATGCCTGCACTTTTTTGCCTAGTCGCTTTGTCGAAGCTCATACCCATTCCGGTATGAATAAAAGTAGCGTGCTGGTTTATGTGGCAAAGTCTGCAAGTTTCCATACCAACATATTGCACAGTATCATTCTGATTTAAATATGCCGATTCATCACCATTTGCTGTATCTTTTTTTGAACAAAAAGTAAGCAACAGGAAAAACAAAATCAAAATTGAAAAGAGGAAGCTTTTTCTCATCAATGTTGTAAATTTAGCCCAAATTAATCAATAGTTATTTAAAAATAAACAATCCTATTGATTTAGTTGGGTTTAACCTGAATAGTAAATAAATGGAAATGTTTTGTTAATGAATAGAAACTTTTGATTTTATTACCAACCCTTTGGTTACTATTTTATTTACTTATTCAGTGTTTAATTGATTGTCATAACAAAATGTCTAAAGAAATAGATAAACATTTTTATAGCAAAGTAAAACAATTGTAAATTATCTGATAAGGGTAATTGTTCCTGTCTTGATTTCCTGTTTTTCGGAGATATTTGAAGTAAATTCTACAACGTATTCATACATGCCTATTGGAGCCTTCTTTCCATCAATGTTGCCTGTCCAAGCAGGGTTTTTATCAAAGGATGAAAATATATTTTTCCCCCAGCGGTCGTATATTGTTAAAGAATTTACTGTTGTATTTTCCATATCAAAATGAAATACATCATTAATTCCATCATTATTGGGTGAAAATGCATTTACTTCAATAAATGATTCCGGACAATCATATAAAAAATGCAATCCTACATACAATGTGTCGCTGATGCATCCATTTTGAATAACAATTGGCCAAGTGCCTTCGGTGGTAATTGTGCGTATATTGCCTACAAAACCATCCTCCCAAATATAGGTTAAGACTGCATTTTGTGGTTCGTTTATATAATTTGAAACATCAATAGTAACAGATTGCCCCTTGCATACCGCAGTGTCAAAATACACAGTCTGAGTAGGCATAGGGAATAATTGTACGTTATCAATGTAATAATAACCTGTATAATACCCATCTCCACTCGCAAAACAAGGAGCATAATCATCCGTATAATTATTTCCAATGATTAAAAATTTTTCATTCCCTG
>JBBRGZ010000366.1:0-1898 GCA_038223395.1 Chitinophagales bacterium
TTTAAGATTTTTTTAATTAAAAAAGAAATAAAATATTTTTTTCATTTGTAGCTATTGCCTGCTTTTTTATTTGTTTCGTAAATATAATAAATTAAAACGACTGCATTAACAGCAACATAACATTTGCCAATGCAAAGGAAAATGTAAAGTACCCAAATTCTTCGACCGAATAGTATCCACTAACAAAAGATTTGGTTGAAATGACGATTAAATAAAATGAAGTATTGTATATAAAAAGATGCCAGCCCTTAATTTGTATGGTTTTAATTAAACGGTAAATAATTAGTGGTTTTATTTTAACCGGAGTCATTACGATGTATAATACAAGGGAAAGCAGAAAAGCAATTAAATTAGCCCAAACTAGTGCACGCAAAAGATTTTCCTGTTTAAACATGAAAACAGTAATCAACATTAAAATTGGAAATGCCGATTGGTTTACTGCGATTTCAAAGATTCTTCCATATACTCTGAATATGTTGCTAAATAACGAATTGAAATATGCAAATATTCCAATAATGGTAACCATAAAAGCATAATCTGAGAAGTTATACTTTGCACCAATATTAAAATTGAAAATTGTGTTTAATATGAAAAATAAAATAATAAGAATTGAAAGTCCAAAAAGCATGGTAATTGAATTACCAATTACCTTCTGTACATACCATTCCTTGTTTTTATTTATTGAAATTATAGCATTCACAGAATGGGAAATACCCAGATTTATTTGATTTAAATATTGTATTATTAGCGTTATAAAGCCCCAGATTCCCAAATAATATGGTCCTAAATATACAGCAATAAACATTGAATTAATAAATTGGATAAAATAAGTAGCATATCGACTAAAAACATAAAGCAGCACTTTATTTTCAAGTGCATTTTTAAGAATGCTTCGGTTAAATTTCATTCATTTCACTATTTTACTGAAACAACTGTAAAATTGGAATAAAATTTTCAGGGTACTAAAGTGCTTCCAAAGCATGGTGTTTTCTTAAAACGTCAAGTATTTTAAAAGCACCCATTCCAATATTCATTTGCTTACCATTTAATCTCATCTCTAGTAACTTGTCTCTATTTAAATAAATTTGGTTAATGGTATTTATTAAAGTTTCGCTTTTTAATTCTGAAATAGTTCCTAGATTAATTGTTGCACCTGAATCGATTAATTCTGATAAAAGCGCTTCATGTTCCAGTTGTCCAAGGATATTAATGGTTGGCAGACCGGCAAAAGCTGCTTCATATGCTGTTAAACCTCCAGATGCTATTGCTAAAACAGTGTTTTCCAGAATTTTCCACATTGATTTATTTGTTCGGGCTAAAATGATTTCGTGTAGCGGGTTCTGTTTAATTACATTTACAAGTTCAGTATAGCTATGTGCATAACCTTCTCCCAATAGGACCCAAATCAACAAACTTCTATCAAATTTCACTAAGGTTTCAAGAATTTTAAATGATTTGTTGGGTGCATCTGTTCCACCCATAGTTATAGCAATCGGTAATTGCTGAGATTCTAAATGAGATTTATAGATATCTTCCCCGATTAACTTTACATGATTGCCAATTATTATGTAATCGACACCGGAATATATTTTCGGTCCTTTCAACGCTGAAGATTTTCCTCGGGTAAATAGTAAGTCAACTTGAGAAATATGCGAAAATATAGGTGAAATGGAAACTATTTGTTTTTTGAGGCTTTTTATTCGTCCAAATAAAATATTATCAATGTGCAGTAAATCGAAGATTATAAAATCAGGATCAAACTTAATAATCAGGTTAATTATTTCTGAATTCCTCTTTGTAAAACAAACCTGTTCAATGATTTCATTAAAAATATTTTTTAAATCATTATTGATCATGGCAATTGCTTTTATTTCTAAATCTTTCTCATTTTTAAGATT
>JBBRGZ010000367.1:0-1889 GCA_038223395.1 Chitinophagales bacterium
TTTTGAAACTGCATTATTTTTAGTTGCCAGCACAGGCATTGATAAGAATTTTTCGTTGGTAGGCTTTTTTGGTGGGATATTTCTTGCGGTATTAATTGGATATTTAATTGTTGTACAAGGTAAAAAAATAAAGCTTCAACCCTTTTTTAAATACACTTCGTTATTACTTGTAATATTTGCGGCGGGCATGATAGCGCATGGCACACACGAAATACACGAGTACATGGAATCGCGCGAACACAAAGAGCAAGCAGAAGCTGCAGGATTAGAATACGTTGCTGATAATGACCCGTGTAAAGAATTTTTAGAGCACGTAGAATCTGATGAAGCAACGGGTGAAAAAGAATATGCGTTTAATATTTTTCCAAGTAAAACAGAAGAAAATAAACCTGCATCCGGCATGTATACCCATAATGAAGAATGTGGTGTATATATTCATATTTTTAATAGCCAAGGTGTTGTTGGTTCCTTTTTAAATGGCTTGTTTGGATATAATTCCTCACCCATTTGGATGGAAATTATTCTTTGGATATTGAGCCTTGGATTCGGATTATTTGTATGGAGAAGAGCGTATAAATAATAATTAGCGCTCAACAATTGTAAATGCAAAGTTGGGTCCTTTACCTAATTTATAAGCCATAGTTACCCAAAGTTTTGCAAGATTTTCAAGCATCACTGCATTTTCAATGCCGCCGATATCTTCAACGCGAAAACCAAGGTCTTCGCACAAACCTTTTACCACTTTTTTAGCATTTGCATTATCACCACAGATAAAAGTTTCAATTGGTTTCTCGTTATACATTGGATCGGTCATGTTGCCAACTCCAGTAGTGTTTAATGCTTTTACAACTTCACCATCGCCGGTCCACGCACTAATTGCTTCAGCAGCAGATTCGAAAGGTTCTGTGCTTGCGGAAATGGGATTTGTTGCATCAATAATTATTTTTCCTTCCCAGTCAATTGTAATACTTTTTATTACCTCGTCGGCAATAGCAAATGGCAATGCTACCAATATTACTTCTGCATCAATCATAGATGTTTGAAAGTCTGTAACCTTAGCTTTAATGCTGATAGCATTCCATGCTTTTTGACTTTGCGGATCACGCACACCAAATGTGATTTCGTGGCCTTTTGCCATCCATTTTGTTCCAGCTGCAAGGCCGATATTTCCGGCTCCAAGAATTGTTATGCGCATAAAATTGGGATATTATTATCCTTAAAAATAAACAGATTTACGCAATTAAAGTTGCGGTCATTGTAATTGATGTATTTAATAATTTAGATACAGGGCAATTTTCTTTTGCTTCTTCAGCGGCTGCAGCAAATGCAAGGTATGTTGCGCCCGGAACTTTTGCTGAAACTTCAAGATGCGAACTTGTTATTGCGCCATCTTCTAAAGTAATAGTACAGGTTGTATTTATTTCGTCAGGTGTTAATTCTTTCGAATTTAAAACAAAACTCAATTTCATAGAAAAACATCCTGCATGTGCAGCTGCAATGAGTTCTTCCGGATTTGTTCCAATACCATCGGCAAATCTTGTTGACCATGAATAATGGCTATCATTTAAAACACCTGATTGTGTAGATAATTTTCCGGTTCCTTCTTTTCCTGTACCGTTCCAAACGGCTGATGCATTACGTTTCATATTATAAGTATTTTTTAATTATTTGATAATGTAAGCAAAGGTAGGTCAAGCTAAACGAAATATCGAAAAATGAGAGGAATAAACCGAAAAACAACTCAATTGGGGAGAATATTTCACGCTTTATTTACATTTTCAAAAATGCATTTCATTGCAAAAAAAAACTCCGGTTTTAGGCCGGAGTTTTTTCAATTTTATTTTAGAATTATTTATCTACAATTTTTAATTCTTTTATCAGATTTGTTG
>JBBRGZ010000368.1:0-1886 GCA_038223395.1 Chitinophagales bacterium
AAAAATGCAATTCGTTTGAATTTTTTTGATACTGCAATTGCTTTAAACCTGGCATTTTTTGTAAACGCAGCAATTTTAATTCTTGCGGCAGCTGCATTTTATGTAAACGGATATTTTCATGTTGCCGAAATTCAGGATGCATCGGAATTACTGAATAATTTATTTGGAAAAGCCGCTCCAACTTTTTTTGCTATTGCATTGATTGCAGCCGGACAAAGTTCAACAATTACAGGTACTTTAGCGGGACAAATTGTAATGGAAGGTCACCTAAATTTGAGGATTCAACCCTGGCTGCGACGATTAATTACAAGGTTGCTTGCAATTTTTCCGGCTTTGTTCACCATTATTTATTTTGGCGACGGGGCACTCGGAAGTTTATTAATTTTGAGTCAGGTGGTTTTAAGCCTGCAGTTGGGGTTTGCTGTAATTCCACTCATTCATTTTAATTCTGATAAAAAACTGATGAAAGAATTTGCCATTAAAACCTGGGTGAAAATTCTGGCATGGATTAGTGCCGCGATCATTGTTTATCTGAATATTCGCCTCGTTATCAATGAAATTTCTGGTTGGGTATCAACAGCTGGTGGATATAAAATTCTTATTTATGCAATTGTAATACCTGTTGCCCTGGGGTGTGTAGCACTTTTAGCTTATGTTTTTATTCATCCTTTTATAAGCTCAAAAGAAAAAAGCAGAAGCCAGTTGCCACACGGACAAGCGGTGGATTTTGCCGAATTTGCTGTTGAAGAATACAAGCGAATTGCCATTGCCATCGATTTTTCGGGGAACGATCAGAAGATTATTAAGAGTGCGTTGAATCAGGGAGGAAAATCGGCAACATATACATTTATTCATGTAGTAGAAAGTGCAGCTGCTATTTACCTGGGTAAAAATACGATGGATTACGAAACCCAGCTCGACAGAGAAAGTCTGGAGAAGTATCAGGGTAGTTTAAAAGATTTAGGTTTTAATGCTGAAGTTCAGATTGGTTTTGGGGACGCTGCGGTTGAAATTACACGAATAATTGCCGATTTGGATATTCAATTGCTTGTAATGGGTGCACACGGTCACAAAGGTTTTAAAGACCTTGTGTTTGGAACAACCGTACATTCAGTGCGGCATAAAGTTAAAATCCCGATATTAATTATTAAGTAAGTTTGGCAAAAGCCGCTTAATTCAAACGCTTCCAATTTATCCCGTAACCAATAATAAACACAACTGTAAATATTGCACTTGTGTCAGAAAATGATTGCCAGTTTATCCAAATAACAGGTAGAAAAAGAATTGCTAACTGCGAAATTGTATATATAAAAAAACCGTCACGGTGTAGTTTCCACATGCGTATTGCACCAACAAGCGAAATTGCCGAAAGCGCCATGAAAAGTGTGAAATATAACGGAGAAATGGCCTCAACGGAATACCATTTGGAATATTTAATAATGATTTCAGAGGTTTTTTCAAAAAACAGGGATGCAAGAAAATAGGCGATAAATGAAGTTGTAGTACCTATAAATGTTAATATACAAAGTGCACTTAATGAAACGGTTCGGTTTGTTTTTATTTCGTTCATTTTATATTTTTTCAAAAATTGTCGTTTGTAAATGTAAAAATAGATTTTTATAACATAAAGAATCCTTGGTTTCTTAACGAATTGTGCTGGTAAATAATATAGATTCTTGTATTTGCATTGAAGGTGAAAAATCCAACTGATACTCGGTTGTGGTACTAACGAAATGTTTGTGTTACAATAATCGGAAAACTACGTTTTTCATACTTTTCACATAGCAAATCAGAGCTGTTAAGTTCCTTATGAAACTTGTTTCGCACCTATGGTGCTTTGAACAAATTTAACTAATAATTTTCTACCATACTTTTGCGCCTATGGC
>JBBRGZ010000369.1:0-1885 GCA_038223395.1 Chitinophagales bacterium
TGACTTAAATCTCCTTTAGGAAGATTGAGTTGGTCATTTTGGAAATCAAGAGTAAAATAACTTTCCAACGATAAGCCTTCAGTTATCCTCCAGCTTAAGGAGGTAAAAAATCCGGCACTGTTTTTACTCAAATCGTGAAAATAATTCGAGCCATTAATACCGAGTGCAATTGACCCCCATTTTTGTTTCATTGATAAGGATATATCCAAACTTTCTCGTAATAATAATTCTCTTTCCTTTTCAAAAATTGTTGTGTCGGTATAAATACTGTATTCAGGACCAATTTTATAAAAAAAGGTAAATAATTTAGTAGTTGATTCAGAATAAGGAAATACATCGTATTCAATTGCAGGCGATATTTCAAAATTTGCATCATAATTGCTATATGTGCTGGTAAAATAATCTGCCTCACCGCCAAATGACCAATGTTTATTTATACTTTTAACTATTATAGCGTTTAAGTTGGTGCCGTTATTAAAACTTTCATAGGTTGTTGTATCATCTAATTGGAAAATACTTGTATTATAATTTGCTCCTCCGTAAAAACCAAGTTTCCATGCGTCGGTAACCTTGTTTGCATTCAAATTTCCGGAAACATTATATTGTGTAAAATTGGAATTCAGATTTGCATTCAAATAACCGCCTATACCATATACCCAACTATTCCATTTGTCGTCTTCTTGTTTTAAAATTTGATTAGTATTATCATAACTTATTTCAATAGGTAAATTACCGGGCATTTTTGCAACATAAGGCAATAATCCCATTTTCAACACTTGCACCAAACCTGCACGTGTTTCATCTTCAGTATTATTTGAGTTTGCAATATAATGTAGGGTATCAATTTTACCCGCAAATCGCAATTGTCCGATATAAAATAGCGAGAAATCTGTTCCACCACTTCCTGTAGCTTGCGAAGTAATTAATACATGCAAATCAGCTTCAAAACGATCGCGCACATAATTTACAAAGGTGATTTCTGTCTTGATATATTCCTGATATCCTCCTACTCCATCCAGATATACTTGTAAATAATCTGTTTCCACAGAATCAGAATTTTGTGCTGATAAACCGTTTAATAAAAATAAACAGGTAAAAAAAGAAATTAAAAATTTCATAAAGAAAGAGGCTGTTTTGTGTGATTTTAAAAACGATGTATAATTATGTAGCGAAGTCCTTCAACCAGGTTTTACCTAATTCAATTTTACATCCATTATCAAAATCTGATTTTGTAGCAATCAGCGGATTAAATACTAAAGTATCGTCGTGCAATTCACCTTGTTGATATAATTTTTTTAAGGCATCTAAATGCGTTGAAAATAAATGATCGCCTTTGTAATAATTAACGAGAGTTCTGTCAAATAAATTTATTCCCATTGCCTTTTCTATACTTTTAATAAAATGCACAGAAGAATCTATTGAACAACCACTTGCACCTGTATGCGTTTCATCCACCATCAAACGAATAATTCTATCTTCAATAACTGTGGCTTCGGCATGCAATTGGGCATTATGCGCCGTCCATTGTTTTGCAAAGGCTGCTAATTGTATATTGAGTGCTTCAATTTCATCTTGCGTGAAAGGTCTTGAGGACTGATATATCCAAACTTTGGAATCGGGAGAAAAATTTGCGTTTTGCACTCAGTATTTTTTAAATGATGAATTTTAAACTAACGCATTTGCCATGGCAATAAGTTCAGCCACATCATACACTTTAACGTCGTCTTCCTTGTTTTTATTTTTAACGCCATCCGTCATCATGGTATTACAAAAGGGGCAGGCGCTTGCAATAATATCAGGATTTAACTCCAATGCTTGTTCAGTGCGCTCTATGTTGATTTCTTTTGCTCCGGGCTCGGCTTCCTTCCACATTTGTGCGCCGCCG
>JBBRGZ010000370.1:0-1883 GCA_038223395.1 Chitinophagales bacterium
TCAGGGCGCAAAGTTATGTAACTCTTAATGGCAAAGGCTCGCGAGAATTCATCGATTCGCAGGTTGACCTGAGTGTTCAAAGCAATTCTTTCTTACAAAATAAAACTTGGGTAAAAAAATATTAGTAAAAAATGCGTTCGATTTTCCTTCATATATTTTTGTTTATTATTTGTTTTAGTTTTTCTCAAAACGATTCTTTAAGAACTGATTCTATTAAGAAAACAAGTAGTAAGAATATTAATTTAACGGAAATTGAAGTTGTTACTGAAAAAGATAATAGTTTTGGCATCTCGCGTTTAAATAATGTTGAAGGCACAACTATTTATGCTGGAAAAAAATCGGAAGCTATTTATTTGGAAGACCTCAATGCAAATCTTGCTGCCAATAATAGCCGACAGGTATTTGCGAAAATTGCAGGCATAAATATTTTTGAGAATGATGGGTCCGGTTCCACGATTGGTATTGGGGGGCGTGGTCTTAATCCCAACCGCATTTCAAATTTTAATACGCGCCAAAACGGCTACGATATTTCGGCAGACGCTTTGGGTTACCCCGAAAGTTATTATACACCACCAACCGAGGCAATTGAACGAATAGAAATATTACGTGGCGCGGCTGGTTTACAATTTGGAACACAGTTTGGTGGTATGATCAATTATAAATTTGCCGAAGCACCTAAGGGTAAAAAAATCGCTGCAAAATTTCGTCAAACCGGAGGCTCCTATGGTTTTATTAATTCTTTTAATCAATTATCGGGCACTGTAAAAAAATTATCCTACAATACATTTTACCAATACAAACATTACACAGGTTGGCGCGAGCGTTCTGAATTAAGCAGTCACACCGCTTTTGCTTCTCTTAAATACCAGCTTAGCGAAAAATTCTTTATTAAAGGCGAATACACTTTTTTATCTTACCTCGCACAACAACCCGGCGGCTTAACGGATAAACACTTTGAAAAAGATCTAACAACCGTTAACCGTTATCGAAACTGGTTTAAAGTGAATTGGAATTTATTTTCTTTAACTGCCGATTATAAAGTTTCAGAAAAGGGTCGTTTGAATTTTTTTTTTTTTGGTTTAAATGCTGGTAGAGATGCTTTAGGGAATTTAGGGAGAATAGACAGGGCTGATGATACTGCTACGTATCGGAATTTATTGAGTGATACTTATACTAATTATGGTACTGAATTACGCTTTTTACAACGTTATGTTTTATGCAATCTCAACAGCAATTTTTTAATTGGTGCCCGAGTTTACAAAGGCCATACAGATCGCAAACAGGGCGACGGGGATAAGACCAATAAACCACATTTCAAATTTTTAAACCCTGACAATTTAGAGAACTCTGCTTATATTTTTCCATCCTCTAATTATGCTTTGTTTATTGAAAATATTTTTCAGTTAACTAAAAAATGGAATGTTACACCCGGTTTTAGATTAGAGAATATTGTTACAAGCTCTGAAGGTTATTACCGTTTACTTAATAAAGATCTTGCCGGAAATGTATTATTAGATATGAAGATTGCGGATAACAGAAGTAACAACCGCAGTTTTATGCTTGCTGGTATTGGCACCCAATTAAAATTAAACAGTTCTATTGAGCTATATGCTAATTTCAGTCAAAATTATCGCTCCATTAATTTTAATGATATGCGCGTATTAAATCCGAATTTTCAGGTAGATCCTAATTTAAAAGATGAAAGCGGTTTTACGGCTGATGGCGGTTTTAGAGGAGTTATAAAAAATATTTTGTATTTTGACGTAAGTGGTTTTTATATAAATTATAAGAATAGAATTGGCACAGTTTTAAAAGTAGATACTTCTAGTTATAATATCATTCGCTACAGAACAAATATTAGCGATAGTAGGAATACAGGTATA
>JBBRGZ010000371.1:0-1871 GCA_038223395.1 Chitinophagales bacterium
CATAATGTTTTTTTAAATTTGTAATTGTCAAAAAATATGACTTTATTTGTCAAAAATAATGACAATTATGGAATTTCCAAAACTTCAGCAAGATTTTTTTAAAGGAAGGGGTGCTCAGATAAATCCATTTAATCCTTTTAACGATAAAAATTACACGCAAGAGCACATAGAGGGCTTGGATGAGGAGATGATTACTACCCCTGAAACGCAATATTTTACTGAAAATGCAAAAAATGTTATTAATAAGGTAGAATCGGAAGATGTTGGGATGATGTATTCAGTAAATCCATACCAAGGCTGCGAACACGGCTGTGTATATTGTTATGCCCGCAATTCGCATAATTATTGGGGATTTAGTGCAGGGCTGGATTTTGAAACGCGAATTATTATTAAGCATAATGCGCCAGCTTTATTAGAAAAGGTGTTTTTAGACCCAAAATGGATAGCTGCACCCATTTCATTTTCAGGTAACACCGATTGTTATCAGCCCATAGAGCGCAAAATGCAAATTACGCGCAAACTTTTGGAAGTAGGCCTAAAATACAAAAATCCGATGGGCATTATCACTAAAAATCAATTAGTTGTAAGAGATTTGGATATTTTACAACAACTTGCGGAAGATAATCTTGCTCAGGTTTATTTTTCGATTACGAGTCTTAAAGAAGACATACGCAGTAAAATGGAGCCGCGCACTGCAACCTATAAAACAAGATTAAAGGCGATAGAAAAACTCAGTTTAGCTGGAATTCCGGTGGGTATCATGATAGGTCCCGTTATTCCTGGTTTAACCGATAGCGAAATCCCCGAAATTTTAAAAGCTGCAGCTGAGCACGGCGCAACATCTGCCGGATATAATATGGTGCGTTTGAATGGAGCTATAGATAAAATTTTTACAGATTGGATTTGGAAAAGCTTTCCAATGCACGCAGAAAGGGTTTTGAATAATATTAAAGCTGTGCACGCAGGTAAATTAAATGATAGTAGATGGAGTAAACGCATGTCGGGAGACGGCGAATTGGCGGATGTTATAAAGAAAATGTTTCATCTGATGCGCGATAAATATATGGGCTCAAATCCAAAATTCAAATACAACCTTGATGCCTTTAGAAGACCAGGCCAATTAAAACTGGAATTTTGAGTGTATTAGGCCTCAAATTAAAAGAGATATTTGCACTTTTGATTTAGTTTTACAAAACATTTGTAAACCTTGTAATGGCTGAACCCAAACAAATTTATTTTTCACTTTTTAGAACATTAAATGCAACGCGTTCGGTATCGAGCTTAATAAAAAAATCGGGAATTAAAATCATATTCCCCTTTTATCATGTTGTAAGTAATGATAGGCTTCCACACATAAAACATTTGTATAATTGCAAATCTGAATCACAATTTAAAGCTGACCTTCAATTTCTTTTAAAACATTATAAACCTCTGCACATTGATGATTATTTAAATAACAATTATAATTCTAATGAAAATTATTTTGTTTTAAGTTTTGATGATGGTTTAAGAGAAATGTATGACATTGTTTTTCCCATTTTAAAGCATTATCATATTCCCGCCATATTTTTTGTTAATTCTGATTTTGTAGATAATAAAGGATTGTTTTTTAGATATAAGGTTTCATTAATTATTGAAAAATTACTAAAAACTGGCATACCTAAAAATGTTTCCGATATTTTTATTGATAAACCTGTAAATCTGTTAGACATTAAAACGCATTTAAAAAATCTAACCTATCAAGATTCTGCATTAATAGATTCCATTGCAAATGCTTGCCAGATTAATTTTGATGAATTTCTTGAAAAAGAAAAACCCTACATGAGCACAGTACAAATTCAGACATTGCAAAATGCAGGCTTTGCAATAGG
>JBBRGZ010000372.1:0-1864 GCA_038223395.1 Chitinophagales bacterium
TAGTTTTATGAAACTGCCAAATTATTAAGGCAGATTTAAACATTTAATTCCAACTATATGGGTGTATGAGTAAAAAAAGAAAGTTATAGTTTTTAACCACGCTACAATGTTACTATTAAGCATCGTGCCATCGCACACTTACTTATATTTTTTTTCACTATTCAGCAGTCGCTAATTTATAACCTGCGAAGTATAAAATAAACTGAAACCTTATAATTTTTTACCCTTTTTATATCGGGCAATTATATCAACTACATTGGGATTTTGAAGGATTGCAGGGTAAAGATCTATAAATTTTTTTACCTGCCGGGGAGCATTGTTCATTGCTTTTTCAAGGTGCAACATGGCCTCTTTGCTTTTTTTTAATGCAAATAACGCGGCGCTTAAATAAAAAGTAAATAAGGGTTTACCCTCGGTAATTTTTAGGGCAGCGGAACATTGTTCAAACGCCTCTTCAAAAAATTCAGCTTTAAACAGGCACCGGATAAGCGCTTCCCAGCCGGATACACTTTTGGGCCGCGATCTTACAACATATCCAAAATATTGGATTGCCTCCTTGTATTGGCTCAGGTTCATTTTGCATTCACCCATTGCCAAATTGTATTCAGGCGATAGTTTATTAATCCTCAACGCATTTTCCAATTGTTTTACAGCACTTTCCCACTGCTCCTCATTTATATACGACAAGGCTATTTTGTAATATAATTTGCTGTCGTCAGGGTTTAAATGCGTCGCTTTTTTATAATGAAACCTTGCCTGGGCATAATTACCAATTTTATGGTAACAATGGCCAATGGCTTCATAAATAACATCTTCGGGACGGGATAATTCCAATACTCTTTCCAATACCTCAATGGCTTCTTTAAACTTGCGCAATCTCAAATAGGCATCGCCCATATTTCGATATGCATAGTCAAATTTTTCATCAATTGTTACTGCATATAAATAAGCATCAATCGCTTTTTCATATAATTTCAATCCCTGGTAGGCAGCTCCAAGGTTAAACCACGCCAGCTCGCAATACGGAAAGTCGTTAATAATATTTGTATGCAGCTGGATGCTTTCTTCATTTCGTCCCGTAAAGTCTGTCCAAAAACATATTTTATAAAGAGCCTCTTCATTTGTTGGGTCATCTTCTAAAATCAATTTCAAACAATCAAAAACTTTATCAAATTCTTCATAATCGTCATAAACATCGGCCAATTCAAATAGTAATTCTATGCGTTCTTCCCCATCAAATTGTAATAATGCCTCTTCTAAAAGCTCAACAGCTTTAAGTTGCTGGTCCAATGCCAGGTAAGCATCTGTTTTTAAAATATAAAGATTGATGTCATTACTATCATACAATTCAGCCTTTTCCAAAATTTCGAGTGCTTCATTGTATTTTCGACCCGCCAGCAGCAAATCGGCCATTTTTATCATCAATACTGACGAGAAAGGAAATTGCTCAATACTAATTTCAGCGGCTTCCATAGCTTTAGCCCACTGATCTTTTTCGTCAAAATAGTCAATTATGCGTTCAAATGCCTCTTCCTCTAAAAAACTATGCTGACGACCAGACCTTAAATTTTCATACTGACTTAACAGTTCCTTCATCTCTTCCTTATCCTCTCTATAAAAATTTTCGCTCATTTTTTCTATTAGTTGAGGAAAGTTAGGTAAACCAAATAAAAAAACCCAACCAACATGTAACTTTTTTGAATAATCAACGTTATAGTATTAAATAAAAACTTGTTAATATTCAATAATTGCATAATTTTGTAACGAAATGGTAAATAGAAAATCCATACAAATAAAGAAGATATTTATAGCCCTGCTAATGGTAGGTGTTACTCATATCGCTATGGGATCTTTTACCGGAAGT
>JBBRGZ010000373.1:0-1849 GCA_038223395.1 Chitinophagales bacterium
TGCAAATACAAGTAATTCAACAGGTTATGCGGTAGTTTTACCACAATCAGATACATATCGCGTTACCATTCAATCGCCTCATTATTACACTACAGATACGCTTTTAACCGTAAATGCACTTCCGGGATATTTAGAAATTCTACAGGATTTCAAATTAATTCCTAAACAAACAGGGGTTATTATAGAAATGCGCAATATTTTATTCAAAATAAACAGCAGTATTCTTGAAGACAGTTCTTTTATAGAATTGAATAAAGTTGCACACTTTTTAACTCAAAATCCCGAAGTAGAAATTGAAATTAGAGGCCATACCAATAGTTTATGCGATGAATCTTATTGCTTGAGTTTATCAGCAAAACGCGCAAAATCGGTTATGGATTACTTTATTTCGCAAGGAATTAATGCCGGAAGACTTACTTATAAAGGACTTGGCAAATCAACACCTATTGCAGATAATAATACGCCGGAGGGCAGACAGACGAATCAACGGGTAGAATTTATGATAACAAAAGCCGAGTAAAAAAATTACTCGGCCTACTTAATGATATTGCTAATTTGTAACTTTTATTCAGTCACCAATTTGAGTTTGTATTCTGAATTAACTTTATCAACATCCCACATCCAGTTATATTTATCTGCTATTTGACCTTTTCTGAGCGATTGCATTTCAGTTTTAAGCCAATTCGATATTTCTCTGCCTTCTAAGGGTGGCAAGGTATAATCAACGTCGTTGTATCCAATAACGCCAATCGGTGCCACAGTTGCGGCTGTACCCGTTCCAAATGCATCCTTTAACCTTCCTGTGCGATTCGCATCCAATAATTCCTCAATTGTTACATCTCTTATTTCAACCTTATATCCGGCATCACGCAAAAGTGTTATACAGGAGTCGCGCGTAACGCCGCTTAAAATAGTACCTTCATCCGTAGGAATTGTAATAACGGTATCGTCAATTTGAATAAATACATTCATTGTACCGATTTCTTGCAGGCGATTGTGTGTAATTCCGTCAATCCACAGCATTTGATCATAACCTTTTTCTCGAATTTGTTGCAAAGGCATCATTGCTGCAGCGTAATTTCCGGCTGCTTTTACGGCTCCTGTCCCACCGGGAAAAGCCCTAAAATATTTGTCTTGCATATAAACACGCACAGGTTTTTGGTAATATTTTGAAACCGGGCAGCAAAACACAACAAATTTGTAATCGTCAGAGGGTTTAATTCCCACAAAATGATCGGTTGCAAACACAAACGGCCTTATATACATTGAGCCTTCTTCGGTGTTAGGTATCCATTGTTGTTCAATATCCACCAAATTAAAAATTGCTTTCATAAATAACTCTTCCGGAACTTCCGGTATTGCCATTCTAAGTGCTGAAGCATTGAGTCGTTTCCAGTTCATATCTGGACGAAAAACACCTGCTTTACCTTCCTGATTTTTAAAGGCTTTCATGCCTTCAAAAATTGCCTGACCGTAATGGAGTGCAGACGTTGCAGGGTGCAAATTGAGACTTGCAAGTGGCTGAATAGAAGCATTTTGCCATTCGCCATTTGTATAATCGGCAACAAACATGTGGTCAGTAAACACTTTACCAAATTGCAGATTCTCGAAATCGACAGAATCAATTTGTGAGTTATTTGTCAATTTGACGTTAATATCGAAGGTGCTATTTAGAGTTGAGTGCATAATGTTGAAAAAATAAATTTTAAACGGATTAGGAATGATAAATTTACAGTTCTTAACCGGCTGCTTAAAGATGACTAAAACGATACAATTTCCTATAGCAATAGTGGATGAACCGGTGTTCTTATTACCGAACTCTGCAAATTTACTTAAAACGACCAATATT
>JBBRGZ010000374.1:0-1837 GCA_038223395.1 Chitinophagales bacterium
TATTCTTTCTAAAGCACTAACAATCGCTATTGTTTTAGCTTGTCTTTCTGCGAAAGCACAAAGTGGAATGAGCAGTGTTCCTGTAGTTGAAAAATATGTGGTAGGTTATAATGATGTAACCAAAATGAAATTCATTGATGATGCTACGCTTTATAATGAGGGGTGGCAAAATTTACCTCAGCCTCAATTCTGGCAACAAATAATGAACCTTCCTCCCGACTCTGCAATAGTAAGTGTTGCTGCGAGTAGACAAATGCTAACGAAAGTTTCTATTAAAAACTGGAATAAACAATCTGATATTCAAAAAACCATTTACAGAGACAGTATTCGTAAAGCAAATAATATTCCCGATAGCGTAAGCATTTTAATTACGATTGGAAAAAAAGATTTTTATGAATTTAAAAAAGTAATGCCCACTATTAATCGTTCTATTGATGTGTTCAAACAAAATGGTGTGGATCCTTGGTATGCTCAAGCTATTTTATTGATTGAGAGTCCAGGTAAAATGAATACCAAATCAACTGTTGGTGCAAACGGACCTTTTCAATTGATGAAAGCTGTTGCAAAAAAGCAAGGTTTGATTGTAAATAGCACCATTGATGAACGAACAAATATCGAGAAGTCTGCAATGGGTGCATCCCGTTTATTGAGTACAATTTGTATTCCTTATACAAAAGCAATGCTCGATAGTGCTCATGTTACTTATAACGAAACCGATTTATGGTTTCGATTATTAGTTTTACATTCCTATCATGCTGGAGCTGGAAATGTTGCAGGTGTGATTAGAAAAATAAATCCTACCGAAGGAGGAATGCAATTGATACAAACAGTTTGGCAAACTACTTACGGAGGTTTTAAAAACGCTTCACAAAATTATTCTCAATTAGCCTTGGCTGCATTTTGCAATTTCGATCAGATGATTATGCAAAATAAAGATTCGGTTTATTTGATTGATGGTGACCGAATGTACAACTCCTACATGACCTGTAAATGCGCTCCGTATGATGAATGTTCTTTTTTAGGAAATTGCATTACTAAATATGAAACTGATTTTATTGATGGAGTTATTCCGTTCGATTATTTTATTACAAGAGTTAAATCTGTTGAAACAGAATTGAGTGGGTTATCGCCATATCAATTACCTGTTGATGACTCACATATTAATGATATAGGATTTCAATTATTAAAAGCACGTAAAACCGAAGAGGCTTATAAACTTTTCAAACATAGCGAATTGCAATACCCCGACTCCTGGGAAGTTTATCATGGCCTAGGACAAACATATCAACAAATGGGACAAAAAGAACTGGCACTTACAAATTACAAAAAGTCGCTAAAGCTCAACCCCGATAACGAAGATGGCCGAAATGCCATTGCTCATTTAACAGGCAAATAATCCTGCTATTTATCAGCCCATCCAAACCGTTTTTTTTGTAAATTAGCAATCCGTTTTTGACACCCAATAGGTGTCTTTTCGAGCGGAGTTGAGATTTCTTTATATTCGTATTTCTAGTTCTCCATTTTATAGATATCTCCACTTCGGTAGAGATGACCAAAAGAAAAATTGCATTTGATACACAAAGAAGACATAGATAAAATTTTTGAAGCTGCCCGCGTAGAAGAAGTGGTTGCTGATTATGTTGTTCTAAAAAAACGCGGAGCAAATTTAATTGGTTGCTGCCCTTTTCACAATGAGAAAACACCCTCATTTTATGTTTCTCCAGCAAAAGGTATTTATAAATGTTTTGGTTGCGGAAAAGGTGGAAATGCCGTGAGCTTCATCATGGAGCATGAGCATTACAGTTATCCTGAAGCACTAAGATTTGTTGCTAAGAGA
>JBBRGZ010000375.1:0-1811 GCA_038223395.1 Chitinophagales bacterium
CTTGCAAGAAATAGTGTAGATGATCCGCAATTCCCGCGTTCGGGTTCCAACATTTCGTTATCACTGCAATTTACTCCGCCATATTCTGCTTTTAATAATAAAGACTATGTGGATGCAACAGTTGAGAGTAAGTATAAATATATTGAATATTATAAATGGCGTTTTAATGCCGATTATTTTACACCACTCGTTGGTAAATTTGTTTTGCGCACAGCAATTAAATTTGGTTGGTTAGGATATTATAATAGCGATGTTGGAATTCCGCCTTTCGAAAGATTCCAATTGGGTGGTGATGGTTTATCGGGTGGATATACAAATACTTTTGTTGGAACAGATATTATTGCGTTGCGTGGATATGAAGTATTTAATCAGACAAACAGCTCGTCGGCAAGAACAGAAGCTATCTTTAATAAATTTACAATTGAGATGCGTTATCCAATTACTAAAGCACAGTCGGCAACTATTTATGCCATGCTGTTTGCCGAAGGTGGAAACCTCTATCCGAGCATTGCAGAATTTAATCCGCTTGACCTGAAACGCTCTGTGGGTATAGGTGTTAGAGCGTGGTTGCCAATGTTTGGATTGCTAGGTGTAGATTATGGCATACGCTTTGACGATTTGGTTCCCGGAGATTTACAACCGGCCAATGGATTTTTCGATTATATCACAAAAAATGGAAAATTCACGGTAATCTTAGGATTTGAACCGGAATAACAAACATAAAAAAAATAAACATGAAAAAAGTTTTAATTATTGCAATAACAATTATTGCAACAAGCCTTACAGCAAATGCACAACGATTTGCTTATGTAAATACAGATTATATTCTGAAAAATATTCCGGAATATAAAACCGCGCAAGATGAAATAGATAAAATTACTACCGAATGGCGTGCAGAAGTTGACAAAAAACAAAAGGAAATTGATGAGTTATATCGCAACTTCCAAAACGAACAATACTTGCTTACTGAAGATCAGAAAAAAGTAAAAGTTGCCGAAATAGAAGCCAAAGAAAAAGCAATTAAAGATTATCAGAAAACAAAATTCGGTTACGATGGTGAATTATTTCAAAAACGTCAGGAACTTGTAAAACCTATTCAGGATAAAGTATATGAAGCTATTGAAAAATTTGCGAAGGAACGTGGCTATGACTTTGTTTTTGATAAATCAAGCAGCACAACAATCTTATTCGCAAATCCCGAAAATGATAAGAGCGACGACATCATTAAAAAATTGGGATATACACCTAAAAACTAATTTTAACCACAATTAATATTTATATCAAGCACAGTCTATGAAAAATACAATAGTTTTTTTAATCGCTTTCGTTTGTTTTGGTTTGTCATCAGCCATGGCGCAAAAAATTGGATTTTTAAATACAAACGATTTATTAGTTCAAATGCCCGAAGTAAAAAAAGCAGATTCAGTTTTAGTGAAATACGCTAACGATATGCAGGAAATTTATTACGGTTATGTTTTGGAATACCAGAAAAAATTAGACGATTACAATAAAAATTCAGCTACATGGAGCGAGCCAAAAAAAGAATCTGTAGAAGCCGATCTTTCTGCAATGCAAAAACGCATCAGCGATTATGAAACAGAATCCAACGATAAACTTGCAGCAAAAAAAGAAGAGTTATACGGCCCAATTTTAGATAACGTAAAAGCGAAAATAAAATTAGTAGGAGAAGAAAATAAACTTACAGCAATTTTAGACGGTTCAGCGTTGCTCTATTATGGAACCGATGCGGTGGATATTTTGCCGATGGTGAAGAAGAAATTGGGGTTGTTGTGAGGGGGGGGAAGGTCAGG
>JBBRGZ010000376.1:0-1794 GCA_038223395.1 Chitinophagales bacterium
AGAGGATTCAGATGGGAAAGTTCTCAGCCAAACGCCAAAAAAATAATAATAGCACATGGGTTTAGCAGTTATGCTTATAAATTCGATAAATATATAACTGCATTAAGAAAAGAAGGTTTTGAGGTATTGGCATTTGATGCACCAGCTCATGGAAATAGTGATGGCAAAAAAATAAACGCACTAATATATAGAGATACAATATTAGCTATAGAAGAAAAGTATGGTCCATTACACGGAATTATTGCTCACTCAATGGGTGGATTAGCTGCTTCATTAGCAGTTGAATTGTTTCCTAATCAGGAAAAAAGGAAGTTGGTTTTAATTGCTCCAGCAACTGAAACCAAAACAGCTGTTGACAATTTTTTCACCTTAATTCCATCTGATCTAAAAATTATATTGGCATTTAAACAACATATTGAGCAAATTGCCCAACAACCAATTTCCTATTTTTCGGTAGCAAGAGTAGTAAGAACCTCAACTGCAAAAACACTTTGGATACACGACCAAGATGATAATGTATGCACATTTAATGATGTTAAGCCATTAATATCTGAACAAATTGATACGCTAGAACTATTTATCACAAAGGGTTTTGGGCATAATAGAATTTACAGGGAACATAGCATAAAGGCTAAAATTATTCAGTTTTTAATTTCCCCTTCTTAGGGAGTTTTTTTGTGATTTGATGGTTTACACTAATATTGCATGATTAGAAATGAACCAACGGGTTGATTTTAGCAGATCGACTTTGCAGTTTATAGGACTATTTTAAGTTGAAAAAAGAAGTAAACAGATAGGTACATGGCAAAAAATTTATTGATTGTTGAGTCACCGGCAAAAGCAAAAACCATTGAAAAAATTCTTGGTAAAGATTTTGAGGTAAAAAGTTGTTACGGACATATAAGAGATCTTGAAAAAGACGATATGGGTATCGACGTTTCAAATCATTACCAACCACGTTATAAAGTACCTGAAGAAAAAGAAAGAGTTGTAAAAGAACTAAGGCAGCTTGCAAAAAAAGCAGATGAAGTTTGGTTAGCATCGGATGAGGACAGAGAAGGAGAAAGTATTAGTTGGCATTTAGCTGAGGTACTAGGATTAGATCCATCTGTAACTAAAAGAATTGTTTTTCATGAAATAACTGCACCAGCTATAAAAAAAGCAGTTGCAAATCCAAGAACAATTAATATGAATCTGGTAAATGCTCAACAAGCCAGAAGAGTATTAGACAGATTAGTAGGCTTTGAATTAAGTCCTGTTTTATGGAGAAAAATTGGAATGCAAAGAAGCCTTAGTGCAGGTAGAGTTCAAAGTGTAGCTGTAAGATTAATAGTAGAAAGAGAAAGAGAAATAAACCACTTTATTTCTGAAAGTTCTTTTAAAGTTGAAGCTATTTTTAATGCCCCTGATATCAATGGCAAGCCTGTTAATTTTAAAGCCGAAGGACCATCAAAATTAACTAATTTATCAGATGCCCAATCGTTTTTAGAAAGTTGTAAAGAAGCTAATTATTTAGTTAACGATATACAAGTTAAACCCGCAAAACGTTCTCCCGCAGCGCCTTTCACCACATCAACACTTCAACAAGAAGCTTCTCGTAAAATGGGATACAGCGTTAGTAAAACAATGTTGATTGCTCAAAGATTGTATGAAAGTGGAAAGATTACTTATATGAGAGCCGATAGTATTAGTTTAAGTGAAACTGCACTAGAAGATATCAGCAAGGAAATTAATACCACTTATGGCGAAAAATATCATCAGCCACGTAAATTTAAAAATAAAAACGAGAATGCT
>JBBRGZ010000377.1:0-1789 GCA_038223395.1 Chitinophagales bacterium
TCCTGTTCAAAACTATAGTGCATTTTTGAGCATTTTTTTGTACTTTCGCTTTAATTTTAAAATCCACTGAGAAAAGTGGTCGTTTTTAGTATAAACTCTAAATTTTTGATAGATGAGCAATGAAGAATTTGGGGACAACGAAAACAAAGGGGCACAATATCTCTTAATATTGGTCGACCGCTTTGAAGAAATGATTAGCAACAACAAACAATACTTTTTTGATGCAGAAGAATTAGAAGAAGTTATTGATTACTATTTTGAAAAGAACAATTCAAAAAGAGCATTATCTGCTATTGATTTTGCGATTGGACAATATCCTTTTTCAAGCGTATTTTTATTACGTAAAGCACAAATTTACGCTGCAACCAATCAAAGTCAAAAAGCCTTAGAAATCCTTTCTTATGTAGAAAGCATGGAGCCTTCCAATACAGAATTGTATATGACTAAAGGTTCTATTTATAGTCAAATGGGACTAACAGACCAAGCGATTGAAAATTTTAAAAAAGCTGCAGAAAATGCTGAAGAAATAGACGAAATTTATTTGGCAATGGCTTTTGAATTCGAAAACACTGGCAAATTTGATGATGCCATTTTTTATCTAAAAAAAGCGATCGATGCTAATCCGGAAAACGAAGTAGCCTTGTATGAATTGGCTTTTTGTTATGAGTTAAACGGACAATCAGAAGAAAGCGTAAAATACTATTCAGATTTTGTTGATCAGCATCCCTATACTTCAACAGCTTGGTTTAACTTGGGTGTTTCTTACAACCGTTTGGGAATGTATGAAAAAGCCATTGATGCGTATGATTACTCCATTGCTATTCAAGATGATTTTGCTTCTGCCTATTTCAACAAGGCTAATTCACTAGCTAATTTAAATCGTTTGGATGAAGCAATTGATGTTTACAAAGAAACATTAAGAGTAGAAGATCCAGATGCCATTACGTTTTATTACATTGGCGAATGTTATGAGAAAAAAGACGACTTTGATCACGCTTTAGTATATTACAACAAAGCAATTAAACTAAATCCTCAGATGGCAGATGCTTGGTTGGGAATTGCAATTGTATTGGATGGACAAAGCAAAACGGACGAAGGCATGCATTATGCAAAAAAAGCCTTAGAAATTGACAAAACCAATGCTGAGTATTGGTACATCTATGGTGAGTTACAGCAAAAAATGCAATTTTACGAAGATGCCGAAAACTCTTTCAAAAAAGTAATTGAGTTGGATCCAGAAAATGCAGAGATTTGGTTGGATTACGCTAATTTATTATTTGAACAAGAAAACAAAAATGGCTCTTTGGAAATATTAGCAGAAGGAATCAAACACCATCCGCAAAATGCTGAATTGCATTATAGGATTTCGGCTTGTTTAATGAGCATTGGGCAAAAGCAAGAAGCGTTGAGCTTTTTACAAAGCGCATTAAAATTGAATTATGAAAAACACAATGAGTTATTTGAATACTTGCCTCAACTAAAAGAAAACACAAGCATTACTGATTTAATTGACTCTTATAAAAAATAAAATGATACCTATTTATTCCATTTTATTTTATATTGGAATGTCTTTTTTGATTGCTTATTTGATTGGGAAGAATAAAACAATAGGATTTTGGAAATCGTTTATATTTTGCTTGCTGTTTACTCCATTTTTTGGCCTTTTTATTGCCGAAGGAGGCGCGAGAAAAAATGCCAAAGGTTGTGATTGGTGTGGAAACAAATATAACGAAGCTAAATACTGTGGCTTGTGTGGAAAAAATATAGAAGGAGTACTTCGCCCTGGATT
>JBBRGZ010000378.1:0-1783 GCA_038223395.1 Chitinophagales bacterium
ACTATGCCAACAATATGATGCCATTCATTTAAACTTACAGGACCCTCTGTAGCTAATGTTCGGCGACTTGTAGAAGTAGTTATTCCACCGTCACCATAAGATAAGTTTATTTGGCCTGTTGGTAATAAAAAGGCAAATACGCCTGTATAATATTCCTTAATAGTATCATCATTTGCAAAAATACCCATACCATATGGCGAATCCGGTAAACTTCTGAAATAAGCCCACAACGAAAAGGTAACCGGCAGTTGAGGTTTCAATTTTTCGTCATTTGGAATAATTACATACTGATCTATGCCATTAAAATTAAGAGCGCCTGAAGCAACTCCAAGCCTGTCAATACCTGGCGTTGCGGTTGAAACGCCGTCAAAACCATTTCCACTTTCATCAATAGCAGCGCCGTCTAAACGGTAGTATAATAATAGGCTGTCAGAAAAGGTCTGCGCATTTAAAATGCCGTTAAATATTAAAACTGCAAACCCAAAAATCAATATTGCTTTTTTCATTTTAAATGTTTAAATTTTCTAAATAGTTGATAAGAAAATCAATAGGTTTAATTTATCCAATGTAGTTACATTTGAATATTAATTTACATCTGAAATATTCTTCTCTAGTTGAAAATTGAGGGGGTATATTAAAAAAGTTACAAACGTAAAAACTTGATAAAATTAAAGGAAATTGTCAGTTTTTCAAATAAAAAGTGTTTATTTTTTGACCATACCTGAACGCAACAACCTTGGAAGTTCAATTATCTCCTTCCTGTAAACTAAACTAACCAAAACACCTGCAATTCCAAGTTGTAATAACCCTTTCTCGAATTCAGAGATGTCAATCAGCCACCATATCAGAATTACAGAACCTGCATAAACCAATGGCATGATTATCATTTTAATTGGGTTAAATTGAAAATCGAAAATCGACTTGCTTCCAAGCCAAAGGAAAAACACTTGAATTGGTTTGACAAGAAAATAGGACCAAACTGCGCCTGTTATACCCCAATAGTGAGTAAAAATAATTCCGGCTACAATTTGAATCATTGCAGTAAATAATAAAATGCGTGGCAGTTTTTTAGTTTTTTTGAAAAAATAAATCGGATTAATAAACATATTATTGAGTCCCCGAAAAATGAAACTTACACATAAAATCGGTATAAAAATAATACTATCGTAATAACCCACGTTTGTAACAAATAATCTGATTATAATTGGCAGTGCAATAATATTTAATGCAATAAAAAGAATATTAAACGCACTATAAACATGATGATACCTGTTTTCTTCTGGAGTACTTTTATCAAGACTTTTTTCTTTCCAATATTTAAATATTCTCGGATTAATAGTTCCTAAAATTCCTAATCCAGCATATTCTATTAGCAAAGTACATTTAATTGCAAAATCATAAACCCCAACTTCTTTTGTAGTTTCAAATGCATTAATGACATAATTGTTAATATAACCCAATACCCAAGTCAACAATCCAAAAATTAGAATTGGAGTGCAATATTGGCGTATACCGGGCAATATCGTCCTGTCCCAGCTTATACCAAATTCCTTTAATACAAAAAATAGTGACAATACAAAAATTAAAACACCTGATATCAGTCTGCCCCACATTGGCCCAATTAATGAATAGGGATATTGATACACTAGAATTGTAGAAATTGTAACTGTTACAACGAAATTAAATGCTCCCATAAAAAAATATTTTACAGGTTTATCTGCAAATACTTGTATGTTGGAGTAAGTCCTAAAAAAACCATTGAAAAAAGCAGTTACAACACTCA
>JBBRGZ010000379.1:0-1782 GCA_038223395.1 Chitinophagales bacterium
GGTGGAAGAACAAAACAAACGTCTTTTAAATTTTGCTCACATCGTATCGCACAATTTGCGGTCGCATTCGTCTAATTTCTCATTAATGTTGGATTTAATGAAACTGCAGATACCGCGTGCTACCGAAAATGAATACTACCCTTTACTGGTTCAGGCATCCAACAACCTAAAAGAGACCATTGGGCATTTGAACGAGGTAACATTGATCCAAACTACCACGCTTGAAAATTTATCAAGGCTGTCTTTAAAAACTTATATAACAAACGCGATTGCCAATGTAACTGGTTTGGTTGAAGAAGCAAATGGTACAATAGTTAACATTGCCAACGACGATGTTTTTGTAAAAGCGGTCCCAGCTTATCTTGACAGTATTATTTTAAACTTTTTATCAAATTCTTTAAAATACAGGCATCCCGACCGGAAACCGATCGTTACCCTTACCACAGCAATTGAAAAGCCTTTCGTTATTCTTAAAGTGGAAGACAATGGCATTGGAATTGACCTTAAAAGGCATGGTGCCAAATTATTTGGAATGTATAAAACATTTCATCATCACCAGGATGCAAGGGGGATTGGCTTGTTCATAACAAAAAACCAGGTTGAGGCTTTAGGTGGAAAAATAGAAGTAGAAAGTAAATTGGGAGCGGGAACAACTTTTAAAATTTATTTGCAATATGAGAAAAATTGACATTGCATGCATAATTGATGATGACCCCATATTTGTATTTGGAACAAAAAGAATGATGGAGCTTGTTGGATTTTGTAACAGCTTTATGATATTTCACAATGGCCACGAGGCCATTGAATTTCTTAGACCGAGGGTTATTAAAGGAGAAAATTTACCGGAAATAATATTGCTCGACCTAAATATGCCCATTATGGATGGATGGCAGTTCCTGGATGAACTGATGACGATTCCATCGGTGAAAAAGATAACCATATTTATAATTACCTCGTCTATAGACCCTAACGATATGGAAAAAGTAAAAAAATATGGGGCGGTTAGTAATTATTTTATCAAACCTATAAATGCAGACCAATTAAAAATTATAATGGAGGCTATGTAACTATTCCTAATTCATTAAGCAGGTAACTCGTTAAAATCATTCCAATTCCTGCATTATTCATTATCGCTATATTTCAATTCTACCATCAACTTTTTTGCATGTATTTTATAAAAAATCAAAATTTTATGTATTTCACTATCAAAATATTCAGCAAAATTTAATTAAATCTTAATTCAAACTGGTTTAAGTGGCAGGTATTATTGATAAGTTTGCTGACCCCTGATTTGCACCCCGATATCCGCTTAAAAAATGGATACTAATCCTCTTTCTATTTAAATACCACCGGGTAATCAACTATATTCTGACACCATATTCTGATACCATTATTTTTAACGGATTTGACAATCAATAATTTTCTTTAGTATGTTGGATACGATTCTATTTTTGTTTATTCAAATGTTACCCTTTTTAGGTGTACTGATATTTTTATTAATATGTTTTAAAACCTATTTGTACATTAACAATAAAAGCAGCAGCTGGAAAGTTCACAACTATTTTTACTTTGAACATAGCAACATTGAAAAATCACATTCAGAGTCGGGACAAAAAAATAAAAGGGTGCAAAATTCTCTTTCTTTAACCATTGTCATCCTCATGTTATTTGAAATTGCCGGCCTGCTTTTTAAGCATGTTTTGATTAAATAGCCCAAAAAAAGTTTATTAAGCTTTAACAAGGTTTCAAGCTTATTGGTAATTTGCTATTATTATTCCACTA
>JBBRGZ010000380.1:0-1776 GCA_038223395.1 Chitinophagales bacterium
GGTATTACTGCGCAAAAAGGCACTACCGGCAACTTGGGTGTTATTGCAGATCAAGGTTTTAATGCACAAACATTTACAAATACAAATACAAATAGAACCTCGGGCACTTACGATTTGCAACTAGATGGCGGATTTGATACCTATGCAATGGATACTAAACCGGAATATTTTTATTTTGAAGATCAGAATAATGACCTCGAATTTACTAATCAATTACCATGGGAATTTAATGATGGGATTGGATCAACTACCTATCAAGCAGGAAATGTGTTATATAGATATTCAATTTACAGAGATGATATTCCTGAAGGATTACCAACTTATGAAGGCATGCATTTAACCCAGGCTAATGTTATTCTAGATGCTGATACAAAACAGCCGGTAAAGGATTTAGATATCGAAATTTATAATTCGGCTGTAAAAGATTATGGAGTAGGAAGAACACTTATTTCTCGTGTTGAATCTTCATCAGGGAATGTTTCATTTAATAAATTAATAAAAAGTTTAAACCCCGAAGATTATTATATTTTAGTAATCGAGCCTGTTGACAATATTGATATTAATCCTGCAGTAGAAATTAAATTTAGATTTGACCATGGTAATTTTAATCAAGTTGATAAAGCAATTTATAGCAATCAGTATAATACTTTGGATATTGATTTAGATGCAACAGAAAATTCTACCATAAGCAGCACTGCTGTTGTTACTGGAAAAATAAATTATAAATTCGACGACCCTGCAGTTACGCAAGCCTTTCCTTTAAAAAATGTAGACGTTACATTACAACGTTTACAATATGTAATAACAGAAGAAGGGTTAAAAAAATATTCAAAATTTAAAACTGACCTCATAACGGTTTCAACAGATGCGCAAGGCGAATATTTGTTTAATTATACCGATACTGCAGCTTACGGATTAATTGCAATGTATGGAACTGTTACAACAGCAGAAGGTTGCGATTTGGATATCCCCGAAGAAGTAAATCCTGATATACCGGGTATTGATGTTATGGATCCTGGAATTAATGAAATGATTCCAGGCGATATTAATATTAAAATAAATAAGGAAATCAATCGCATTAATCCAATGGAAGATGATTTTGAAATTTACATGCCAACTGCATACGGAAAATCAGCACCAAAACCTATATTGTTATTTGGCGCTCCGCCAATGGAGGATGTTACAGTTGGATGCCCCTATTCAGGTAAATTATATCAAGAACTTGGAATAAAAGTAGAAAGTGTTTATTATACAAGTCCTGCCACACATTTTACTATTTTACCCGCTCAGTATAAAGAAGTTCAGGACTTATTATGTTATGTAAAATCGTATGACCTAAGTTTAACTATTAAATCGGATCCTGATATAGCTGTTCAATATAAACCTGCAAACACCGCTCTGAGAGATATGCTGGTTGTATTAGTTAGACAATCCAAACCTGCGGATGTGCCAGAAAATGAAGGTATAGTTGGTGGATTAAATAATGAGGCTATTGCAAGTTTAATTGCAAATTCAGATAAATTATTAGACCTTACCGGCACAGCTTTGCATATAAACATTGATAATGATTACGGTGGAAGTGGATTTGGTGAAATAGGATATTTTAATCCTTATGGCGAAGTGTTTAATGGCAGTGGAACTACAATAAACGAAAGTGAAATTATTGGATGTGAGTTTGCAGATGTAAACGGAAAAGTAACTTTTAAAAATTTGGTTAAAAATGTTGGATCATCAGATAATTATTATTTAATGGCAATTCCGGATTATGCAAATTCT
>JBBRGZ010000381.1:0-1776 GCA_038223395.1 Chitinophagales bacterium
TATCCAAAATTAATTTATAGTTTTACAGCATCTTAAAGGGGTGCCTTTTTCAAATTGGAGAACTAGAGATTTATTTAATTGGAGATTTAATTCTCTAAATCAAAAAATCTCTAAATCAAAAATTTTTTTAGGCTGAGATTATACCCAATAAATTTTTGCGCCAAACGCAATTGTTTATGCACCTGATCAGGGTTATGCCTGCGTAGGGAAATGGTAATGTTAATTATAGTAGCTGCTTGCCCTTTGCTGCTATAGGTTTAACTAAATAATAAATTAAAACATGTTTAACAACAGAAAAAAATTAGCAACACTGCTGCTGCTTTTGCCTGCAATTACTTTTGCGCAATTTAGTATCAAAGGAAAAGTAACCAATAAAAATTCAAAGGAAAGCATTGCAGGTGCAACCGTAAACATCAACAGTACATTTATTGCAACACAAAGTAAAAGTGATGGAACATTTGAAATCACATATTTGAAAAAAGGGACTTACATACTTAAAACATCTTTCATTGGCTACCTCACAAAGCTTGACACAATTGTGATAAAAGAAAACAAAGACATTGATTTTGACATTGAATTGGAAGAAAGTCCTGTTTTAATGGATGAAGTAATTGTTTCTTCTACACGTGTGGATGAGCGCTCAGCAATTGCGTACAGCACACTCGACAAATCTCAAATTGCAGAACAAAATTTAGGACAAGATTTGCCCTACTTGTTAAATCAATTGCCATCGGTGGTAACAACATCCGATGCCGGAGCGGGAGTTGGTTATACAGGAATTCGCATGCGAGGAATTGATGCATCCCGAATCAATGTTACTATAAATGGAATTCCAGTAAACGATGCCGAATCGCAAGGAACCTATTGGGTAGATTTACCAGACATTGCATCGAGTATTGATAACATTCAAGTACAACGAGGTGTTGGAACATCAACAAATGGTGCAGGTGCTTTTGGTGGAAGTTTAAATATTCAAACTACGAAATTAAACACTAAAGGCTATGGAGAATACAATAGTTCTTACGGTTCTTTCAACACATTAAAAAACACAGTGAATGCAGGATCGGGATTAATCAACGATAAGTTTGCTTTTGATGCACGCTTATCAAAAGTTTCTTCTGACGGATTTATTGACAGAGCAAGTTCTGATTTAAAATCTTATTATTTTTCAGGAGCGTATTATGGAAAAAAATCCATTATCAAATTTATTACTTTTTCAGGACTAGAAGAAACCTACCAAGCTTGGAACGGAATACCCGAATCGCGCTTGAAAGGCAATGTTGCGGAGATGAATGATTACATTATCAGAAATGGATTATCTCCTACTGAAGCATTGGAGTTATTAAACTCGGGAAGCCGAACATACAACCAATACACCTATCAAAATCAAGTGGATCATTACAAACAAGATTATTATCAATTGCATTTTTCTCATGAGTTTAATAGCAACTGGAATGCAAATCTTGCTTTTCATTTCACCAAAGGAAAAGGCTATTACGAAGAATTTAAACACGCACAAGCATATAGCAGCTATGGCTTAGCGGATGTTATTATTGGAACGGATACCATTTCTCAAACAGATTTGGTAAGAAGAAGATGGTTGGATAATAATTTTTATGGGACAACCTTTTCGTTGAGCTACAATAGCAATAAAAAATTAAACACCACTATTGGTGGAGCATTAAACAAATACGAAGGGCAACATTACGGAGAAATTATTTGGTCACAATACGCTTCTAATAGCACTTTGCACAACAATTATTACAGCGACACTGC
>JBBRGZ010000382.1:0-1769 GCA_038223395.1 Chitinophagales bacterium
TGGCGGCTTACGCGCAGGAATGGGATATACCGGATCGAAAGATATTAAGGCCTTGCAAAATGCGCAATTTGTTAAAATTACTTCCAGCGGTATGCGCGAATCGCATCCACATGATGTAGTTATTACAAAAGAAGCGCCGAATTATTCGAGGTAAATACGCATTATTTTCTCAATTCAAATGTGAATAAATGAGCTCAAATACTGATTTAATTTTGAATTACAATTAGTTGAAGTCAGATAAATTTATAAAATTTCTTGACCTTAGAACACAACGAAGACATTAAAAAAAATTATTTATTGTCAAGACTACAGGAAATGCCATCTAGTTTTTATAAGTATTTTTTCTTATAAATTCTTTTAATATTAAAACAAATATTTCTAATAATCCTTAAATTTACATTTATCGTGCAAAAATCAACTCCAAAAGCATCCGCTTCCGAATTAGATGAATTGAATGAGGACTTAGAAAACTACTTTGCTAATACAATTATTCCGCAATTATATGTAGACCGCAACCTCATTCTTAGAAAGTTTACACCTCCCGCAATGAAGCAATTTACGCTGACAACGGTCGATTTAAACAAAAATATTCAAGATGTAACAGATAATATTCGATATCCAACCTTAATAGAAAATATAAACGAAGTAATAGCTACCGGTGAAATTCTTGAAAAGGAGATTCAAACAACTGACAAAAGATGGTTTCAAATGAATATTTTACCCTATAAAATCAGGAAGGTAAATAGAACAAATGGTGTCATCATAACCTTTGTAGATATAACAAAACGGATTGCTATTTTAAACGAACTGGAAAAGCTAAACGCCGAACATGATACTTTACTTTATACTCTGTCTCACGATATCAGGCAGCCGCTATCAACAATAGTATTATTGGCAGATGAATTAACTGAGTCTTATAACAATAGGGACACAGAACAATTTACAGTATGGATTGAAACACTGACACGAGCTTCTAAAAATATGAAAACATTATTGGAAGATTTTACTGAACATATCAAAGTAGAATCGGGCATCCCAAATGAAGTTGAGCGCCTTAATATTGAAGATATCTTTCATGATGTAATACTTGCCTTAAGGAATGACATTTACGATAACGCAATTGATATAAAAACACAATTCAATACATCAGAAATAATATTTTCAAGAAAGAATTTGCGAAGCATTGTTTATAATCTTTTAAATAATGCCATTAAGTATAAAAAATCTGATGAAACTTTAAAAATATTAATAGCAACCGAGAAACAGGAAGGATTTGTAGTTCTTTCTATTATTGATAATGGACTCGGAATTGAAACAACAAATCACGAAACAATTTTTAATAAATTTTCACGTATAAACGCCCATATTGAAGGCACGGGAATGGGCCTATACATTGTAAACAGAATGCTAACTGATAAGGGAGGTAAAATTGAAGTTGAAAGCAATTTAGGCAAGGGTTCAACTTTTAATGTTTATTTTAAAAGCGATTATTAAATAGTAGTTTACAACAAATGTATTACACCTTTTATATTTATGTAGTAACTTTGATAGGATTGTGCTAACTTATTCATTTTGTTTTACCCAACATGAGCACAAATGAAAATAACACTTATGAAAAAAAACTTTTTTATTGTTGCAACAATTATGAGTCACCTGGCATTTGCCCAAGTTCCAAGCGATAGTTTAAAAGGATTTTACAATTTCAACGAAAACTTATTGGACTATTCCGGTAATGCAAACCATATCGTTTCTTCATCAGGCACATACAC
>JBBRGZ010000383.1:0-1753 GCA_038223395.1 Chitinophagales bacterium
CCATGCTTTGGCGAAAGCGGCAATGGAAGAAGGCTTGAATAGTATTGGAATAATTCGTGGGGAGGAGTTGCATGACAATTTAAACCAAACGTTAGTAGATGTACAAAGTGATGGAATGCTTCTTGATTTCATTTCTCGTGAACTGTATAAGAAAAAAGAAGAAACTGAATTTATAAAGTCTTTAGAACAGAAATATGGTGACTTCTATTTGATACCTGAAGGTGGAAAAAGCAAAGAAGGAGTATTGGGTTGCAGTGAAATTGTAAAAGAAATTGACATTAACTACGACTACATAGCGCTTGCTTGTGGCACTGGGACTACAATTGCTGGAATTGTAAAAGGACTACCACATGACAAAAAAGCAATTGGGATTCCTGTATTGAAAGGAGGAAATTTTTTAGAAAATGATATAAAAAAATTATTAACTCCATTCGATAAAGAACAAGTAAACAATTGGAACTTGCAAACGGATTATCATTTTGGAGGATACGGCAAAACCACTCCTGAATTATTCTCCTTTATAGAAGAATTTGAAACTAATTTTAACATTCCATTAGACCCTGTTTATACAGGAAAACTAGCCTTTGGAATACTAGATTTAATTAAAAAAGACTTTTTCCCAAAAAACACTTCAATCATTATACTACATACTGGAGGACTACAAGGAAAAAGGCACTAGAATCATCAAATTTCGTTGTTTATTACAATTAATTAAATAAAATATCCCAAAAACTCTTAAAAAAGTTACATTTCTGCTCTTAAGCGTATATATTTGTAATTGAATCGGATTTACTTCAGACAGGGCCAAATCCAATAATTGTGAAAACGTACTTACTTAAAGGATTATTATTTTTACTACTTATTTGCGTAGTTTTTTCAGGGAATAGTCAGACCCCTGCAAATGACTTATGTGTTAATGCTGAGGATATTTCTGATGGATTATGGCATGCTGGAACGAATCAAAATGCCACTTTAACATGTATGGATTTACGAACTGGGCAATGTGGTGCGGCCCAACAAGGAGTCAATATGTGTTGTGGAATTTCTGGAGTGGAAGGAACGGTATGGTATAAGTTTACGAATATTGATGTTGGTACCGTCACTGTAGAATTTAGAAATCAAAATTGTATTCCTATAAGCTTTGGCCCTGTGACCACCATACAAGGGTTTATAATGCATAATGTAGCATGTGGCAATAACCCCCAAGACATTGTTGATGCATGCTTTGACCCTTCTACCACTGCAGCAATGTCTCTTCCATTTAGTGCAACCTCTCAAAATTATTGGGTACAAATTGATACTAAAAAAAATGCTATAGCTAGTTGTACCTGTGACAACGCATCGAGTGCTACCTGTCACTCCTATTGCAGTTTTGAAATTAGAGTAGTATTACCAACTCCAACCCCAATAAAATTTTTTACAGGCGAAACTAAAAATAATTATGTCCATCTCAATTGGCTTTACGATTGGAAAGATAATTATACCCATTTTGAAATTGTAAGAAAAAGCAACACTACTGGCGATTCCGTTTTACTTTCCTCGAAACCTATTAACGAGTTTTTATCTAACGATGGAATATTTTATTATGACGATTATTCTGTAGAAAAAAATGATTATTACACCTATTACCTTTTTGCTTCGACTAACAAGTCAGACCCAATAATGGTTGGAAGTAAAATATTATATATTGATTTTGCTCAAGATATATACTTCAATCTTATTCCCAATCCTGCTAAGGATAATATTAATCTAG
>JBBRGZ010000384.1:0-1737 GCA_038223395.1 Chitinophagales bacterium
AAATTACTAATACTTATCCATTCGTTAGTTTTTTTGATTCCGAGCTGCTATATTAGTGCCGTAGAACAAAAATCAAATTTAAAACCTTCAATTTAATTTTTTCGATTAAGCAAGTTTTACTTTCCTGTTAAGCAAGGTTACATTAAAAATAATCTTTGCGTTAAGCGCTTTGAAAACTTTTATAATTGTCTCGAATCTTGCATCGGTAAGACTGTTTTCAAGTTTTGAAATTTGAGCTTTCTGTACACCAACAAGCCTTCCAAGTTCTTCTTGCGTAAGGTTACGCTCAATACGAGCTTGCCTTATTGCTTCTCCGAGTAAGTCTAGCCTTAATTCATTTTCGAAAGCTTCGCGTTTTTGTGTTCCCCGCTTACCAATGTGTTTGTCGGTAATCTCGTCTAACGAATAAGTTTTTAATCCTTGCTTTTTGCTCATAATTATATTATTTGTTTTGGTATTTTCGAACTGTTATGGGTTTCATTTTTTCTTTTAATTTAAAATATTCTATTCTTAAACGTGCTGCTTTATCAAGATCGCTTTTTGGAGTTTTAGCTGTTTTTTTAATCAATCCATGAGTTGATATAACAACCGTTTCATTTCTTTCTGAGCTGTCCCAAAATGCAAAAAGCCGGTAATGACTTCTATTAATCTGCGTTCTAAACTCCCAAATTTCATCGTTCAGTTTTTTGAAAAGTTCTTTGTTGCTTGAATATCTTGCCTTAGTAATGTTGTAAATGATTTTATCTCTTACCTTCTCGCTCAGACTGTCAAGGAATTTAACGGATTCTTCTAAAAACTCAACTTTGAATTTTGGTGTCTGCACAGATTAAACGTTTTTGCAAATATAAGGTTTCTTTATTAGGAAACAAATTTTCAATTGAAATATAAATAAAATGGGATCCACTTAGAAGAGTGCGCCAATCGAAAAGGCCTTTGGTAAGGTAAAATTCCCCTTCTGCTAATCGTGTGAAGCGTCGGCTGTTTCGGTTTGGGAAGAAGATGGGTGGTTGATATTAATGGGAAAATAGTTAAATTTATTAATATTGGTGGAGTTTTTATCCCCAGGCATTTACTTATGTGTTGTCGGGAATAATACTTCTCGAATACAAAAGAAATTGGTTATCATACAATAATTTACTAAATTTACTTCTCCCTACTGCTTTCTTGCAGTAGGGAGTTATTCAAAATTATGAAAAGAGGAATTTTAATACTGCTGATGGCATTCACTGTGACCTACGGTCACAGCCAAATATGGAAACCCTATGGATTAGGTTTAAATGCACCGAATGTAATTTTTGATTTAATTATCTATAACAACGAATTATATGCATGCGGAGGCATCACGGGTTCAGGTTCAACTTTTTTAAAAGGTGTTTCGCGATGGGATGGTTCTAATTGGAATCCACTAGGAATTGGAACAATAAAAATTGGCCCATATTGTATGCGCGAATTTAATGGAGATTTGATAATTGCCGGGGGTTATTCTGCGCAAGGTACGCTACCCAACACTAGGGGCATTGCGAGGTGGGATGGAACTCAATGGTATCCATTAGGAAGCGGAATCACATCAGGAACAATCTATGCTATAGCAGTTTACAATGGCAGTTTATATGTTGGAGGAAATACTACTTTAATTGATAGTATGAGTATTAGAGATATAGCTCGTTGGGATGGGTCCACTTGGCATACAGTATGTACCTTGTCGCTGGGCCTATCAGAATTATATGCACTGGAAGT
>JBBRGZ010000385.1:0-1694 GCA_038223395.1 Chitinophagales bacterium
TGCGGAATTAAATCCAGATTTAAAAATCCATCTATTTGAAAAAGGCACTTCATTTTTATCCAAGGTGAAAATTTCCGGGGGTGGTAGATGCAATGTTACACATGCCTGTTTTGAGCCAATGGTTTTAGTGAAAAATTATCCCAGAGGATTTAAAGAATTATTAGGTCCCTTTTATATTTTTCAACCTGAAGATACAATCCATTGGTTTACTCAACGCAATGTAAATATTATAGCCGAAGCCGATGGCAGAATGTTTCCGGATACAAATTCTTCCCAAACAATTATTGATTGTTTTATAGCCGAAACAAAAAAACATGGTATTGAATTACATTTGCAAACAGGCCTAAAAACACTCATTAAAAATGCAAATAATACCTACACTTTAGAGTTGACAAATAAGAGTAATTTTAATTGCGATTATGTTTTATTTGCAAGCGGAAGCAGCAATCAGGTATGGAAAATATTGGAAGATTTAGGGCATTCAATTGTTACACCGGTGCCTTCTCTATTTACTTTTAATATTAAGGATGTTCGCATAGAAGGACTGATGGGTTTAAGTGTGCAAAATGCAAAATGTAAAATTGTAGATACAAAATTTGAAGAAGAAGGACCATTATTAATTACACATTGGGGCTTAAGTGGACCGGCAATATTAAAATTATCAGCACGCGCGGCAAGAGAATTGTTTACACAACAATATCACTTTAAAATTTCAATAAATTATATACCCGAACACAATTATCAAAGCTGTTTGGAAATATTATTAAACAATAAAACAATATCCCCTAAAAAAACAGTACAGCTAACAAACAATTTTAATTTGCCAAATAGATTGTATAAAAGTTTGTGTGTATTTTCAGGTATTGAATCTCATTTAAACTGGAGTGATATTACAAAAGACAGAATTCAAATACTTGCTAAAACAATAACAGAAAGTATTTATGAAGTGCGTGGAAAAAGTACATTTAAGGATGAATTTGTTACTTGCGGAGGGGTGCAATTACAAGAAGTTGATTTTAAACGTATGGAAAGCAAAATACTACCCAATGTATTTTTTGCCGGCGAGGTATTAAATATAGATGCCATAACAGGAGGATTTAATTTTCAAGCTGCATGGACAACTGCCTTTATAGCATCTACTGCAATTGCACAAGGCGGAAACTGATAAATAGAACTAAACATTTAAATAATTTGTTTTCGAGCAAATAACATTTTATGGCAATTCAAATCTATCCCGTAGAACAACAAATGAAAGGTGGATTTAACAACGGTGAGATTGTGGAAAACAAACCGATTCAGATGTCACAGAACAAAACTTTTTTACAACCCTATTCTAATATTTTTTATTGGGCGCATGCTAGTGCTTCTGTAACAAGTACTATCGGATTACATCCGCACCAAGGTTTTGAAATTATGTCGTTTGTATTAAAAGGAACCATTGAACATTATGATACACATAATAAAAAGTGGATACCATTAAAGGCGGGTGATGTGCAGATAATAAGAGCTGGAAGCGGGATTAGTCACGCAGAAAAAATTATAGAAAATGCGCACATTTTTCAGATTTGGCTCGATCCGGATATATCAAAATCTTTTACTCAGGCTGCAACCTATAACGATTTTGCATCGAATACCTTTCCTGTTATTTCCAAAAATGGGTTGAAAATAAAAACTTTAAAAGGGGAAGGCGCGCC
>JBBRGZ010000386.1:0-1668 GCA_038223395.1 Chitinophagales bacterium
TAATTCCCCCCCCCCCCCCCAAAAAAACCGCTCTAACGCTTCTTCAACAACTAGAAACGAGTAGTTAATAATTTCAAAGTTACCTTTTATTGTTAGATTGCCACATCTTCCCACATCTTTGAACTTACAGCCACTCAAGATTTGAAAATCCATATCTCAAAAACATTTTTCAATTCTTTCTAAAACATTTGAAACATTTTAAATATGAATTTTAACTTTTTTAATTTTCAACTATTCCAAAATTTTGAAAATGTTTTTTTATGTAAATATTTTCCACTCGAAGCCATTCCCCGACCAACCCCGTGCATGCAGCCGCCCCAGCTTTATGCACCTGATTGTAGCGATACCCCGCAGCAACTTATGGTATTTTTTAATATAAAACATGAGCGAGGAGTTTGGCGAAAAGCAGGACTGCGGGTGGTAGAGGAGAGAAACTTTGTGCCCTAATAATTATATTTTATAAGTAAGTAAACTTGAATCTATATAAAATTTGTAAACGCTATTTTTAGATTATTGAAATTAGTATTAATAGAACCCCCCAATGAACTAAAATTCACTAAACCAGGAAAAAATTTCCCCAATTATTAATCCATTTACTCTTCAATATTTATTTAATAAATACGCTATAATGCAACAAATACAGTCAGTTTGAGCGATTTAAATGTAGCATGGCATAATATTTACATATCTATTCTGAACCATAATTAATTATTATGAAAAAATTAATGATTGCTGCTTTTTTGCTTGTAAGTATAAAAGCATACTCACAAGTTGATTTAGGATTATACTTGGGACCAAATTTTGCAAATGTAAATATGCATTCACCGGATTTAACAACGGATTCAAGAACTGGATATCAAGCAGGAACCTTTGTTCGATTTGGCGATTTTTTATATGGTCAGGTTGGGATGGAATATCAATTGCAAAAAACACAATTTTCGGGATTTGGCAATACGGACCTTATGCAATCGGATGAAGTGAAATTTAGTTATATTAATGTGCCTTTATATGTGGGTTTAAATTTAGTTCCTGTTGTTGATAGACTTGTGAATGTGCGTGTTTATGCTGGTCCAAATATTGCCGGATTATTAGATGTTCCACTCAATGAATTGGATTTTACTAGAGATGATTTTTCTACTATTAAAGTAAATGGCGTTGTTGGCGCAGGAGTTGACGTATTATTCTTTTCGCTAGATGCGGGATATAATTTTGATGCTACAAATTTATTTAAAGATGGATACGATGGAAATGCACATTACGCTTTTATAAATGCGGGGTTGAAGTTTTAATCCCTACTTAATCAATTAGCAAATAAAAATTGCTAGTCTATTGATTTAGTTGGGTTTACCCTAAATAGCAAACAATTGGAAATTAAATGTTTTCGGCTTGAAGGGTTTGATTATATTTATTAAATCTATTTGTTGATTCTTTAAATGCTTATTAAGGGTTAAATCTATTTCTATTTATATATATTCGCCTTTCAGACATTACTGAAAGGCGATTTTTTATTTTAATGCTGTACAATTAACTTTTGCGTTATGTCTTTATCTGCATTATGCAATACAATAATATAAGTGCCGTTTGCAATTGTGCGCATATTAATTTCTATTGCATTATTGCCTTCTATAATTACTTGTTGCGTATTTAAAATTACCTGTCCTAAAATAT
>JBBRGZ010000387.1:0-1665 GCA_038223395.1 Chitinophagales bacterium
AATGATAGTTATAGCAATCCTGCGAATGCAAATTTCCATTACGACTGGAATAGTTTTAACGGATATAGTTACAAAGAAAAAACAGAAGAAGAGTATTACAAACAATCACCCATTCTATACAATTTATTTTTTGTGAGTGGAATGAGCCTAGGTTTGATGATTATTATTGTAACTGTGTTTGGAACATTTAATCACTATTGGCCTTTCCCTTTTATATTGATAAGTGCAGCAGGGTTTATTTTAGTTAGAGAAGGATGGAAAGGAATAATGGGTAAAAAAACTTTACTGACTGGAGTGTTTAAACGATTGAGAAAATAAAAAAAGACTCTGAATTTGCATTCAGAGTCTTAATGATATTAGAATAATAATTATCCTACTTTATACATCCAGTTATGAATATCAGCAACTTTACCTTTGCGGATATTTTCTAATTCTTTTGCAACACGGTTAGAAAAAATTCTTCCTTCAGCAGGAGGCAAAAAATAATCTTTTCCTTCAAATCCGATTTGTGCTATTTGAGCAATTGTAGCAGCAGTACCCGTTCCAAAAGCATCTTCTAATGTACCCGCTTTGTGAGCAGCCAATACTTCATCAATACTAATTTTACGTTCCTGAACTTTCATTTTCCAATCACGAGCCAATGTTAAAACGCTATCACGAGTAATCCCCGCTAATATTGTATCTCCCAAAGGAGGTGTAATCAAAACATCATCAATCACAAACATTAAATTCATAGTTCCTGATTCTTCTAAGTAGCGATGGTTGCGTGCATCCGTCCAAACAATTTGATGATACCCTCTTTGTTGTGCAAGTTTTGCAGGGAACAAAGAGCGACCATAATTTCCAGAAGCTTTTACATAACCTACTCCACCTTCAACAGCACGTATATAATTTGTTTCCACCAAAACCTTTACGGGTTCGTTATAATATTTTCCTGCAGGAGAAGTGATGATATAAAAGCGATAATTATCAGAAGGTTTCACACCAATAAATTCATCGGTACCCACAATAAATGGACGAATGTATAAAGAAGAACCGTCAGTATCAGGCACCCAATCACGATCCAAATCAATCAATTGTGTAAGTCCTGCCATAAATACCTCCTGAGGAATGGTAGCCATTGCCATACGTTCCGCAGAAATATTAATACGTTTATGATTGTCAAGAAGGCGAAACAAAAACACTTCCCCTTTATCATTTTTGTAAGCTTTCATACCTTCAAAAATTGCTTGTCCGTAATGCAAAGCAGAAGTTGCAGGGCTCATCGGAATAGGACCATAAGGCATAATCTGTGCATCTTTCCATTCACCATTTTTGAAATCGGCCAGAAACATGTGATCAGAAAACAATTTACCAAATGTGATGTTGTTATAGTCAAGTTCTTTAATTCGAAGGTTAGTCGATTTCTGAACTTTTACTGGTTGAATTCCGGTTGTTACCATACAGTTTTATTTTATGTATTGTATTGATGTATTCTATAAAATTAACCAAATAATTATACTAAACAAATATTATAAATAATAAATTTAGACGAATGCACTTATAATAAGGACTAAATTTCAGAATATCATAAAAGGCTTGAAAATAGTGCGATCAAATCTGCCTCTTACCATCAATCGATAAATTTTATAGAAAACTACTTTTTAAATAAATTTGATTTTGCGA
>JBBRGZ010000388.1:0-1663 GCA_038223395.1 Chitinophagales bacterium
ACGGAGCGGCTTCTAACGATTGCTTGCCATATGAAAATTTTTGACTACTCTTCTACCCACAAGCTAGGTGGCACAATTCAATTTCACGAGTAGTTTGAGAAATTACTTCTTTATAGTAGAATCAAGCTTTGCAACAGCAGAATCAACTTTTGCAGCAGCAGAATCAAGCGTTACAACAGCAGAATCAATTGCAGCAACAGCAGAGTCAGCTTTTACTTCTTTAGTTTCACCAGCACAAGCAGTGAAAGCACCGATTACCAACACAAATAATAATTTTTTCATTTTTTTTGTTTTTTAGTTTGAATGATTTACAGTTAATACAAGTAGATTAAAAAGGTAACCCACAGTATATAGATTTTTCAAAAAAAATATTTTGGGACTATTTTGGGTTACTTTTACCGCCCCTAGTGTATTAAAAGCACAGATAGTGAAAGGCGATATCAACGAACAAGCATTATTAAAAGGATTGGCCAACAACGAATCGAAAGCCATCGAAACCATATATAAAGACAACTTTAGTATGGTTCAGACCTTTATTTTAAACAATAATGGCTCTTATGATGAGGCTCGAGACATTTTTCAGGAAGCAATGATAGCATTGTATGAAAAAGCTCAAACTGAATCTTTTGTTCTTACTTGTCAAATCAAAACATACGTTTTTTCTATTTGTAGGCGACTTTGGCTTAAACGTTTGCATCAACTGGGCCGTTTTTCCCAGCAAAACGATAATATAGAGGAAACAATTGCAGTTGAAGAAGATTTAGAAGCACATGAACAAAGAAATGCGGAGTTTGCAATAATGCATCGGGCCTTAAGTAGCCTTGGTGAACCTTGCAAAAGCTTATTGGAAGGGTTTTATTTGAAAAAAATGGATATGAATGCATTAGCCAACGAGTTTGGATATACCAATGCAGACAATGCCAAAAACCAGAAGTACAAATGTTTGATGCGTTTAAAAAAATTATTTTTTACGCAATATAATATAGGAGACTAATTTATATGGATGATATTTTATTATTAGAAGCAATTGAAAGATACCTCAAAGGTGAAATGAACCCCGATGAGCGTAACTATTTTGAGGCGCTGAGAAAGAAAACACCTGAAATAGATCAAATGGTAGTAGAACACAATATGTTTCTACACCAAATGGAATATTATACTGCCAATAGAAATATTAAACATACACTTCACGAAGTACATTCATCATTATTAATAAACGGAGATATAAATGAAGGCGGAGAGTTACCAACTAGAGGTAAAGTAATACAGTTCTGGAATAAATACAAAAGAATTACTGCTATTGCAGCATCTGTTGGAGGTGTAATTGCTTTATTCATTAGTGGCTTGGCTGTGTATTTCTCAACCACCGTAAACGACCCTAAATTGCAACAATTAGGAAAAGATTTAGAGGCTGTAAAAAAGAGTCAACTTTATCAAGGAACGATTATTAACGAAGTAAAGAGTAAAATTCCTTTAAACGCTCGTTTATTAAGTGGCGGATCTGGTTTTCTTATAGATACAAAAGGGTATATTGTTACCAATGCACATATTCTTAGAGGTACGGGCGCTATTGTAGTAAATAGTAAAGGACAAGAATTTAATTCATCAATTGTATTCATTGATCAACTGAAAGATCTTGCAATTCTAAAAATTACAGATGCTG
>JBBRGZ010000389.1:0-1630 GCA_038223395.1 Chitinophagales bacterium
GGTAAGTCAGAATTTTAGACAGCTTGGCCTTGCCTTCAGGTTTCAATAATTTGTCGACTTCAGATTGGATAGCAGCAAAGGCTGCATCTGTTGGCGCGAAAACTGTGAATGGTCCTTTGCCCTGCAAAGTTTCTACCAAGCCAGCAGCTTTTACCGCGGCAGCAAGTGTTTTAGCATCTGTAGCCGCTATTGCCACAATGTCTTTTGTCATCGTCATTTCCTTTTCCATTTCTATTTTTAGTTTATACAGAGAAAGAATTTTCTCTGCATTACAAAATTATTTAGAACCTATGATAGTTGGTTTACATACTTTGAGTAAGTAATTACATACTTCCAGCATATATTTTATAATAAATAATTTATTCCAAGCTCCGTTTTTCTCCCTCAACCCATCTGCTCAACATGATTCTTTCTGACGCACTTTGATGCGTGCCACCCGCAAGAATATCCAAAAAGGTGTCCCATAAGTTTTTCTTTTCTGAGAATTCCTTTTTAACCTCGTCAAGTGCGATCAAATAATCTTTTTCGTACTCTTTAATATCTTCCAGCGAATAGTCAGCTGGAAGACGAGCCAATATGTTATTAGCGATTTCATCTATTTGCAGTGGAGTATATTCTTTGTTTTTTTCAAAAGCCATTCGCAGATTCTTGATGACTATTGATGCCCTAAGCTTCGGACTAATTTCATTATTCTCGGGCATAACTATTTTCATTTAATTTGTTAAGAACCCTTTACTAAATAGTAAAAATCAAAAAGCCGATAAAAGGGAATTGAAGTTAATTTCAATTTCCTTCCTGCAAACCTTAAATAAAATTAAGGAGCGAAACAGTCTCTTATCGGTAATTACTGCCAGTATTTTTAATTGCTCTGTTTGGTTTGTTCTTGTTTTACAAGTTTGTTGTAAACGCCCATGATTAATATTGGAGCCACCCACTGCCCTACAAACGATGCATTTCTATCGTTGCCCATGCATTTAAATACTAATGAAATTGCTGCTGCACCCATAGCCGCAAATAAAAATGTGTCTGATGGCAATTTGATTATTTGCTCTTCAATTGCTTTGGTAACCATGTCCTCTTTTGTTGCTGAATTTTCCATTTTTTTATTTATTTATAAGTTGAGTTGATTATTTATTTAAGGGCGTCTCTAAAAACTCTTCTTTTACTACCTCAACCCTTGTCCCTTCTCCCGGGGAAAAGGGTGAAAATGGAGTTTTTAGAGATGCCCTTAAGTATTATTCATACACTGTTCAATCTTATTATGTTGACGCTTTGCTGCTTAAAATGCTACTGTGGACGGCCAAGGCTTCGATAAACGTTTTTAAAAATTCCTTAGTTTTTTCATCTGTCAAATTTCCAGTTTCATCAAATTTTGTGTCTACCTGTGTAATCACTACTTCAGGTATATTCATGACCATAGCATTTACCGCCACCATTATTTGCCTCAAGTGATACTGTGCCCTTACCCCGCCAAGTAAACTGGGGCTTGCACTTATTATACCTACTGCTTTTTTGTCAAACGGTTTTGCTGGATGTTTGGAGAGAAAGTCAATTACATTTTTTAGCACCCCAGGAATTGAATAGTTATATTCGGGCGTAACTATAATGAGTGCATCAGCCGTTTTGATGG
>JBBRGZ010000390.1:0-1624 GCA_038223395.1 Chitinophagales bacterium
AGTTACAACAACATTGGAAGCATTTATGAAGGCAAAAAGGATTATGCTAGCGCCATTGAAAATCATTTAAAATCTTTACAATACAAAGAAAAGACAGGCGACAAATACGGCATAGCTCTATCATATATTAATATCGCAATGGTTCAAAGTCTAACGAAAAATTACAAAACAGCTCAAGAAAATTTATTAAAATCACTTGCTATTGCGAAAGAGCTAGAAGACAAACGAAATATTGCTAAAGTCTACAATCAGCTTGGATTGATTCAACTTACCTTAAAAAATAATTCCAAAGCAAAATTGCTTTTCGACACGGCTCTTACGGTTGGATTAAAAACGAACTCAAAAGAAATAATTCGAGATATCTATTTTGGTGAAACCATGGTGGATTCTTTGATGCTAAATTGGAAAGATGCATTTTTTAATCTCAGCCAGTTTGTAACATACAGAGATAGCATTAGCAACGATGAAAACAGTAAAGCAATTGCACAACAACAAATGCAATTTGATTTTGATAAAAAAGAGGCTGTATTAAACGAGAAACAAGAAAAAGAAAGAGTACTAGCCGCCAAAGATAAAAAACAGCAAAACCTGATAATAGGATTTGCTGCAGGTGGAATTATTATACTTATTTTCTTCCTGGTTTCGGCAAACAAACGTCAACGATTGACTCAAAAACAAAAAATGATTATCGAAGAACAAAAAAATATAGTAGATGAAAAACAAAAAGAAATTTTGGACAGTATCCGCTATGCAAAACGAATACAAGCCTCTTTATTGCCAACCGAAAAATATATTGACAAAAGTTTGAACCGATTGAAAAAATAATATAAATTAGCCCTATGGAAACAACAGCAACTGAAACAAAAAACTTCTTTATCCTTTACAAGCCCAAAGACATTGTAAGTGGAGACTTTTACCATGCGATAGCTCACAAACCAACAGGTAATAAAACAGAACTATTTTACATGTGTACAGCAGATTGTACTGGACATGGAGTTCCGGGAGCCTTAATGAGTATGGTGGGCATTTCTCATTTAAATGAGTCAATTATTGAGAAAAACTTAATTCATCCAAATGACATTTTGGACAATATGAGAAAAGGTATTATTGCCTCTCTAAACCCTGAAGGCAGTGAAGAAGAAAGTAAAGATGGTATGGATTGCGTTTTGTGTGCTTACGACTTTGAGAACATGAAATTAGAATTTGCTGCTGCAAATAACCCCCTTTGGCTAATGCGTGATGGCCAATTGATTGAATACAAACCAGACAAAATGCCTGTTGGTATGTACCATTCTGCTGCTGCTCCTTTCTCTTTACAAACCATCGATTTAAAAAAAGGAGACATCATTTATACTTTCACTGACGGTTATGCTGACCAATTTGGTGGTGAAAAAGGTAAAAAATATAAATACAAACAACTTCAAGAAAAATTACTTGCAATAAAAGACCTTCCTTTAAGTGATCAAAAAAACATCCTTGAAAAAGAATTCGAAAAGTGGAGAGGAAACTTAGAACAAGTAGATGACGTTTTAATTATTGGAGTAAAAATCTAAATTAGACACTAAAAATAGAAAGCCCTTTCGTACAAACGGAAGGGCTTTTTGCTATTTTATTTCTAGCCATA
>JBBRGZ010000391.1:0-1619 GCA_038223395.1 Chitinophagales bacterium
TCAACTTATGATATAATTAATTTACAGAAAAACAATATTTAAGGAGCGGATTATGGCTAAGATTATAACACAAACTTCATATTTTGAATACGACGAAATTGAAAAACTAGGTGATTTGATACGATTAAAATTAGCATTAGAAGGTATTGACGATGAAAAACTAATGCTAAAATTAGGAAAAAAGCGAAAGAACGGCAGAAATGATTTTGCGGTTAGAGTTATGTGGAATTTATATATTGCAATGATAGTCTTTGGGCATGACTCTGTTGAGTCATTTAGACGCGAATGTAAACGCAATTCGCAATTGAGAAGGGCATGTGGGTTACTCGATGGTGGTAAAAGAAAGAATTTGGTTCCACCTGCAAGAGTTTTTACATTGTTTATGAAGAGCCTGATTCCATACAAAGCCGAAATAGATGAGATTTTCAAGAAGCAGGTAGATTATTTATATAATAATATTGTAGGCTTTGGAGAGACACTAGCAGGTGATGGCAAAATAATTAATAGCTATGCAAAAAACAAGCCGAATGAAGCAATACAGGATGCTGATATGCGAAGCGAGATAGACGCGGAGTATACAATAAAAAGCTATCACTATACCACTTCTGACGGTAAGAAACACGAAAAGAAAACTAGCTACTATGGCTTCAAGGCACACATAATATGTGATGTAAATACAGAGCTTCCAGTTGCATTTGAAGTAACAAAAGCAAATTCCCCTGAGGGAGCTACAATGAGGGATTTGGTTTCAAAATTTAGTGAAGAACAAAAAGAAAGAACAAAGCATTTACTTTTAGATAGAGGCTACGATTCCCTGGCTACTATAAAGTTTTTAAAGGGCAAAGGGGTAACCCCGATTGTTGACATCAGAAACATGTGGGGTGATGGTGAAACGACGAAGCAATACAAAGACACTAATTTAATTTACGATGCAAAGGGTGAAGTGTTTTATGTCGACGAAGCTGGCATTGCAATTAAAATGAAGTATGAGGGTTTTGATAAATGTAAAAACTGCTTGCGTTACTCACACAGGGGGAAGATTTATAAAATATATATCAACTATGACGAACGAATATTTCTGCCAATTGCAAGAGATAGCGCCAAATTCAAAAGCATATACAAGGGACGAACAGCGGTAGAAAGGCTGAATGGACGCTTAGATAGAGATTACAAATTTGAGAAGCATTTTATTCGGGGGTTAAAGAAAATGCAACTAATGGTTACCTTATCATTAATTGTAATGAATGGCATGGCGGTTGGAAAAATGAAAAACAAAATAGACAGCATCCGCTCATTGATTGCTGTATAAGAAAAAAACAAAGAATACTTAAATAAACCTCTAAGTTCTGAAAAGTTATCCATAAGAGGCTTTATTGATGTGCTTAAGTACGCTCAAAAATGATAATCTTAAACAATATGAGACGAGTTAGCTAAAGCCTATAGAAATAATGCGGCTGCTATTTGCTGCAAAAGTGAATTATTGCTGCATTTTTCGTAAAATATAGAGGCAAACGAAAAAATTCTTACAGTTTAAAAATCTTGAATATTTCATTTAAATAGTTTATAATACTAAAATGTCGGTGCGGTTTGATAGGGTGAAAGGAGTGTGAAGAGCTACT
>JBBRGZ010000392.1:0-1614 GCA_038223395.1 Chitinophagales bacterium
TGATCAATTAAAAAATGAAACATCAACCGACCATAAATTAATAATTGCCGGAAGAATGGCTTGGAAAATTGACGAAACACAGTCAATTTATGAAAATATGGAATTTAAAGAGGATGTTATTTTTACAGGACACCTGCAACTAAGCGACCTCTCACAAATTGTTGCTTCGGCTGATGCTTTTGTATTTCCATCACTGTTTGAGGGATTTGGAATTCCTGTTTTAGAAGCACGCGCTTGTGCCGTACCCGTTATTACTTCCAACCGTTCCAGCCTTCCTGAAGTAGCAGGAGAAAATGCGATATATTTTAATCCTGAAGATGTTACGGATATTAAAGATGCATTAAAGAAATTTTTATTCAATCGCGAAAAATATACTTTGGAAGCACAGAATTTAACCGGATTATACAATCAGTTTAATTGGGATAAATCAACAGAAATTATCTATCAGGCAGCAGTTAAATGTGCAAAAAAAACGAGTAAACGCAAACCCTCCACTTTATTTTAAAGTAAAAGGTATAAATATTTGTATAGTTTATAGCCCTCCTGGTATAAACATTTAACCTTTAACTAAACAGTTTTCTGCATAGTAATGCGTAAATTTGTGTAGTTCAAATGGTAGTAAAATGAGAAAATTAACATACATTATAGCTTGTTTTTTTATAATTTTTAATCATAAAATACAAGCTCAAAATACAATAACATCAAACAAAACACCTTTAGAATTTCCTAAGGCAACAACCATCACTTTTAGAGATATTAAAACACAATGGAGTCCGCAGTTGCTATGTCTTGAAATGCCTACGCCCGGGTCAAATAGTTATAGAAGATATTTGATAGACTTAAAAGAAGAATTATATGGCAACAAAATAACTACGCCGCAAAATTATAGACAAGAAAAAATTACAGACTTGCCTGCACCTGCAATTTTAAATGGATGGGAAGGAAATTTAATGGGAAGTGGTGTGCCAAACGATAATGATTTGGCAATTTCCAATGAAGGTAAAATTATTTCTGTAATTAATTCCTCTATTTATATTTACGATACAACAGGTATTTTATTACAATCCATTTCGCTTTCTACTTTTAAAGATACATTAGATGTTATTGCCTCTGCGTTCGACCCAAAAGTAATGTATGATCCGCGAGCAGATAAATTTATCCTTATTTTTCTAAATAATTCAACTCCGGAAACAAGTTTTATTACCGTTGCATTTTCTCAAACAAACGACCCTCAAGGTGCGTGGAATTTTTATATTTTACCTGGCAATCCAAAGGATAATGATTTATGGACAGATTTTCCCATGTTTGCAATTACAGAACAAGAATTATTTCTAACTATCAATCTCATAATTCCCGACGAACCTTGGCAAACCGGATTTAGTGAAACACTCATTTGGCAAATGAATTTAGACAAAGGATACACGGGTGAAACATTGGATGCTATTTATCACGATAATATATTTTTTGGTGGTAAACCCATTCGTAATTTGAATCCTGTTAAAGGCGGAGAAACTACTTACGGACCTGATATGTATTTTTTAAGTGATAGAAATTTTGCAGTTGAAAATGATACGATATTTATTGTGCATGTTACAGGTTTACTTGATGATCCTG
>JBBRGZ010000393.1:0-1606 GCA_038223395.1 Chitinophagales bacterium
TATGGATAGTGGGGCTATTACAGCTGTTGGTTCAAAGTTAATACCACGTATGGCTACTTTTACGTGTGGCTTTGATATGAGCAGCGTAACTGGAGTTGAAGCAAATTACGATGAACGAAGGGATGCAGAGTTAATGGCCAACGCATTTAAAACCGAACATTACGAGCAGGTAATTAATGCAGGTGATTTAAGCTGGAGCTTGCCAAAAGTAGTGTACCATTTAGAAGATTTAAAAGTGGGAATGAGTTATCCTAATTATTATATTTCGCGCTTAGCTTCAAAATTTGTAAAAGTTTGCTTGCAAGGCACTGGTGGTGATGAATTATATGGTGGCTATCCATGGCGTTACTATCGAGTTTTCGATGCAATAAATCAAAAAGAGTTTTTTAATCAATATTATGGATTCTGGCAACGTTTAGTTACTGATAGCGACAAAAACAAATTATTTAACGATTCGGTATTTAATAAAATTGATATAGAGGAGCCTCGTCAAATTTTTGAACGTGTGTTCACCTTTAATGATAAATTGCTGTATGATACCCCGGAGCAGCATATTAATAACAGTTTGTATTTTGAAATAAAAACCTTTTTGCCAAGTTTATTTTTAGTGGGAGATAAGTTAAGTATGGCCAATGGTTTAGAAGAACGTTTCCCTTTTATGGATAATGATTTGGTAAATTTTGCACAGAGAATTCCTGTAAAACATAAGTTAGGGAATTTAACTGCAGAAATAAAACGCGTGAATGAAAATGAAACATTTAGGGTAAAACAAAATACGGTTTACAAAGATTTTGATGATGGTAAAAATGTATTGCGTAAAGCCATGAGTAGTTTTATGCCCGATTATATTTTAAATCGTAAAAAACAAGGCTTCAGCGCACCCGATGAAAGTTGGTATCGTGGCGAAAATGCAGATTATGTAAAAGAATTATTACTAGGTAAAAAAAATGTCTCATCTGAATTTATTAATCCAGATTATGTAAAAAAGATAGTACATGAGCATATTAATGATCATATTAATCATCGTCTTCTTATTTGGAGTTTTATGAACTTTGAATGGTGGTGCAGGATATTTTTAAATGGAGAAAAAATTAATTAAATAAAAAATCATGAGCGTAATAGAATTTTTAGGTTTAGAAAACAGTAGTGAAAAAAGCACTTATAGCGAAACACAAAATCAGACTAAAGATATTTTTGGATTTAAATGGAATAAAAGAAATTCATATGAATCTCCAGCTATGGATAAAATGCAAAGAGAATGGTTATTGCAAAAGTATGTAAATGGTGATGTTAAAAAATTGGCGGAAATAGTTGGCGAAAACAAAATAATTGTAGATGCCGGATGTGGCTCAGCGTATGGAGCCAGCGTATTTTTCGGCGATCTTATAAATAAAGCAAGATACCTTGGTATTGACATCTCTAATTCAATAATTGCAGGTAGAGACCGATTCAGAGAAAAATCTTATGCTGGGGAATTTATGCAGGTAAGTTTAAATGATTTTAATCCCAAAGATCAATCAATTGATATAATTTTTTCGGAGGGAGTATTGCATCATACCGATAATACAGAAAAATCATTTAAACATTTGGCTAAAAAGATAAAAAA
>JBBRGZ010000394.1:0-1594 GCA_038223395.1 Chitinophagales bacterium
TTGCCCGCTTGGCAAACGCCAGCCGGGCGGATGCCTCGCTCTTGTAACGTATTTTTTATGTGTCAATCCCAACTTTTCGGGGGCAGTTTTTACCGCATAATTTCCCACGTATAAATATATATTAATTTTCAGCCGTTAGTATAATGCATTCGCCACAAACGATTACCTGGTAGAGGTTTTATCGTAATTATTGAATGTTTAAGTTCACACCCATGCTGTGCATTGTAGCTATTCTTCACCAAATGAATATTGAAAATTATTATGTTTATATCCTTCAGAGCCCGAAATTTTTTATTTTATGTTTTGCAATACTACTATTTGGAAAGTCTACTCATTTTGATAAATGCATTAAATGTACTTTTCGTAAACGGCCACTGAGGCTTTGGTATTTTTAAGTATTCCAAACCCGCTTCGATGCTTTTAAAAGAGAACAGGTTATGAAACGAGGAAAAATTTTAAAATGTATCAAGGAGCTAATTAGAAACGGGAAATTGATTGATTAATATAATTTGGTTAAAGAAATTCAGGGTTCAATGTACCGGGGTTATGCTCCGCTTTTAACCACTTATTATTTTAAATGTTGGTTTTTTATTAACGTAAACGATTTTTATAAATATGCTCAATTTTCATTTTTAAGATCACTATAAATTTTATAAAGTAGATACTTTTATAATATTAAGATTTGACTTCTTTGGGTTTTACTTACAACTTTTTATATTCATCCAATGTCTGTTATCAAAATTGTTACCTTGTATTGCAGTGTAATTGTTCCGCTACCTAAATAAACTCCGTATAATCTTTCATTCTTTGAATGCAAAAAATTGTTTTGCGTCATCTGAAATCTTCACCAGCACTATTTTTTTTAATTAAAAAATAGATAAACCTATTCCGCGCCCATTTTTACATATGTAAAAGTGGATGTTATAATAATTGTTTTGTCGAGAGAAATTTTTGTAATCGAACCAATATTATATAAGTTATGGATTCAGGTATCATTTCAACCCAACCCAACCGAAGCCTTAAAATAATTTTTTTTAGTTTAAGAAAATTGGCAATATGTTTTAATGCTTTTTTATTACTCTCTTCATTTGCTTTGAATAGTTATGGCCAAAACGCCATTGCCACGGAGAATGCTAAGCCTGGCAACCCGGTAAGCGAATGGGGATTAGTGGCAGGGGCGACGAAAGCATTCAAGGCTTCGCTACCGATATGAGTGTAAATAAAGGAACAACAGTATCCTTTAAAATTAAAACCTTAGCCGGGGCCTATACTATTAAAATATATCGGCTTGGTTATTATAATGGAAATGGAGCACGGTTTATAGCTAATGGAACTATTACCACATCTCTTCCGCAAATACAACCGCTTGATTTGTACGATCCTGTTACAGGTAAAACTGGTTGCAGCAACTGGGCGGTTTCGGGCAGGTGGAGCGTTCCTTCTGGTGCTGTTTCAGGTGTTTATATTGCTAAACTAACACGTACCGACAATGGTGGGTCAAGCCATATAACCTTTGTGGTAAGGGACGATGCGGCCAATGCAGATATATTATTTAAAACATCGGACGCCAGCTGGCAGGCTTACAATAACTATG
>JBBRGZ010000395.1:0-1590 GCA_038223395.1 Chitinophagales bacterium
CCCTGAATAGCAAACAATTGTAAATCGTATTTTAGTGGCTTGAAACAGTTGATTTTGTTACAGGTATCATTTGTTATTCATTCTTTTGCTTATTCAGGGTTAATTTTAGTTGCGAATAAATATCATCAAAAAAATAAAAATTCTTATGCATACAATTGCCAATTATAACTTTAAAAATAAACGCGCATTAATTCGTGTAGATTTTAATGTGCCTTTGGATAAACAAACTTTTGCAGTTACAGACGATACAAGATTAAAAGCTGCAATTCCAACAATAAAAAAAATATTGGATGATGGTGGTTCTGTTGTTTTAATGTCGCACCTCGGCAGACCAAAAGGTGGAGTTGAGGATAAATATTCATTAAAACATATTGTATCACGTTTGTCGGAATTAATGGGACAACAAATACAATTTGTTTCTGATTGTATTGGTGATGATGTGCAACGGGCGGCAGAAAATTTAAAGCCGGGGGAAATTTTATTATTGGAAAATTTACGTTTTCATGCGGAAGAAGAAAAGGGTGATACATCTTTTGCAAAAGCATTAAGCACTTTGGGCGATGTATATGTAAACGATGCATTTGGCACCGCACACCGGGCACATGCGAGCACAACAGTGGTGGCGCAATTTTTTTCAGATGAAAATAAAATGGGGGGATATTTACTAGCTGCAGAAGTTGAAGCGGGTGAAAAAGTTTTAAATAATCACGAAAAACCCTTTACTGCAATTATTGGAGGCGCAAAAGTTTCTGATAAAATATTAATTCTAGAAAAACTTGTTGAAAAAGCAGATCATATCATTGTTGGAGGAGGAATGGCTTATACATTTATAAAAGCAATGGGTGGCGAAATAGGAAATTCGTTATGCGAAGAAGATAAATTAGACCTCGCAAAAACCTTATTAGAAAATGCAAAAACTCACGGCGCAACAATTCATTTGCCAATTGATTCTATCATCGCTGATAAATTCGATAACGCCGCAGAAATAAAAAATTGTGCGAGCAATAATATTCCTTCGGGTTGGATGGGTTTAGATATTGGCGAACAGGCAATTCAAGATTTCAGCAATATTATTTTAGCATCAAAAACAATTTTATGGAACGGTCCGATGGGCGTTTTTGAGATGTCGAATTTTAGCAACGGAACAATAACCATAGCAAAAGCAATTGCCGAAGCAACAAAAAAAGGTGCATACTCGCTAGTAGGCGGCGGCGATTCTGTAGCTGCAGTAAATAAATTTAATCTCAACACACAAGTAAGCTACGTTTCCACCGGCGGCGGAGCTATGCTGGAGTTTTTTGAAGGAAAAATTTTACCCGGAGTGGCGGCGGTGGGGGGATGAAAAGGTGAATGGTGAGTTGTGAGTAGTGAGTGGGCTGGCTTGAAGTAAGCTTAGAAGTTTCGATTTTTTGCGGTTTATTCTCTTGTAATAAAAAGGATTTCAATTTTAATTCCGTTCCAAAACAAAACTCATTTCTCATTACTCATTTCTCATTAAACGTTTCCACTTGAGAGACGCGGGAGAATCAGTAATGAGTAATGAGAAATGAGTGTGTTAAGAGTAAGCATTGAACTCGGTAATTTTTATCG
>JBBRGZ010000396.1:0-1585 GCA_038223395.1 Chitinophagales bacterium
CAAGAACTGCAACAACCTATTACAAATATTAAGTGTACGCTTTTAGCGTGTATAAAACCAAAATTGGTTAATAGCGGTTTTGTTGGCGTGTACTCTTTAAAACAAAATATTTATTCGAATTATGAGTTGAGCACGCTCGAAGAAATAGCCAATGTGTTGCAAGTAGCTTTGAGTCAGTTTGAGAACAAACAATTAATTGACCAAAAAAATAATGAGATTGCTGCGCAGAATAAAAATTTGGCAATTTTAAATGAAGCTCAAAATAAACTCATCAACAACATTAAGGTAGAAGATGTATTTGAGGATCTATTGGATCTCTTATTCAACAAACTCAACAATATAGAGCGTGCATCCATTTTAAAATTTGACTTTGATAAAAAGATGGGGCAACTACATCACATTAGCCAGAACCGTAGAGTGATTCGTTACAAGGATTTACCTTTCGACCAGATCTTTATTTTGAATTCCTTTTTAAGCGAAGGCATTTACGATGTAGGAGATTACGACCTAAAAGTGAACATGGTAGAAGATGAAAAGAATTGGTACTACAGCGGTATACGATCGGCTTATGCGCTTCCAATTTATATTAATAATAAACTGTACGCTTCCATCAATTTATTCTCCACTATCCCAGGCAATTTTAAAGAAATAAAAGCCACCATCAATCAAATCATCTCTTCTACGCAACTGATTATTGATCAATTGATAAATAAAGAGATTATTAACGAGAAGAATAAAAATATTTCGGCTAATATCAGTTATGCTAAACGTATTCAAGACGCATTTTTACCAAACGAAGATGCACTTAGACGTGTGTTCCCTAAATCATTTGCTTTACTTTTACAACGTGATGCTTTAGGAGGCGATTTTTACTGGGTAAAAGAATTTAATAGCTATTCATTACTAGCGGTTGGCGATTGCACAGGGCACGGTGTTTCAGGAGCCTTGCTTTCTATTTTAGCAACCACATATTTAAATACCATTATTGATAAATGGCAAAATTTTAAGCCGGGTATCATTATGGATCTTTTGAGTAATAGTATTTATAATTCCTTCCATCAAAAAAATACCGACGCAGATGTTAACGATGGTTTGGATATTTCTTTTTGCACGTATAACAAAACTGATAGAACCTTATTATTCTCGGGGGCCATGCATACCATTTATATTAATCGTGCTGGCGAGATAATTGAACACAAAGCCAACAGAAAACCTATTGGCGTTGAGAATAAGCATTTAAAAGCAAACTACGATACATTGTTCATTCAATTGGAAGCAAACGATAAGATTTATTTATTGTCAGACGGTGTTATTGATCAATTTAGTTCAGTTACCGAAAAACGTTTGGGTAATAAACGTTTCAAAGAAATTTTATTAGAACTTGAGGTAGTACCCTTAAAAGAAAGAAAACGCAAAGTTCAAAGTTCTATTAATACCTGGCGTGCAAATGCAAATCAAACAGATGATATTTGTATTGTTTCCTTTGAGGTAGATTAAATAGTATTAATAAACTACATTTTATTCTGTCTAAAAATTTAATCTACAATTCTTACAGAATTTTTCATCGCAAACTAAACCGAGATGC
>JBBRGZ010000397.1:0-1572 GCA_038223395.1 Chitinophagales bacterium
GTTTTGGTGCAGAAGTTAAAAAAAGGATAATGCTTGGAACCTTTGTTTTAAGTGCAAGTTACTATGACGCTTATTATACAAAGGCTCAAAAAATCAGAAGACTTATAAAAGAAGAAACTGATAAAATTTTATCTGATTACGATTTTATAATACTTCCTACAACTACTACCACCGCTTTTAAATTAGGAGCACACGAAGGAGATCCCATTTCAATGTATTTGGCGGATTTATTTACAGTACAAGCCAATTTATGTGGTATTCCTGCAATTTCTATTCCTAATGGCGAAGACAAAGATGGTTTACCAATTGGAATACAAATAATGGCTAAAGCTTTTGGCGAAGGCGAATTGCTTGCGTTTTCAAATTATTTATTAACTCATACTAAGGTAAAATAAGCCAGGTTTTCTTTAAGTCATGAAAATACTATTGAAAAAATATAGCTTTTTATATTTGATTGTTTTTACAACCATTCTTCTATTCCCTGTTCTTTTATCAGCGCAAACTACTACTCCTATAATTCAAATGGATTCTATTGTAGTCACGGTGGCGGATACTTTATTAGATCCTGATGATATAGTAGTGGAAGAAGTGATTTTAGATACACTAGCAAAAGAAGAAATAATATTGGATTCGGTACTAGTAGTTGAATTGAGTAAAGACGAATTAGAGGATGTCATTATTGAAAAAAGAATGAAGGAATTGTATAACCAGATTCCTCTTATCTATAATAAAAAAGTAAAAGGATTTATAAATTATTTCACGGTTAGAAATAGAACGTATCTTCCGACGATGGAAAGAAGGAAGAATTTGTACTTTCCAATTTTTGAGGCAGCATTGAAAAAGTATGGAATGCCAGATGAAATAAAGTATTTATCCATTGTTGAGTCTGGATTAAATCCAATGGCTATTTCTAGAGCAGGAGCAGCGGGTCCTTGGCAATTTATGCCAGCTACAGGTCGTGAGATGGGGTTAATGGTAAATGAATATATCGACGAGCGCTTAGACCCTATAAGATCGACAGATGCGGCTTGTCGCTATCTTTTGCGACTTTATAAAATGATGGGCGATTGGGAATTGGCTTTGGCAAGTTACAACTGTGGACCTGGTGTAGTAAGAAGAGCGGTAAGACAATCGGGTGGAAATACCTTTTGGAAAATATACGATTACCTTCCTAGTGAAACAAGGAGTTATGTGCCACAATATGCAGCCGTAATTTATGTGATGAATAATTTGGGTGATTATAGTTTAGTTGGAGATTCCATTCAATACCCAATGGATACAGATACATTACTTCTCAAACAATTGGTTAACATACATGTGCTTTGTGATAAACTGGATTTATGTTACGATGATTTTGTTATGTTAAACCCTGCAATTCGTACGAATATTTTACCTTCACATTTGAATTACCCAATTCGTTTGCCTAGAGAGAAAAAATTAGAATTTTTAATTAATCAGCATGAAATTCGAGAATGTATAAAAATTTCAACGACGCCTATTGAAGTACTTACAAATGATCGAAGAAAATCATCTAATACCAGTGGAGCCGTTTCTTATAGACAAAAAATTACC
>JBBRGZ010000398.1:0-1569 GCA_038223395.1 Chitinophagales bacterium
CATACTACACGGTTTATTTGGGCAAAGTGATAATTGGAATACGTTAGCCAAACAATTTTCAGAAAAGGGCTTTCGTGTTTTTACATTGGATCTCAGGAATCACGGTTTGTCACCACACAGTATAGATTGGACTTATAGTTACATGGCGCAAGATGTAAAAGAATTTATTGAAGAGCGAGAATTACATAATGTTGTTTTAATGGGACATAGTATGGGTGGAAAAGTGGTGATGTTCTTCGAGAGAATGTTTCCGAACATGGCTTCAAAAGTAATTATTTGTGATATTGCCGCTAAAGAATATCCGCCACATCATCGCGAAGTATTGCAAGCACTCCATTCGGTTGATTTTACAATTGTAAAAAACAGAAAAGAAGCCGAAGCAGAAATGAGTAAACATATTTCTGAATTTGGAACCAAACAATTTTTACTAAAAAACATATACTGGAAAGACACTGCCAATAATATAATGGATTGGCGTTTTAATTTGGAAGTAATCAGCGAAAAATATGATAGTATTCGAGAGACAGTTCCGTTTTATCAAAGTTCGGTACCTTGCTTGGTGATAAAAGGAAGCCAATCTAACTATATAAATGCTCAAGACGAGGCTGATTTTGCTAAACGCTACTCTAATGTTCAATTTGAAAGCATTGAAGGGGCTGGACACTGGGTACATGCTGAAAAACCTAAGGAATTCTTTAGTTTGGTGATGCACTTTTTGGCCTAATGTTCGTCTAATAATTAGGGCAATTCATAGAAAACTTTACTAATTAACATTTTATTTTTGCATCTTCAATCTCGTGCAAAAATTTATACTCGTAAAATTATCGCGCTACTCTTGGTTCAATTACAATGTAATTAGCGACCTACCTTTTAAAGCCCTTTATATTTTTGTTCTAGGCTTTATTTATTTTATCTCCAAATAGTTCAATAAGCTCATTCAGTCAATTATTATTACCTTTGTCAGGTGTATAGTAAAATTGTATTAAATAAAGATAAGGAGCATTCTCTCCAGCGCTTTCACCCTTGGGTATTTTCGGGAGCTATAAAAGTAAAAGAAGCTAATTTAAAAGATGGAGCCTTGGTAGAGGTGTATTCTTCAACAAATAAATTTCTGGGAATAGGCTATTACGCCAATGGAAGTATTGCGGTACGCATTATTTCTTTCGAACAAGTTGAAATAGATGAAACTTTTTGGATTCATAAGATCAGTAAGGCTTATGAATACCGTAAACAAATTGGCCTCGTTAATGAAAATACGAATGTATATCGCATATTTTTTGGTGAAGGTGATGGCGTTCCGGCTTTGATTATCGATAATTATAACGGACACATTGTAATTCAATCACACAATATTGGTGTTCATTTGCAACGCGAGAATATTGTTGCCGCACTAAAAAAAGTTTTAGGATCTGAACTTAAAACCATTTACGATAAAAGTTCTGAAACTATTTCAGGAAAAAATAATCACAGTGATGTTAAGAATGAATTTATTTTCGGCGATTCGGAAAACACAATTGTAAAAGAAAATGGAATTCAGTTTATAGTAGATTGGACCAAAGGACAAAAAAC
>JBBRGZ010000399.1:0-1544 GCA_038223395.1 Chitinophagales bacterium
CAATAAGATTTTATTAAAATGTAAAAACCCCGAGCTAAAAACTCGGGTTTTTTTATGACTTTTTGTTACTTTGAGGAAGCCCGCTTTGATGGTGAAAATGTTTTTAACCATTCAATCGCTTTCACTTCCGAATTAAACATGCGTGTTGGGCGTGCAGGTTTATGTAAATTCAAATATACATTTCCAACTAATTTTTGTGTGAACGATTGAATTACATACGCTTCGGCAAGCGCAAAAGGATCCGATTCTGGTGTAGCAATGTATGCTCGAGCTTCTGGAGTTGGCAATGTGTATTCTCCAACAACAATTAGTAAAGGAAATTTTTTACCGTTTCCCATTTTTTCTAAACTGTCAACTACTTGAACCACATGTTTGACATCTATTTCATCATTTGCCTTCACTTTTACTTGAACAATTCCATCGCTCCGCAAAGCAACTGATAAGGTAGCGAAGTTGATTTGTTCTAAAATTGAAATTTCTTCTGTTAGCATTTGAATTAAATGTTGGCTAATTGCCAAGCTGTTTCTTTTGGAATATTTCTTTTCTTAATTTTTGCAATTGTCTTTAGAGATTCTTTAACGTCTCAACTAATAATTACAAATTCTTATTCTAATAATGCTTTCAACCATTAAATTGCTCGTTCTTCACTGTTAAACATTTTTGTAGTGGTAGTTGGTTTAAATATTTTGATGTAATAATTGCTCGAAATACGAATGGCAAAATTACTTATTAATATTGCATTTGCAATGGTATAGCGGCCACCTTCAATACTAGCAGAATATTCGCTAGCTTCTTTTGTAATAGGATTGAATCGTTTGAGTGAAACAAGTACTGGGAGTTTTTTTTCATTTCCTGTTTTTCCTAAATCGGATGTCATTTCTTTTATATCAGTTAATTCAACTTCTCTGTCGATTTCTTTCATTTCCACATGTATTATACCATCGCTTCGCAACGAAATAATAGAAGCTGCCAATTCAGTTTTTGATATAATACTTAATTGTTGGATTAACATTGGTGCTTGAGAGTGAGTAGTTTCGTCTAATCTATATGGCAGTTAATCGCCATTTTTATTTAATTAATCGTATAAATGTAGCAAATGAACTTTGTATAACAAAAAATAAAATCAGATATATATATATGTATGTACATATAAATAAGTTTACCTTTGTCTACTAATTATTATAAAGCTGAATGAAAGTACTATACAATTATTTAAAGCGCTATAAGTGGATGGTGCTTTTGGCATTGGTTTTAGCAGCCATTAACCAAATATTTTCTTTAATAGATACCTATATTTTTAGTCGCATTGTGGACGATTTTGCCACAACTCCGCACTTAAAAACCGAACATCATGATGTTTTAAATCGTTATCAGTTTGTAAAAGGAGTGGGTACGTTAATATTATTGGGAATGGGTGCTGCAATGGTTTCTCGTATTGCCAAAAATTTTCAGGATTATTTTGTAAACGTAATTACACAAAAATTAGGAGCACAAATTTATTCTGATGGATTGCAACATTCTCTGGAATTGCCTTATCAAGTTTT
>JBBRGZ010000400.1:0-1532 GCA_038223395.1 Chitinophagales bacterium
ATTGAGTGTGGGTTATCTTATTGTTAGATATAAAGCAATTAAATCAATTCAAAAATAATCATTGGTGTACTGGTTAAAGTAAAATATGGGGTTTTTGTCAAGAATTTAATTGTTTTAAAGCTAGTGAATTTGAATCATAAAGTAAAGAAATATTGTCATTTAGAATATTTCAAATAGTTCAAAATGAAAATATTTGGAAAAATAAATAAATCTATTAACCCCGCAGGGATAATTGTCCCATTATGGAACAATATATTTATTTGCTTAAATTTTTAATTGTTTGGTATTCAGTGTTATATGTTGTTGGGTATAATAATTGTAATTTAATAATAAACGTACTAAATATAAAATGAACATGGATACAATCATCATAATAAATAATTTGTTTTTTATGTGATTAAGCAATAATTTGCATAACAATTAAGGTTAACTTGAAATTTTAAGGCGCGAAAAAATTAAGATACTTTTTAAAATCAGGTTATCTATGTTAATGCAAAAAATAAATTTGATAGTACTAGTATGACAAAATTAAAAAAAACAAAATATGAAACACTTCACATATTATTTTTCAAAAAATTACGTGCCAAGATGGATGGTATTACTCATGGACTTGAGCGTGGTATTTTTTTCATGGTACACCGCTATTCTGCTCAGATTAAATTTTGACCTTTCAGGCATGGAAGAAATGATAAATTCAATGCATTTGATAATCATTTTCCCTGTAATGTTTTTATGCTTTTGGAGATCAAAATCATATTCCGGTATTTTAAGGCATAGTACCAGTCAAGATATCTTACGCATTCTCCTTGCTACGATTTGTGGTGGTGTGGTACTCGCGCTAACTTCATTGACTGCAAGGTTTATTAATGATTCTTCGTTCTTGAACATGCCAATTTCAGTTATTGTAATTTTTGCCATGTTGCTATCGACGTTATTAATCTTGTCCAGACTTGTTGCTAAAATGGTATTTCAGTATTGGTTTGTTCCTAAAAAAGATGTCAAAAATTTAATGATTTTTGGGGCGGGAACTTTGGGGCAAGCAGCTCTTAATGCCCTTCTTACAGACACATCAGTGAATATTAAAATAATTGGGTTTATTGATGATAATGCTTCACTTCATAAAAAATAATTATTAGGTGTTCCAATTTATTCTGTCAGTAGTGCATTTAATAAGATCATACCTGAAAATAAAGTTGCCGAAATTATTTTTGCTATTGATAATGCTGAAATATCATATAAAAGAAAAAGAGAAATAACAGATAAGTGTTTGGAGTTGCATCTTGTGTTAAAAGAAGTGCCGCCAGTAAAAAACTGGATAAAAGGAGAGCTTCAGGCAAAGACCATTCGACCAATTAATATAGAAGACTTGTTGGGAAGGAACTCAATTCAATTGGATCGGAGAAAAATTGAACAAGGATTAAAAGAATCTGTGGTTTTTGTGACTGGAGCAGCTGGCTCAATAGGTTCTGAAATTGTGCGACAATTGATTAATTTTAAAGTTCAAAAAATAATTTTGCTTGATAAAGCAGAAT
>JBBRGZ010000401.1:0-1532 GCA_038223395.1 Chitinophagales bacterium
GAGGTAAAAGATAAATTCGACAGATTGTTAGATGAAATGGGCTTTAATAGCGCTGATGCAACAAAAATAAGTGAGCTAAAAGCACCGATGCCGGGATTGGTAATTGATATTCGTGTAAAAGCCGGCGACAGCGTTGCAAAAGGAGAAGCCGTTGTTGTTTTAGAAGCTATGAAAATGGAAAACGTTTTAAAAGCTCCCGGCGATGGTGTAGTAAAAAGTATTGCAGTTGAAAAAGGTGTGAGTGTAGATAAAAATCAAGTGCTCATTATTTTCGAATAAGATGTTGTTGAAAATAGTATTTACAATTTAGTCTAAATATAATTATTGGCAATTCAAATCAAGTATTATCCCAAATAAATATCATGTATCCTAATTAATCCAACACATTTGCCATCTTCTACAACCGGTAAAACAGATAATTGAGAACTTCTGTTTTCCATCATATCCACTGCCTCTTTGAGTGTTGCATTTGGTGTAATTGTAATTGGATTTTTCGTCATTATTTTTTCTACGGTTAATATGTCCAAATTTGTGTTTTCAATTAAACTGCGTCTAACATCTCCATCTGTTGCCAACCCTAACAAATTATTATTTTTGTCTACAACACATGCTGCACCCAAATTAAATTTTGTCATTGCAATAATTAATTCGCGAAAACTATCAGCAGAATCAACTCGGGCAATTTCATGTAATTCGTGCATTACATCTTTTATTTTCAGCAATAAATTTTTTCCTAATTGTCCACCCGGATGAAAACGCGCAAAATCGTTTTCTGTAAATCCGCGTGCATGCATCAATGCAACTGCAAGTGCATCGCCTAGTGCAAGCGCAACTGTGGTAGATGCCGTAGGAGCAAGGTTTAATGCATCTGCTTCTTTGTCAACTGTGGCATCCAAAACATAATCGGCATTGCGCGCAATAGCAGAATTCAAATTACCCACTATTGCTATTACTTTTGAATGCGACTCTTTAAAAAATGAAATTAACCGCAACATTTCTTCAGTTGTGCCACTCTTCGAAATTAATAAAACAGGATCTCCTGCAGCATACACTCCCAGGTCGCCATGAGCAGCTTCTGCAGCATGTAAAAAAACGGATGGTGTTCCGGTACTGCAAAGAGTTGCTGTTATTTTTTGTGCAACTGCACCCGATTTTCCTATTCCACAAACTACAACCTTACCTTTTGTAGCTAATATCGCATCAACAGTTTCATTAAACTGCGCATTCAATTTATCTATCGTTTTGCGAATCTGTTCTGATTCAAACAATAATACGTTTTTTGCAATTTCGAGGTAGCTCATGCTTGTTTTTTTATTCCTGAAAACTCAAATTTTCTGCCTTCAATATCTTTATATAATTGTTCCTGCGATAAACTTTTAAAATAATTATAGGTGATTTTTAATCCTTCACCTCTCTTTATTTTTGGTTCCCATTGCAATAAATTTTTCGCAAGTGTAATATCCGGCTGTCGTTGTTTTGGATCGTCAACAGGAAGATCTTTATAAATTATTTTTTGTGATGTTCCTGTCAAC
>JBBRGZ010000402.1:0-1532 GCA_038223395.1 Chitinophagales bacterium
GCAGGTTTAATTTTATATGCTGTTAAGCACCATATTGTTGAGGGATAATTTACTAAATAATTCTAAACTTTTTAAATTCCCGGCTGATGTCGGGTTTTTTGTTTTTATTTGATGCATGCCACACTATGCTATATTTAATGGGAAGATTGTAAAGGAAAATGATATATGTATTTCTGCCAACAACCGGTCATTTAGGTATGGAGATGGTTTTTTTGAAACCATGAAAATGGCAAGTGGAAAATTACTGCTGCAAGATTTTCATTTTGATCGGGTTTATTCATCTCTTGATCTTTTGCAATTTACCAAGCCATCCCTTTTTACGGCCGATTACCTTTCAACACTAATAAAAAATATCGCTGTTAAAAATGGGCATCAAGCCCTGGGTCGTATAAGACTAAACGTTTTTAGAGGAGATGGTGGATTGTACGATGTGGAAAATCACTCTCCAAATTACTTAATTCAAACCTGGCAATTAAATGAGAGTATTAATAAGTTTAATGAAAATGGGTTAATAATAGATGTATATGAGGATGCTATAAAAACCTGTGATAAGTTTTCGGGTGTAAAAAGCAATAATTATTTGGGATATGCAATGGCAGCCTTGTGGGCAAAAGATCAAAAAATAAATGATTGCGTTTTAAAGAATTCCTTTGGCCATATTGCAGACGCGACAATCGCCAATGTATTTATTGTTAAGGATGGTATTATTAAAACACCTCCTTTAACCGATGGGCCGGTAAACGGAGTAATGCGCCGGTATCTGTTAAAAAAGTTTGGAGAAGAAAATATAGCATTTGAAGAATGTTCAATTACTGCCAGCGACCTGCATTTGGCGACCGAAATATTTTTGACCAACGTTATTTGTGGAATAAAATGGGTTAAGCAGTTTGGACGCATAAATTATTCAAACCCGGTTTCTTCAAATTTGTACAAAAAACTGATATTGCCTTTATATGCTTAAACATTACCGTTTTTTAAGTGTTTTAAAACCAAATAACTTTAAATGGAGGTAAACATAATTTGGTATAGAAGAGATTTGAGGTTACAGGACAATGCCGCATTATACCATGCATTAAGAGCTGGACAGCCAGTTATTCCCATCTTTATTTTTGATAAGAATATTCTGGATCAACTGGAAAATAAAGCAGACCGGAGGGTTGAGTTTATACATGCGGCTATCATGGAAATGCAGGAAGAATTGTTGCGGCATGGTAGCACGATGGACGTTTATTATGGATTTCCGTTAGATATTTTTAAAGAGCTGATAGAGAAATATACCATAAAAACTGTTTTTACCAATCACGATTACGAACCTTATGCAAAAGGCAGAGATAATGAAATTCAGTCCTTCCTTCAATCCGCAGGTATTGAATTTTTAACATTTAAAGACCAGGTAATATTTGAGAAAAATGAGGTTTTAAAAGACGATCAAACTCCGTACACGGTATTTACTCCTTATAGTAAAAAATGGAAGGCGAAACTGAATGATTTTTATTTAAAAAGCTATCATGCAGAAAAATATTCGTCAAATT
>JBBRGZ010000403.1:0-1528 GCA_038223395.1 Chitinophagales bacterium
AAATTAATTTTGTTTCATTGGCAACATCTACTTCTACATCAATGTAATTTGTGGTATCACCTGCCAAAATTCCAACATCCGTTTTAACCTCATAAGCATAATCTTTAATAATAAGTACCTCTGCAGAATCCAGAATAGTGCATCGTATCCACCCAAAATGATTATTTTCATCCGCATCTAAAAATCGAACCCCTAAGTAACGGTCAAAGGCTTGCGGCCACCAGTTGCCACCTGAATTAAAAAAATCATCATTTCTATAAGATTTGAAACCCATACGCTGAAATCCCCAATTCTGAAAATCTAAATAGTCGTCGATATGGTCAAGTGGATACAATGCATAGGGGTAATACCTATTAAAACTGCCACCATACGGCGCTGTAAATGACTCGTAACTTCCGGCAATTTTATTGTCGTGATTGGAATAAGGACCAACCCATTGAACATTTCTTGAGATATACGCACCCGGAGACCCCAAACTTGTTTCCAAATAGAATTGAGAATAGCCATTTAAAAACGCAAATTCAAATATCCCATTATTGTCCATATCAATAAATGCAGATTCATGAAAATTTAAAATAATGTCAGGCTCAATATTTGTATAAATAATTTGAGCTTTTGCATTTTCGTGCATTAAAACAAAGGAAGCTGAAAATATTCCATATTGCTGTAGGGAAAATTGCTTCATCATTTTGCAATGATTAATTTTTCAGTAAATATTTGATTATTCTGTGTGGTAACTTTTATAAAATAAATACCTGATTGTAAAATGCTTGTGCTGATGTTTTGATTATTCGATATTTTTTTCTCCATCATTTTTTCACTGCTTATGGAATAAGGTTTTAAGTATAATGGTGCTTTTTTCTTGGATTATTGATTTTAGTAAAGAAACGTCATTAAAATTAAGCTTTTTATTTAAACTTTCATAAAGTTGCGCGATTTGACAAAATAATTTCACCCTTAAAAAATGCATCAAACAATAACCTTCACACTTTCGTATTTTAACAAAATATATCAATAATGTGCTATTTTCTAAATATTATATTAATATATTCACTTTATTCCATAAAATAGAAGACATGTTGAACTCAAATCAAAACCTGCAGCGCTTACAATTGTTGTAAATAGTTTAAATACCTCGTATCAGGACAAGGGGCAAAAAAATCAACCGAAATTTTTGTTCTCAAGGGTTTAAAAATCGAATCCTGTTTAAAAAATAGAGCATTAAACTTTATGCTAACGATTTTATTCAATTCATTTACATGGCGATTAGCAAAATAATGGAGCTGAAAACCTTATAGGTAATTTTATGATAATCGATTGCGCAGCTTTAATTCTGTTTATTAATTTTTTTAACATACTTTTTTCCATCCCCAATTAATTCCACCAAATAAATACCGGAAGGTTCCTTTAATTCAATTTCGGTAAATTTGTTAGAAAGTGTATTGTTATAAATAATATTACCACTCAGATCAGTAATATGTATTTGTGCTTGTTGTGTTTGCTGCAAGTTTACAAAAACCGAATTTCC